>CAMDOA010000007.1 GCA_945903305.1 Chitinophaga pinensis
TTGAATCGGTACTAATCAGGGCCGACGGCACTCCGGAATAATTATGATTATAATTTCTTTCATAATAACCGGAGTTCATTGAAAACCTGAAAGCATGATCCTGCACTCTGTATTTTAAAAATCCAACCGGCAACGGAGTAATTGAACCATTGGGCATTAATGGTCGAAGTATATTATAGCCAGCCGAAAACTGTTTCCTTTTTACGCTATCTGTATTTGTTTGCCCCATTGTTTTATCAGAGGCAAAAAACATAACAAAAAAGGCAAAGCATTTCAATTTCATAATTTTTATTTTGGATGAACGAAAGTAACAATGATTTTATTTCCATTGTCGGACAAATACAAAACAAAAACATTTTCATTGTAAAGGAGTTTGAACTTCGACCGATAAGATTCACTTTTGCGCCGCAAAAAGTAGTTGCTTTGATCATTCATTTAAGTAAAAAAATATTCAGGTTACGGGTTGTCCGATATTTCTTCACAGCCATTACTGCCACCGGAGTGGATGTGTTTGTATATTTTTTAACTTACAATTATGTAATTCTGAAAAATGATTTACCTGTTTCAAACCACATTATTATTGGTGCACCAACTATTGCCTTAATGATTTCATTTTGTTTTGGATTGGTAACGAATTTTTCTTTGACCAGAAAATTTGTTTTTACTGAATCTGATTTGCGTGTGCGCCATCAGTTAATGCGTTATACTGCTGTTGCTTTAGCAGCATTGGTTTTAAATTATTTCCTGATGAATTTTTTAATTAGAGAATTTCTATGGTATCCGACTTTATCAAGAGCCGCTGCTGCAGTTTGTGTTGGGGTCATAAGTTTTATGGTGCACAAAACATTTTCTTTTACAATTAAAAATGAAGAAGAAGTAGAGGAGCAGTAGTCCGTATTCAGCAACCAGTATGTAGCCGAACTTGCTTTTTATAAAAAAACAAAAGTCAATTTCTGAATTTATAAAATACTTTTCTCTAACAAAATAAATTCTAACGGTTTTTTTGGTATCCCGAATCTTTTATCGTGCGATGGAAACGGTTTTTTAACTCCGGTGTTTTTATATCCATGTTTTATATACCATTCCATTAATATTCTACGGTCTGTTAAAACCGACATGTAAACGGCAGAACAATTAACTGCTTTTGCTTGTGATTCTGCTTCCTTCATCATTTCTTTTCCCAGGCCTCGGTTCTGTAATTCAGGCTGCACCGTTAACATGCCGAGGTATAACTTGTATCCGTGTTTTTCTAAATGCACACATCCGATAATTTTATTTTCATCATCCAAATATTTTAATAACATGGAATCTTTTTTCTGAATAAATTCTTTCAATCGTTCTTCATCCACGCGAATTCCATCCAGCAAATCTGCTTCAGTGGTCCAGCCAATTTTTGATGATTCTCCCCGATAAGCTGAGTTGACCAATTTATTTATTTCCTGCACATCTGAAATTGTAGCCTTTGCTATTTTCATTTTATTATCAACTTTCATTTTCATTTTATCGTCAGCTCAATTTTAACAAATGATACAATTCTGTCTTTTCCATTTCAATCACATCTCCGCTCAACAAGCTATCTGCGGTCAGGTTTTCAATCTTCCATCTGATCAATCGCAAGGTTGGGAAACCAACTGCGGCAGTCATTTTTCGCACCTGATGATTTTTTCCTTCGGTCAAAGATAACTCAATCCACGAGGTGGGACTATTTTTTCTAAAACGGATGGGTGGAATTCGTTCGGGAACCACGGGTTCCTCCACTAAAAATTTAACTACCGACGATTTTGTTTTGTGTCGTTCTCCTCTCACTTTAATGGCTAAACCGTTTTCTAATTTCTTTAAGGCTTCATCGGTTATTATCCCTTCTACCTGAACAAGATAAGTTCGGGTGTGCGAATTTTTCGGATCCAGTAATTTATTATTCAAAGCCGTATCATTTGTCAGTATTAGTAAACCTTCTGTGTCTTCGTCTAATCTTCCAACCGGATACACATCTTTTGGGAAATCAAAAAATTCTTTTAGCATTCGTTTACCTTCCGCAGGCGAAAACTGACTTAATACTTTAAACGGTTTGTACAAAACATAATAACTGTATGAATCAATCCGTTGTGCTTTCTTATTTATCATCATATCCTCTGTTAAATTTCAATTTCTAATGTCACATTTATAAAATTACTTTGCCGATCAAATTTTAAACTTCAAAATGAATCACAAAATTTTTAAACTCTCTTTTTTAGCCTTCGTTTTTTCAGTTCAGTTGGCATTTGCACAATCGGCTCCGCAAAACTGGTTTTTACTTAACCCGACAACTGATGACTACAAAGGTACAGCCGCTAATTCAGCATACGATAAATTATTACAAGGAAAAACCGGCTCGCAGGTTATTGTTGCTGTAATTGATGGTGGTGTTGATGTTTCACATCCTGATTTGGGTTCCAATATCTGGATTAACGAAAAGGAGATTGTAGGAAACGGAATTGATGATGATAAAAATGGCTATATAGATGATATTAACGGATGGGATTTTATCGGAGGAAAAGATGGCACTGATGTAAATCAGGATAGTTATGAATTAACAAGAGTATATAAAGATTTGAAAAAAAAGTATGAAGGTGGAAATTCAACCGGAAATAATAATGAATATGAGTATTTTCTGAAGGTAGAAAAAGCTTTCAAAGAAAAAATGGAAGAAGGAAAACAAAACCTTGAATTTTTTGATAACCTATGTACATCCGTTGATGCCATGGTTAAAGATTTAGGTAAGAACCCCATTTCACCAGAAGATTTAAAAAACTACAATCCGACTGACAATAAATTGTTAATGGCAAAAATGTTTTTGAATGTGTATGCCCAGCAAATGGGAACAACGGATTATCAAAAAGTGATGGATGATTTGCAGGAAGGAAAAAAACAGTTTGAAAGCATGGTGAACTATGGTTACAATGTCGATTTTGATCCACGGAATATTGTTGGTGATAATTATCAGGATGCCAGTGAAAAAGGTTATGGAAACAATGAAGTAAAAGGCCCGGATGGTTTGCATGGTACGCATGTATCCGGAATTATAGGTGCAATTAGAAATAATAATTTAGGAATGGATGGGGTTGGAACCAATATTAAAATTATGGCCATTCGTTGCGTGCCCGATGGCGATGAGCGCGATAAAGATGTGGCGAATGCTATTCGTTATGCAGCAGATAACGGAGCAAAAATTATTAACATGAGTTTCGGAAAGGGTTTTGGCTACAATAAAGCTGCAGTTGATGAGGCCGTGAAATATGCAGTATCAAAAGATGTGTTGCTTGTGCATGCAGCAGGTAATGATGGAAAGAACAACGACAACTCCGATAATTTTCCGAATGATAAATATGCTGATGGTTCGGGCTATGCAGCATCGTGGATTGAAGTAGGAGCCAGCGGACCTGATGGAAGTGCTGCGCCATTTTCAAATTATGGTAAGTCGAGTGTCGATATTTTTTCGCCTGGCGAAGAAATTTATTCTACTGTTCCCGATGGAAAGTATATGAATGAACAAGGTACCAGCATGGCATCACCTGTTTGCGCTGGAGTAGCAGCTATTATCCGTTCGTATTTTCCGAATTTAACAGCAGAACAGGTGAAACAGATTTTGCTTTCATCTGTTTACAAACCAAAAGCTAAATTTGTTTTACCGGGCACTGATAAAAAGAAAACCGGGTATAAAAAAATATGTGTCAGCGGAGGCATTGTAAATACTTACAATGCGGTACAAGCAGCCATAAATTACAAATAGTTAAATCAGAAAATCCGGTTATTGTTTATTCGGATTTATTTCTTTTTTACCTGATTCAATAAATTGCATGCGCGAAACAAAAGTGTTCTTTTTGTTTTCGCTGGCAACAGTGTATTGATATATTTTTCCATCATCAGTTTTTGTTCTTCGCTTTTCGGGGTCAATGGCATTCAGTTCAATCATCCAGGTTCTATCACCACTTAGTATTTGCATATTATTATTTTGATAGAAAAAATAATAATATTTATCATCATCACCGGGGATATATAAATTCATGTAATCACCACTTTTTTTATAGCCGATTTCAAGGTAAGCCCCTTGAATTACACGGTTAATGGCGGTAGGGCCGATATAGGATATTCCGATAGGCCCTTTCGAATAAAATGAACGGGTTTCTTTATCCCAGACTAAATGTAAATCGGTAAAGAAAATGGTGTATTTAAATTCTTCTGGTTTTTTAAAGGTTCCATCCTTGTTCATTTGCTCGTTAAATTTTTTATCATTTTTAGGTGAAATAAATTCTGGTATATTTTTATTAAAATCGTCGCTGAAATAATCAATATCTTCCTGACTGAAATTATTTGCAAGCACTGTTTTTCCCATCATTTCAAGCAGGTTTTCTTTTATTTCAAATTGTAAACCCATCAGTAATGTGAACTTGTATTCGTTTTTAATAAGATCAGTATTTATATATCCGCCTGCCTGCACATCCACCAATCCGAAATTTAAACCCATATCCATTTTCCCTTCAGCATAAACTTTTGCGGTGGCATCATTGTACTTGATAAAATTTCCACGCGCAGTTTCATTCAAAATTTTGTCGGCATTGCCTGCTAAAAATTCTTTCTTGGTTTCGTCGTAATACACAATTCCATTAGCAAGAAAAAGATTGCGGTCCTTACTTGTTTTTTTTGCCTGAAAAAATGCAGTATATAAATCAGATGAATCGGCTCCGAAAACAATTCCAACCGTTGCGGGTTTGTGATTTAAATCTTCCGGATCCTGATAATAAATTAATGAAGAATCAGAGGTGAAATTATTGTTGATGCTGAACCACTCCGCCCGAACATTCGGGTTATTTAATTGCAACTTGGCATAGCCGGAAAAATTAAGCGGCTCCTCGATGGATTTAATATTTACCAGTCCACGATAATAAATTTTTGGAATCAGTTGAAATTTTTGTGAAGTATCAATCGTGGTTTTTGCATAAGTGCGTAAATTTTTTGTACTGTCTTTATAAACTCCGATGTCGGTGAAATTTATTTTTTGCTTATTGCCGTTTTTACCTACAAAACTATAATCACCGCTTGCTTTATAACTCTGCTTGCCATAAACATTTGCTGTTACATTAAAAAAACTATGAAACTCATTTATTGTATCGGTTATAATTTTTGCTTTAACCAGCGTGCGCATTTTTGCTTCCGGTTCAACCACCACTTTTCCGCTGTCGGGAAAAATTTTAGCATCAACCACACTGATGTATGGAACATCACTCACTTTTAATATAAAATCGGTCAGCGAATAATTAGCTGAACTTCCTGTAAAAGTGAGTAAATCCTGATCGGGATGAATACTGGTAAATTCGGCTTCAGTACCTGCGGGTGCAATAAATTTTAAATTCTTTTTTGCCATGTCCCATTTAAATTCATTCATGGATGTTCGGTACTGATTGTATGGAAGTTCGGTAGCAATATCATCAGTATTTGATTTAAACTCACCAATCTGTTTATCAAAATCAATGTTTGCATTTACATTTTTGGTGGTAAGAGCAAATTTTTTCGGGTCAATGGATTTAATAACAAAATCAGAAGTATCAGCGGCCATTTTATTTTTTCCGAAACTTATGTCGCCCGACTTCAATGTGGCATCAGCCCAATCAACTGTTCCGCTTCCTTTTAATCCATTAGGTGTTAGTACAAGTGTGCCGGTCATATCGGTTTCTTTACCAAACATTTTAAATGGAATGGAATCAACGCTAACCATCATACTATCTGAATAGGGTTTCCATAAAACTTTTACTTCACGACCTTCCACGGTCGGGTATTCAACTCCACCATAAGTTGAAGCTTTCATATCAAACAATTTCGCTGTCGCTTTAGTTGAATCTGGAAAAAATATAATGTTATCACTTTGTGTTACAGATGGTAAATAATTAATCTGTCCTTTTCCAAGTAAACCTTTATTATCTAACGAAATAGTATTTGTATAATTTCCTTTTCCGCCATACATGGGCAGTACAGTTCTTTTGGTTATAAATCCAAGCGACAAATCTTTTTGTATTCCGATTGGCTGAACGATATCAGGAAAAATTCCGGCAGAAACTAATTTCCCTTTGAACTCAACCTTTGAGGGTATAAAGGCATTTAAACTATCGAAAACAAAAGGATCTAATTGATAATAAAATTTATTTTTTTCATAAACATTTTTTTGTGCTGAAGGCCTCTCATAAAAAACAAAGGAATGATCGGTTGATTTTAAAGATGGAAAGGCCCAGGTTCTAACCTTACCGCTTTTATTAAACTTGCTGTCAATTTGTAGTTCACCAGTTAGTCGTTCAATAAAACTATGGATGGGCACAAGAATGGGTGCGCCGGTTTTATCGCGTTGGCCGCTTGGCAAATTAATAAGCATACTGTCAACAGTGGTTAAGTTTAGTTTCCAGTCGTCGTATTGCAATCCGAATCCTTTACCGTACATATCCACCCTGCCAGCAAATAATTTTCCATCGAAATCCAAATCGCGGTTTTTCTTTTCAATTAAACTATCGTTACGGGGAAAAATGACCACGAAATTTGAATCGCTGATCAGCACGCTTTTTACACCTTTGATATTCATGTTATAACTTCCTAAATCAATTTGCGCATTCGTGTTTCCTTTTGGGGTCGAAAGAATTTTAATATCGTCGTAATCCATTCTTTTCTGATCCGATAAAACATAGTTGATTGTTTTTTGCCGAACAGTTACTAGTTCTTTTGCTTCGTCGTAATAAATAAATCCATCTTCCACTAATTTATAAAGTGTTCGCCTGATAGTTTCGGAGTTATAGGAAGGAGAAATAAATTTGGCTAATTCCTCAGTATAAATTTCTTTGGTATTATTTTTTTCAGTGTATTTTTTTATTTGATTAATAATATTAAAGTCAGCAACATTCTGATATTTATCTAACCGTCCTTTTTCAAAATAATTAACCGATTCGTAACTCGATTCGCCTGAAGCAGCACCCTGAATTTCACTCATCCTGATGGTGGGTTCATCTAATCGCCAGTAAACCGCATCGGCAAAAATTTCATTTTGATGATAGGAGTCAAAAAACGGAGAGCGGGCAATACCATCCTTGCCTCTTTCTAAAACAAGCTGCTTGGTGCTCACGCGATATTTTAAAGTGACACCTGAATGATAGATGGAGTCTTTGCCGAGATATATTTTTATTTCAGCAGCAGGAGAATAAATATCTTCAAATTTTTTAATTACAAATGTGTTTGCATAAGCCCGAACACCAATTACCTGATCATATCGTTTTAGCTCCAACATAGCCTTCGCATCTTTAACACCACTGCAACTCAGTTTGCTTCCCTGAATAGAAATGGCACCGCGCAAAGCCGCATTGTCGGCTACATTATCAATTAAAATATTATGGTCGTAAGTTATAAAGCGTGGATAGCTACTGTTTTCAGGTGTATTGTTGGCTAAAAGTTTATCCTGAAACTGACCTTGTAATTCTTTTTTTAAAAAAGGTGAATAGGTTATGTAAGCCGATTCAACTGTGTATTCACTTTTGTCTAAATCAATTTTGTATCCATTAAAACGCGCAAACACCTGCGATCCATCTAATCCGGCACGCGACCAGTCAACCATACCTTTTGTTCCAATCCACATTTTATCAATCGGATAAAATTTACCCGAAGTGTTATGAATAATAATGGTATCGCCATTTGTAATGCCTAACAATTCAGTACTGCTGATAATAGCCACCGGAATTTGATCAATAAAATCAAGCGTGAAATCTGATGCGGTTATTTTCCATATTCTTCCCGGTGCAATGTTTAGCGCGTTTTCATTGAAAATAGATCGGCTGAAATCAATGTATTCCTGAAAAGCTTTGTTATTGCCTTTTGGTAAATTTTTTACTAATTGTGTAAGCGTGCTGCTCCATTCATCAAAAGTGTTTGACGAAATTTTTCCGCCCGCATAAGCATTCACTGCTATAACAAAATCGCGGAAGTAGGGCATCACCAGCATTTTTCTTGTGCGCATTAAATTGGCTATTTCAATCATGCTGTTTTGCTGCGAGCCATTTAATTTTAACCACGAAGTTTCAAAATCTTTTGCAGCCTCTACACAATCCGGCTGCTTGGTGCTGTTCAGCAAATTCATTAATTCTTTTTGAAAGTTCGACGCTTCAAATGCTTTGTCAGATTGTGCGATTGAAATGGTTGTTAAAAAAATTAAGCAGAAAAAAATTCGAAAAAATAATTTCATGAATTCGTTGTGTGTTTTTTAAATTGTATGGCCATCCAGTTTTCCCGGAATTTCCGGTCAATAAATTTCAAATTTAATTTTTCCGCTGCTTGCGTTATCAACTTTTCGTCGTCGGTAAGAAAGCCGCTGCAAAATAAAATTCCATCTGGTTTCAGGTTTTGTGAAATGGAATTGAAAAATTCAAGTATTACTGTTCGGTTAATATTTGCAAGAATCAGGTCAAATTTATTATCCGAATCAGGGGGCATACTTGATAACTCAGCGATGCACCTGGTTGCATTATTTCGTTCAAAATTTTCGTTCATATTATTAAATGCCCACTCTTCATGGTCAATGGCCAGTATTTCAGCAGCACCTGATTTTTCTGCCAGAATAGAAAGTATACCGGTGCCGGCACCAAAATCAAAAACAATGGAATCAACAAACAGGGATTTGTTTTCGAGCATAAATTCAATCATCATGTGAGTGGTGGCATGGTGGCCTGTACCAAACGACATTTTAGGGTCAATAATTATTTCTATCGGATATTTTTTTTCAACATGATGAAAAGTGGTTTTGATTAATACCTCATCATTAATTTCAATGGGCAATATTTTACTTTCCCATTCTTCATTCCAGTTTTTGTCCGGAATACTTTCAGGAGATGGAATATTTATGCCCAATAATTTGAATTGATAAATTAATTCAGGGGTCATATTTTTTTCAGAATCAGTATAAGCAATCAATAATTTTTCTTCTTCCTGAAATCCATTAAAATTATTTTTTGAAAGAACGGCAATTAAAATTTCCGCCTGTGCTGAATTACATGCAATTGAATACGAAAAGCAAATCATTTTTATTAAGTGTTATTTCTGAAATTGGGTATTCATTAAAATTTTATTCGAAGGCAATGAAGCAAAAACCTGACTTCAAATAGAAGACTTTTGAATGCATAATTTATATCGATACAAATTTAATTATGAGTAGGAGGGATGTGGGTTCCAAAAGGGTGCAATTGAAACTCAGTTGTAGAGTAGCATTAAATTTTATTTAACGAAAATTAGACAGGTCGGTTTGGAGTAAATAAGTTTAAATTAAAATGAGAAAGGAAGCTCGGCACAAAAAAAATATTTTCATAAACAGGTTTTTGATGATTTTATTTGCAAATACAACAACTAAAAAATATGAGCGACCCGATTAACAGTTTACAAAACGACGAACTATTCTTTGAGGCTGACGGGCAAATTGCGCAGGGAAAAATAAGTGAAGCACTCTCCACACTCGAAGCCATTTTACTGGAAGACCCGACCTATGGAAAAGCATACAATCACATGGGTTGGATTTATGAAACCAAATTCAAAGACTATACAAATGCTGAAGAGTTTTATAAAAAATGCTATGCTTATTCACCGGATTATCCGGCTATTTACACCAACCTATCCATTATGCTTTCAACGCTTGGCAAGTATGATGAACTGGAAAGTTTTATAAAAAAAGGATTGGAGGTAGCAGGAACTGATAAAGCTGCATTGTATAATGAATATGCAATCATGTTTGAACTGAAAGGTGATTACAATAAAGCGATTGAGCAATTTAAAAATGCTGTTCGCTATTCGCTGAACGATGTGAATGTTGAAACCTATTCAAAATCAATTGCCCGTTGTAAAAAGAAAATGGAATTGCTGGGCGAATAAAAAAAACGATCCGATCTAAAATCACATCGGTCTTTAACAAAAAATAAATTCAGTTCTATAATTCTTCCAGCGTTGTAATGGTTGCTGCATTCACAACATCAGTGGCCGTAAGTTTTTTCTTATCTGTAAATTCAATATGAAAACTTCCGGCGGTTAACAGAGAATCAGAAGGTGTGATTGATAAAACATCATCTTTTACCAACCATGTATAATTGGCTGATACAGAAATCGGAAATCCAAACAGATTATAGGAAATAGTATAAACTCCGTTACAAGGTTCATCCTTTTTTTTACAATCGCTGAACTGATACTGAACAGTAGTTCCGGCTGCAATGGCAGCATTTATCGTTGAATCAGTTGAGGTAACTACTTTCCATGTGCCCGATAAATTCTTTCTGATTTTATTTTCCTTACTACAGGCTGCAAAAAGCACAATCATTATTAATAATGCTGAGGCTGTTTTTAAAATGTTCTTCATTAATTTTTTTGTTTGATGCAAGATTAATTGCATTGCTGAATAGTTGCATTTCAAAGGAATGAAATTTATTCACGCCACTTTCAAAATATTCTACTTCACTACTATCAGTTTTTTTATTTCCATAAAATCAGCAGATTGCAATTGCACCAAATAAATTCCCTGTGAAATATTTTTCAGATTCACCGCTTGAGAATTATAATTTGATTCTTTAACATAAATAGTTTCGCCAAGCATATTGGTGATTGCGATTTTATATGCTGATAACTCTTTACTTATTACTGTGAATTGCTCACTGGCAGGATTTGGAAAAATCTGAAATCCAAATTCTGAATTCTCATGTTCATTTATTCCAACTCCGGCAACCGAAAAACAAAAGGAAGTATCAGTGCAACCATTTTGTGTTATTGCGACAGCATAATTTCCGTTGGCTGTTGCAGTAAAAATCTGATTGGTTGCTCCGCTGATTATTGCAAAACTGCTATCGCAATTGAGCCATTGATAATTTGCGGCGGCGGCGTTGGCAGTTAGTGTAATGCCACTTTGTGTTAATGAAGGATCAACTGAATTGATTGTGAGATTGATTGAAATGATGCTATCACATCCAGCAACATTTGGAATTGTATCTTGATAAATACCTGAGGTTGACCAGATGTAATTACCACTCGGGGAAATATAATTATCGCATGCAGTTAAGCTAAAATTTGCTAGTGTAAAACTACAGAGTGAAAGTTTACCAACTGAAATATCTAAGGAATAGTTTGCTCCAATATTAATTAATAATGCAGAATCAAATGAAACAGAATCACTATAAAATGAGCCTGCAAAATACAGGAAACCTAAATTTTTAATAGTTATCGAATTACCTTAATCAGTATTTGAACCACCCATTGATTTTACCCATGCAAAATTACCCGCACTACTCAGCTTAGAAATATACATATCTCTGTTCCCTAATGAAGTTACATTATAAACCCCAACTCCTGGATCAAAATCTACTGTTCCCCAAAAAACACCTGTTGTATAAACGCTTCCCAAAGCATCAATTTGAATTGAATATGCCATATCATAACCACCACCGGTAAATGGTTTCGCCCACACAAAATCTCCATTGTTGTCAAGTTTAGAAATAAAAATATCTCTATTTACTGTCGATACTAAACCAAAATATGATGTGTCAGGATCAAAATCAACAGAACCTAAAAGCCAACCTGTTGTAAGAACATTACCAAAATCATCCAGTGCAATTGATAAAGGCCCAAGGCTTCCTGAACCTCCAAATGATTTTGCCCAAATAAAATTTCCGGAATTATCTGATTTATAAAGAAACATATCTGAACCACCAGTAGTTGATAATGAAATTAAATTATATACCCCAATTCCTGGGTCAAAATCAACCGTATCTACAAAATTTCCGGTAGTATATATATTACCAGCTGAATCTAGTGTAATTGCGGTGCCGGCATTATTGTATGTTCCACCAATATTTTTTACCCATACAAGATTTCCCGTGTTATCTAATTTCGATATAAAAATATCAGAATATCCAATTGAAGTCACATTGAATATTCCGGTTCCAGTATCAAAATCCACTGCTCCAGTAAAAAAACCTGTTAAGAAAACATCGCCAAAATTATTAACATAAATCGAGGTAATCTCATCATAACCCGACCCGCCAATCTGTTTAGCCCAAATAAAATTTCCATTGGAATCAATTTTTGAAATGAACATATCTTCATAACCATTCGAAATTAAATTAAAAGTCGCTCCACCTGGGTCAAAGTCAACAGTATCTTCAAAATATCCGGCGAAATAAATATTGCCATACATATCCAGTCCAATTGTTAGCGGAAAGTCATATCCTATTCCACCCATTGATTTAGCCCAAAATAAATTTCCAGAACTATCATATTTGGAAATAAAAATATCATAGATACCATTAGAAGTTAAATTTTGAATTCCAATTCCCGGATCAAAGTCAAATGATCCACCAAATGCTCCACCAAATACTCCAACAATATAAATATTTCCCTTTTCATCTGAGGTCATTGATTTCGAAACTCCACTATGTGATCCTCCTAATCCTTTTGCCCATAACCAATCTGGTGCTTGTGCATTTGATTTTGAAATAAAAAGTAAAAACAAAATAAGCGGCAGCAGTATTTTTTTCATTTCTTAATGTATTTATCAAACCTAATCATATTTTTTTTCACGCCACTAACATATCCCGCGCATCAGGTTGCTTCATTAAATCTACATTGGTAATCGCGTCAACTTTTACAAAGTTTTTAGCTTTTGAAAAGTTTTAAAAAAATTATTTTTTCTCCGGATTCATACTCGTATGCTTCAATCGATAAATTGCAATTGTTTTTTCTTTTTCATTCACCACAAAATGTACGAGGTATGGAAATTTATTTACGAGACGACAGCGAACTTCATCGTATCGAACCTGAAAAAACGGATTGGTTTTTAATTCTTTGAATGTTGATTTCACTTTTGTGTGAAACCGTTTTCCTAATCCTGATTGTTGCTCGTTGTAATAATCAATGGCTGCTTGTATATCATCAATGGCTTCGTGGTAAATAATAATTTTGAAAGCCATCAGCTCAAACGGAAAGTGTCAACTACATCCTTCCATTCCTTCATATCAGCCGGCTTTGCGTTTTTAATTCGGTTGCGGACAATATTTTTTTCTTCTTCGCTTATATCAAAGTCATGGTTGTTCTCTTTCACAAAATCCAAACTCTTAATCAGTTCAACAAAAAAGTTGTACTTGTTTTCCGGAATATTCAAAATGATTTGTTTCATGGTTTAAAAGTTTCGCACTCCAAAAATAAAATGAAAACGATTAACAACGGCTAACTATTATTTTTTTCAAGCCACTAACATATCCTGTTTATCAGGTTGTTTCATTAAATCTTCTCTTGTAATAAAATCAAGTTTGTGCATGGCAGTAATTTCCAAACTGTAAAAACCAAACTCTTCCGCCACTCTTCCCATGATTCGGTAGCAACCTCGCCCGCGAAACGGAAACATTTTTGTTTCATTTGGAAAATGGGTGGTGTCGAAAAAAAATCCATCTCGGTCGAGCCAGGTGCCAAAGCGCATTTCATCGCCGCGCTTGGTTCGTGTGTACTTGGTGGTTACGAGGTAGCCAATCATCATAACTATTTTTCCATTGTGGTTTTTTAAATCGTGTGCAAGCCTCACCCCTAACCCCTCTCCTAAGGAGAGGGGGACAGTCGCTGTATTTGAAGAAGTTGTATCAAACTCCTTCAACAAATCAAAAGGTGAACACAATGGAAAACCGAGCAATTCAATTTCATCGAGGGCATCATCGAGTTGATGGTGCGAGAGAACGGGTAAAGTAAAATTGGTTGGAGGCATGGCGAAAAGTTCGGGATGCGGAGCGGTGTGTTTTTCGTTGCCGAGTACGGTATGAATATCCCACAGCAATTGTTTTTTGCTGCGACCAGTGAAACGAAAAGCACCGATGCGCACGAGTATGCGCAACTGATCGAGTGTGCAATTCACCCGATTGCAAAAATCTTCAAGGCCGAGAAATGCGCCATGCAATTTCCGTTCAGTTTCTATTCGCTGCGAAGTAGTTGCTTCCATTTCGGCGAGGTGAATGAAGCCAAGAAAAATATCATCACCAGTAATTGTTGTGAGGTGATTACTTCGGTTAATATCAGGTGCATGAATATTGGCGCCGCTCATGCGCGCTTCGTGCACATAAAATTCGGTGTGATAAAATCCACCGAAATTATTTATCACGCCCACCATAAATTCTTTCGGGTAATATGTTTTCAAAAACAAACTCTGGTAACTCTCCACCGCATACGATGCCGAATGCCCTTTTGAAAAAGCATAGCCGGCAAAGCTTTCAATCTGCCGCCACACTTCGGCTGTAATTTTTCGCTCGTAACCTTTCGCATCACAATTCGCAAAAAATTTTTCTTTCACTTTATCAAACTCTTCGCGACCGCGAAATTTTCCTGACATGCCGCGCCGCAACATATCAGCTTCGGTGAGTGTGAGTCCGGCAAAGTAGTGCGCCACTTTTATCACATCTTCCTGATACACCATGATGCCGTAAGTTTCGGCCATCAGCTCCTGCATGAACGGATGAATGTAACTACGCTGCGAAGCATCGCGATGGCGAACAATGTATTCGCGCATCATTCCTGAACTCGCCACGCCTGGGCGAATGATGGAACTCGCCGCCACGAGCGACAAGTAATTATCGACTTCTAATTTTTTCAGCAGCATGCGCATGGCAGGGCTCTCAATGTAAAAGCAGCCCATGCACCGTGCATCGCGCAGGTTGGCTTTCATGTTTTCGTCCTGCTTAAATTTTTTTATATCGTGAATGTCAATTTCAATGGTGCGGTTTTGTTTTACAATTTCCACCGTGTCTTTTATGTGTCCGAGTCCGCGTTGCGAGAGAATATCGAATTTATAAAGGCCCACATCTTCGGCTTCAATCATACTGAATTGCGAAACCGGAAAACCTTTTGGCGGATTACTCAGTGCCGTATAATAAGTGAGTGGCCTTTCTGAAATTAAAATTCCACCTGCATGAATGCCAAGGTGCGCGGGGAAACCATACAAGCGCTCCACATAACGATAAATTAATTTTCCGATTTCGTGCGGTGGTTCGCTTCGTCTGTAATTATCGGAGAGTGAATCAATTTCATTTTTCGGCAAACCAAAAACTTTTCCCAACTCACGAATCACGGCGTTGGCTTTGAACTCGCTGTAGGTGGCGAGCATGCTGGCGCATTTATTTTTTCCATACTTGTTCAGAATAAATGCAATTACCTCGTCGCGATCTTTCCAACTGAAATCCAAATCGAAATCGGGCGGGCTGGTGCGCGATGGATTGATGAACCGCTCGAAATACAAATCCAGATCAATGGGGTCAACATCCGTTATGCGCAACAGGTAAGCCACCATGCTGTTAGCGCCGCTGCCACGACCGATGTAAAAAAAATTCTTTCGTTGCGCGAACGATACAATGTCGTGATTGATGAGAAAGTACGAAGCGAAATTTCCTTCGTGTATCATGCCCAGTTCTTTTTCCAGTCGCTCCAGGATTTTTTCATCTACCGTTTCATAGCGATACTTCAGTGCCTCGTAACTGAGCTTGCGCAATTGCTGCATATCGCTTTCCACGCTTCCGGTAAACTGTTTTTTGTTCTTGCTTTTTCCGAAATAAAAATCAATGTTGCATTGCCTCAATAATTTATTTGCATTATCAATGAGGAAAGGAAACAGTGCGAAAATTTTTTGTGCTTCTGATTCTGTCATCATCGCTTCGGTTTCATCAGCAGTTTCAGTTTTAGATAATTTGCTGAGCAAAGTATTATTGGCAACAGCACGCAACAACCGGTGAATGTTAAAATCAATTTTGGTGCTGACTGTTACCGTACACAGCGCCACTAATTTTTCCGGTTGATTTTTCAGTTTGGAAAAAAGCAGTTTGTTAATGTCGGTATGGCAAATGCCGATGAATTCATTTTCGCTGAGCGTAGGTGGTTGCTTGCCGAAGGGATAGACGATGAAAACATTTTCACATACCGATGCACGCAAAGGAATCGGTTCTTCGGTTTGTAAATGATGTGTGAGTAATTCATTCAGTTCGCGAAAACCCTCGTTGTTTTTTGCGATGCCGATGAATTGTTGTTGTGCGCCGTTGCGAAAATCAATTCCAACTACGGGAGAAACATGGTGCTTCGGAGCAAGGCGCACAAAGTCGAGCACACCGGATGTGTTATTGATGTCTGTGAGAGCTATCCGTTGGATGTTATTTTTTTTCGCCTCGCCGAGCAACCGCTCAATGCTGAGTGCGCCGTATTTTAAACTGAAGTAACTGTGGCAATTGAGAAACATAATGATTGTAATACAGACAAATATATGCTTGTATTACAGTCTTTCAAAAAATCCGATATATAAATTCGGTAAACCGAAAATGAACACTCAATTACTTAAATGATGTCAACCTGCGGGGTTTATTTCCTTTAAAATATTTTTCACCACAAAAGGTCCTTCATAAATCAATCCGGTATAAAGTTGAATTAAATCAGCGCCCGCATCCAGCATTCGGGTTGCATCATCTGGCGTGTGAATTCCACCGACACCTATTATGGCTAATTGACCGTTTGATTTTTTTTTGATGTAGTTAATTATTTCAGTGGAGCGATTGATTAAAGGTTTGCCGCTCAATCCACCTGCACCAATTGCATTTATTTTTTCAGTTGAAGTTTTTAAACCTTCACGAGAAATAGTTGTATTGGTTGCAACAATTCCATCCAACTTATTGTCAATACAAATCTGAAGTATCAAATCAATTTGTTCGAAACTTAAATCAGGTGCAATTTTTAACAACAATGGTTTAGGTTTTTCCTTTTGAAAATTTCGCTTCTGCAATTCAGATAATATTTCTCTCAAAGGTTTTTCTTCCTGCAACTCACGAAGGTTGGGTGTGTTTGGCGAACTTACATTCACTACAAAATAATCAACTGCATCATACAATTTTTCAAACCCAATAATGTAATCGTTTACCGCTTTTTCATTCGGAGTGATTTTATTTTTTCCAATATTTCCACCAATAATTATCTGAGAATTTTTTCGAGCGATCATAATTCTTGCAGCAGCTACTTCTACACCACAATTATTAAATCCCATTCGGTTAATGAGTGCTTCATCTTGCGGTAAGCGAAATAATCTTGGCTTTTCATTTCCTGTTTGAGGTAATGGAGTTACAGTTCCTATTTCCACAAAACCAAAACCAAGCGCCTGCATTTCTCTGATGTAAAATCCATTCTTATCAAAACCTGCAGCCAAACCTACAGGGTTCGGAAATTTTAAACCCATCACTTCTTTCTCCAACGAAGGATGATGGTACGAACACATTTTTTCCAATGACCATCGAACCGGAGCTTGCCGCATCATTACCGTTGTAAAGTGATGCGCATTCTCTGCAGAGAGATTAAAAAGTAACGGTTTAATAAAAGTTTTGTAAATCATAAATATTGGCTCGCAAAATAATTACTTTGCGGTTATGGATACTATGATTCCGCTCGCTGAAAGAGTTCGTCCGCGAACATGGAATGAATTGGTCGGACAAGAGCATCTCGCCGGTGATGGAAAACCATTACGCACGCTCATTGAGAAAGGTGTAATACCCTCCATGATTTTCTGGGGACCTCCGGGAGTTGGTAAAACAACTTTGGCTCAAATGATTGCAGAACAAACTGCACTTCCGTTTTTTTCATTGAGTGCTATCAATTCCGGAGTAAAAGATATTCGTGAAGTAATAGAGCGAGCGAAGCAAAAAGGAAAGGCAATTTTATTCATTGATGAAATTCATCGCTTTAGCAAATCGCAACAAGATTCGTTATTGGGAGCAGTTGAGAAAGGAATCATTACACTGATTGGTGCCACTACTGAAAATCCATCGTTCGAAGTTATTTCCGCATTGCTTTCGCGCTGCCAGGTTTTTGTGTTGCAGTTGTTGGAGAAAAAGGATTTATTAAAGTTGCTTGTTTATGCAATGAAGAAAGATGAATGGCTAAAGGAAAAAAATATTTCAATAAAAGAAGAAGAAGCTTTGCTGCGATTTTCAGGTGGCGATGCAAGAAAGCTGCTGAATTTGTTTGAGTTGGTGGTGAATACTGCAGATGAAAAAGAAATTATTATAACGAATGATTCAGTGACAAAATCACTGAACAAAAAAATGGCGTTGTATGATAAGAGTGGCGAACAACACTACGATATTATTTCAGCCTTCATCAAATCAATGCGCGGCAGCGATCCAAATGCTGCTGTATATTATTTAGCCAGAATGATTGAAGGGGGTGAAGATCCTTTGTTCATTGCACGACGAATGTTGATTCTTGCAAGTGAAGATATTGGGAATGCAAATCCAACAGCGCTTGTATTAGCCAATTCCTGTTTTCAGGCGGTGAATTCAATTGGGTATCTTGAATGTAGAATTATATTGTCGCAAACAGTTGTTTATCTCGCTTGTTCGTCAAAAAGTAATGCGTCATATATGGCAATTGAAGATGCTCTTTCGTTGGTACGAAAAACCGGTGACCTTTCAGTGCCGTTACACTTGCGAAATGCACCAACCAAACTGATGAAGGAACTGAACTACGGAAAAGATTATGATTACGCTCATTCGCATCCGGGAAATTTTGTGAATCTTGAATATCTTCCCGAACAAATAACAGGAACAAAAATCTTTGAACCCGGAAATAACACACGAGAAAATGAAATGAGGGAAATGTTGAAGCGCAACTGGAAAGAGAAATACGGTTATTGAAAAAATAAAAAATTAGAATTTTAAAATTAGAAACTTTATTGCGACTGATTTCTAACCTCTAATTTTTAATCTCTAATTTACTAATGAAACTTACTTACTACGGTCATTCTTGCTTTGGTGTTGAATTGGGTGGAAAACATTTACTCTTCGATCCGTTCATTAACCAAAATCCATTGGCAAAAAATATTGACAGTGAAAAAGTTCCTGCCGATTACATTTTGATTTCCCATGCGCATGGCGATCATGTGGCTGATGTGGATGCTATTGCCAAACGAACAAATGCAAAAATTATTTCGAACTACGAGATTGTTTCGTACTACGAAAAAAAAGGATTGTCAGGACACGGAATGAATTTCGGTGGAAGCTGGCAATTTGATTTTGGTAAAGTGACTTATGTAGTTGCCATTCACAGCAGTCAGTTTCCTGATGGAACAGTTGGTGGAAATCCCGGAGGGTTTATTATTGAATCGAAAGAAGGAAATTTTTATTTCGCCGGTGATACTGCTTTAACAATGGATATGAAATTAATTGGCATCAGATATAAACTGGATTTTGCGTTGCTGCCCATCGGAAGCAATTACACAATGGATTATTTCGACGCAGCAACCTGTGCTGAATTTATTCAATGCGATAAAGTGATTGGAATGCATTTCGATACTTTCCCTCCGATAATAATTGATCATCAAAAAGCGATAGAAGAATTTGAACGGAACGGAAAAGAACTTTCACTGATGGAAATTGGTGAAACGATTGCAATGTGATTTATTTTTTAATCTTTGATTTTTAATTTTTAATTTCATTTTATGCTTCCACAAATTCCATTACTAAAAAATACTGACAGCAATAACTTTTTTTTAATGGCCGGTCCATGTGTTGTGGAGAATGATGAAATGATTTTTCAAACTGCAACTAAGCTAAAAGAAATTTGTGCGCGATTAAAAATTCCACTCATCTTCAAATCATCGTATCGAAAAGCAAATCGTTCATCAGTCAATTCATTCACCGGAATTGGTGATGAAGCAGCTTTAAAAATTTTAGGGAAAGTTCGTGAGCAATTACAATTGGCAATCGTTACTGATATTCATGAAGCACACGAAGCTGCCATTGCTGCTGAGTTTGTGGATGTGTTACAAATTCCTGCATTCCTATGCAGACAAACCGATTTAATTATTGCTGCTGCTAATACAGGCAAGGCAGTGAACATTAAAAAAGGACAATTTCTTTCAGCCGCTTCCATGAAACATGCAATTGATAAATGCATGGAAGCTGGGAATAGAAATGTTTTTTTAACAGAGAGAGGAAATTCTTTCGGTTATTCTGATTTAGTAGTTGACTATCGCAATATTATTGAAATGCAAAAACTGAATGTGCCTGTGGTTCTTGATTGCACACATTCTGTTCAACAACCTAATAATGCATCAGGAGTTACAGGGGGTAAACCTGAGTTTATTGAAACCATATCCAAAGCTGGAGTGGCGGTTGGTGTTGATGGTTTGTTTATTGAAACTCATCCGAATCCATCCATTGCAAAATCAGATGGAACAAATATGCTGAAGCTCGATATGATAGAACCGCTGCTTGAAAAATTATTGAAAATCAGAAGAGCAATTGTTTGATTATATTTCCTGAAATTAATTCTCATGAAAAGAATTTATTTGATTTTTGTATTCCTATTCTACTTTAATTTTTCATTCTCACAATGTGTTGGATCAATAGTTTTAGTGTCAAATCCACTTCCTGATTCATTAGGTTGTTTTGCTCAAGGAACAAGTGTCACTTTTAATTTAACAGTAAATGGATATGATTCAACGGCTTGGTTTGAAGGATTAAATATTAATTATGGTAATGGTTGGGACATAAATTCATTACAAACAATTTCTCCGGGTAATTCAAACAATGGCAATGGAGCTTGGGAATTTTATAATTCTTCAGAAATATATTCTTCGTGTGAAGTATATGGTATTGGATTTTACTACGACATTTTTGATGCTTTTGGTTTTTTAGATGGCATACCAGGAAATGATTATGGTGATTTTAATTTAACAGGTAATGGTAACTGGACTTTCTCCTGGAGTATTTTTGTAGATTCATTAGCCACCAATACTTCTTTGAATGGAAACATCATTCTAATTGGTTATCCTGCAAACACTTCGTTTTGTGAAAGTATTATTTCAATGAATTCAATTCTTGATAGTTCAGCATGTCATGCTGAATTTTCAATGGCAGGTTCTTTTTTTTCAGAAGATTCAATTCAATTTTCAAATAATTCCTTGGGAAATTTTAACAACATACTTTGGAGTTTAGGTGATGGAACAACTTACTCTTCTAATAGTTTTATTCATTCTTATTCTGATTCAGGAATATTCAATGTTTGCCTTTTACTTTCTGATTCAACAGGATGTTCTGATTCTGTTTGTACCAATGTTAGTATTTGTCCATCTCAGATAAATTCAATTAATAATATTTCAGAAAATCAAATTGAATTATTTGTTTATCCAAATCCGGTTTCAGATATATTAAATTTAATTATTCCGTTAAGAAAAAAAACTGATTGCGTGATCTTTGATATTCTTTCTTCAAAAAAGTATCTTTTAAAAATAAATAAAGGAGAAAATAAAATTGATGTTTCAAAGTTACCTTCAGGAATTTATTTCATTAAACTATTTAACAATCAAGATTCCTTTGTCAGCAAATTTGTGAAGGAATAGATTCGGAAATTTGACAACTATAATTGAATGATTAATTTTAAAAAAGAAGGATTTTATTGAATTATCATAAAATTTGCATCATTTATTCAACTTTAAATCTTTTTTAGAATCAATTCGTTACGAGGGTTTGAATATTTAAACACCATTCAAATTCAAACTAATGAAACATCAAATGATTGCTTTAAAAAAGTTTTTTTGTATTGCCGTTTTGTTGTGTAGTACAAATTTATTGTTTGCCCAACCTTACACTGATTTATTAATCCTGCGGGTTCAATACTTTCCCGGCAGTTCTTATTTAACTGAATCAAACAGCAAATTGGAAGTAATGCAGTACGATGCAGCTTTCTTGCTTCCGATGGTTCAGAAAAATAAAGATGTGATTTTGTTTGGTGGCAACTATTCACAGTTAAATTTTCATTCAACCGGCCAAACGAATCAAAAAAAATATTTATACAATACGGGTTTAGCTGTCGGTTACGAAAAGCATTTTAAAAATGAAAAGTGGAAAGCACTTTTATTGACTCTTCCAAAAATTAATTCAGATAAAATTTCATTTGAAGAAAATAATTTTCAAATGGGTGGTTTGTTGTTGTTTAATTTTAAGAAAAGTGAAAAATTAAAGTATCATTTCGGCTTGTATTACAATAAAGAATGCTTTGGAGATTTTCTAATGCCTTTGCTTGGTATTGAATGGAAACCAAATGACAAATTAAATATCTGGGGAGATATGCCTGCCAACTTAAATGTCGAATACAAACTCGGAAAAACTATGTATGCAGGTGCTTCCTATTTATCCATCACTGGTTCATACAATATTTCAAATGCATCAGAAAAACTGTATGTGCGCGATGGTGATAAAAGTTTTGGTCACAATCAGGTAAAAGCATTTGTTAATTGCTATTTAACAAAAAACATAGTGTGGTTTGCTGAAGGTGGTCGAACATTTGGTCGTATGTATCAGTTGTATAATGGAAACAATGAATTACAGAATTCAGATTTTGTGTATCGCCGGAATCTTGATGGCTGGTTTGCCAATACCGGAATCGCATTTCGTTTCAGAACCGATTCAGAATAAAAAAATTTTATTTTTAAATAAAGAAAGCCGGTCAAACAAATTTGTTTGACCGGCTTTTAATTTTAATCAGATTATTATTTACAGGTAACCATTCTCTCGAAGAAAGGTAGCCACAATTTTCCGAACACTTTGCGATGGAGCCACTGCAAGTTGGGTAGTTTTATTATCAGAATAAGTTAAAATCATTGCCTGATCAGCATCGTCTATTTTATATTTTGCCTGAGCCACTTTTGTTCCATCTTTTTTATACCATTCGGTTTCGTGCCACAAGATTTTATCCTGATAGTATGATTTTACTAATTTCCATTCACCTATTTTCATTAAATCCTGACTAATTAATTTATCGGCTACAATAATTTCTGAATTGCTTTTGGTTTTTGGTTTTGTTTCAACAGTTGTTTCAGTTGTGCTTGATGTGCTTCCACCGTTGTTGTTAATAAAATTTTCTTCCCGGTTTGCAGGCACATCGTTATTCACAAATAAATCATTATTCACTAGGAGCATAGGGAATTTTTCTTCGTCGGTAATACTCAACTTAACACTTTTTCCGTCCTTCATAAACTTAAAAACATAAGCGCCCATTAATGAGATTTTGGTATCCCACTTTATATAAATCAGTTCTTCACCACGAATATTTTTTACACTGTAATCGGGATGATACTCATTCACTTTTATTTCCTTCATTAAACAATAAGGAGTTCCCTTACTGTAAACTGTGTCGTCTAAGTAAACAACAGGGTCAGCATTCACTGCTTTCAATCTTTTTTCTCCGGTTAAAGTTTTTTGAGCGAAAAGGTTTGCAGAAATAAAAACAAGCAGGATTGAGTAAATTAGTTTTTTCATGATTAATTATTTTGAAATTCAGTTGCCGAAAATAATGCCAAAATTTATTGGGTGGAAATAACAGTGAATTCCGTTCTCCGGTTTTTAGCGCGACCATCATCTGTATCGTTTGTTGCAACTGGTTTTGTTTTTCCATAACCTTTGTAGCTCAGTCGTGTGACAACAGTTCCGGTTTTTACCAGGTAATCATATACTGACTTGGCGCGATTCTCTGATAATTTATTATTCGATTCATCACTGCCAACATTATCGGTGTGTCCGCCAATTTCAATTTTCATTGCCGGATTGTCTATTAACAACTGTACCAATTTATCCAACTCAACCGTTGATTCCTTTTTCAATTCAAATGAATTTGTTTCGAAGAAAATATTATTTAACACCACTCGCTCACCAATTTTCACTG
Source organism: Chitinophaga pinensis (assembly GCA_945903305.1). Taxonomy (GTDB): domain Bacteria; phylum Bacteroidota; class Bacteroidia; order Chitinophagales; family UBA10324; genus UBA10324. Next base: position 23,758 of record CAMDOA010000007.1, read on the forward strand.
GTTGTAATTGAATATTTATTTTAAATGGTTCGGTTGGATTGTGTTCTGCTAACGAAAAATTTTCAGATTGAAATAAAAATCCGGTCTTTGAAACATTCAACGCATAATTTTTTCCTGAGGGAATAGATATTAAATATTCACCTGATGAAGCATCTGAAGAAAAACTGTTTATGATATTCCCTGTTTCTAAATCAATCAGTTGAACATCTGCATTTAAAAATTCACCGGTTGATTGATTGGTAATTATACCTTTCAAATAAGTAACCGGAATTGGTTTTGCGCTCTCAGGCAAATCGAAATAAAACAAATCGAGATCACCTTTTGCATTTTCTTTTTCACGACTGTAGTACACATGTTTTCCATTCAGACTTACAGTAAAACTGTTTTCTTCCACTTTAGTATTTATCGGATAACCCAAATTTATTGGCTCACTCCATTTTCCAGTTGATTCTTTCCTGCAATAAAAAATATCGGCGCTTCCCATTCCCGGATGCCCGAAGCTGCTGAAATACAATGTTTGCCCATCGGAATGAATAAATGGCGTTTGCTCTTCGTACTTTGTATTAAATGTGGTGCCGAGATTTACCGGCTTCGTCCATTTTCCTTTCACATCTTTTATTGTCATCCATAAATCACTACCCCCATATCCACCCGGGCGAGTGCTTACGAAGTACAAAGTTTTTCCATCAGCAGAAATACTTGGCTGTGTTTCCCATGCAACAGAATTTATTGTGGGACCTAAATTTTCAGGCACGCTCCATTTTCCGTTTTTGCGTTTTGAATAATAAATATCTACACTTCCAAAACCACCTGAACGGTTGGAGGCAAAGTACATTTCGTTACCAAGATTAGTAATTGACATGGCACCATCCTGTTGCGGCGAATTCAAATCGCCTCCCATATTTCTGGCAACTGACCATTTACCATTTACATATTTCGTGATATAAAAATCTTCGTTCCAGTCTTTTCCGTCAGGGTCCTTGCGCATGAACACTAAAGTATTTTCATCGGCGGTAAGAGAGGGAAATAATTCCTGATACTGTGTGTTAATACTATCCCCCAAACTAACGGGATTAAAAGGAAGCGGATGTTTCACCGCTTCAATAGCAAATCGTGCATTCGATAAAATGTGTTTTGAATTTTCAATCCACTCTGGCGGTAAATTTTGAAAATTTAAAAATTTAGTGAGTGCCTTTATCACATATTCATAATCATTCAGATTCCAATAACTTTCTGCGACAAAATAATATGCACTTGCGCGAGCATCTGCTTTCAAATTAATTGAAGTTTCAAAAGCATTTTTTGCCTTTTCAAACTGCTTCGTTGCATTATATAACTCGCCAAGTATTAACCATGCATCGATGAATAAAGAATCTTCAGCAACTGCTGCTTCAAATGGTTTTATGGCCTCTGCATCTTTGTATTCTTTCAACAATTCTTTTCCATCCGCATAATACTTCAATGCTTTTTTAGTAGCAGTATTCAGGTTGTGATATTCCTGTGCGCTGCACTTCGATGTACTAAGTGTGACACTAATTATGAAAAGTGAAAAAGTAAAAACTAAAATGATTAATTTCTTCATTAGTCTATGTTCATGTATTTATGAATCTGTAACGAAATTTCCCATTGCGGATTGCGCTTGACAAAATCAATAATCAAAGGAGTCATTTTATCCGCATTGCTCCACTCGGGTTGCAAGTAAAGTTTGCAATTCGTTGAAACCAATCGAGCATATTTTTCAGCAAATTCAAAATCACTTTGATTGAAAACAATAACCTTCAATTCGTTTGCCACATTATAAATTTCAGTCAGTGGCTCTTTAAATTTTTTTGGTGAAAAACAAATCCAATCCCATTCTCCGGTTAGCGGATGTGTTCCGGAAGTTTCCAAATTTAATTTTTTACCCGATGAATGTAATTGTGAAGTTAGTGATTCAAGATTGTGCATCAAGGGTTCGCCACCAGTTATTACTACAAGATCAGATGGAAACTGAATAGTAGCAGCAACAATTTCTTCTATAGAATATTTTTTATGTGCATCAGCATCCCAACTATCCTTCACATCGCACCACACACATCCAACATCACATCCTCCCAAACGAATGAACACAGCAGCATGCCCCTGAAAAAATCCTTCTCCTTGTATGGAGTAGAATTGTTCCATTACCGGAAGTAAAATGGAAATAGAATTTGAATTCATTTTATTTTTGGTTAAAGGAAAGACTTTTGAGGTTCTGATGATTATTAAAAACAATTTCGAAAAAAATGGCTCGGAAATTTACCTGATTAAATAAACTGTACAGGTTGCATATTTTCCGGTTTCTTACTGGCAATTTTTCATCAATCATCCTTAATAGATGAGAGCACTTTTTTTGTAAGGTGATAATTTCAGTTAACATTTTTCTAATTGAATTTCAAAAAAAGATTGGAATCGTTCCACGCATTGGTTCATTAAACAATCTTGCATCGCTCGAATTTTTCTAAAACCACAAAACAACATTTCATTGCATCATTTTCGCTTTGCCGGAAACAGTGAGGCAAATACCAAATCTTCTAAAAACGCGATTACTTTTCGGTCATCTTTTATGCCTCCAAAATCGGTTAACGCAGGAAGATTGCGCATAAAAAAATTTTGATAATGCGCCATCTCAATAATAGTGCTTGAAAGTGACCTTGGAAATTTATATTTTGGATTGCACTCGAGAATAATAACTGCTATGGCCGTGCAAAGGTCTTTATAAGGTTTAAACAATCGCTGCTTATTGTCATCAGTAACATGCCTTGTCAAGTAGGCTTTAGCACCCTCCATTCGCACAATTTCGTGCAACAACTGTTCATCTACATGCTTGGTTTGCACATCATCTTTAACCTGAGTGGCAAGTATCTCAATAATTTTTTTAAGTTTTATTTCAGGTGAACTGATATTATTTGTATGAACCATTACTTTGTATTCAAGCCAACTCCAGTACCAGGAAACTATGTAAACAAGCAAGCGGTGTTTGTTTTCAAAGTAGCGATAAATGCCCGCTTCTGTAGTTCCGATTTTTTCAGCTAATTTTTTAAATGTAAACAATTCGAATCCTACTTTGTGAATGAGCACAATGCTATTCAGAATAATTTGTCTGCCAAGGTCTGTTTCTTCCGGATTGCGAAGAAAAAGTTTTTCGTTCATTTTAATTTGTAATGATAAATTCATAAGCTGCTTGCTATTATGATGAATTTTAAAATCTGTGCGAATGTAAATATTTTTATGTGATAGTAATACTATCAAAAAAAATATTAATGCTATCAATATAAATATTAATACTACATTTGGCGCGAATCAAAATCAAAGCAAATGTTAAATTTTAAGAACACCACTCTGGTACTCAGCATGAGCCTAATCATTGCTTCTTGCGGTCAAACCAAAACTGAACCGGTTGAAAGCGAAATGGCTGTGCATGAGCAAATAACCATTAACACTCCGGACGATGCCTTGTCAGAACTCAAAAGAGGAAATCAACGATTTGTTGACGGGAAGTTGACTAACACCAATTACAAAGCGCAGATTGAGCAAACGAAAGCAGATCAGCATCCTCACTCGTTAGTTCTTTCGTGCCTTGATTCACGCATTCCACCAGAAATTATTTTTGATCAGGGAATCGGAAATATTTTTGTAGCCCGCGTGGCAGGTAATGTAGAAGACCCGAATATTTTAGGCAGTATGGAATTTGCAACCAAAGTAAAAGGAACAAAACTTATTGTTGTGATGGGCCACAATCACTGTGGCGCTGTTAAAGGTGCTGTTGATGATGCGGAATTAGGAAACCTTACTCAACTTGTAGATCAGATTAAGCCGGCCTTTACCGGCGATACATCAAATATTGCGTTGTTGCTGGATGAAACATCAAAAAATAATGTTAAAACAACCATTGAGCATATTGTAAAAGATAGTCCGGTTATAGCTGAATTGATTAAAGAAGGCAAAGTAAAAATTGTTGGTGCTTATTATGATATCACCAAGGGGCAAGTCAGTTTTTTTGAATAAAACAATAATGAATTTTGAAATTAATAGTTAAAAAAAAATAAAACAATGGAAATACATGATTTAAATAATGCAGAAGATTCAATTCGGAATGCATTGAAAAAGGGGCCACTAAGGACACTACTAATTATCGGAGTTATGTTCATAGTCTTATTACTATTCAAGCCCTGGGTTCAGATTGGTGCAGGACAAAGAGGGATTGTTCTGAATTTCGGTGCTGTTCAGGATAAGGTATTGAATGAAGGGCTGCATTTCAAAATACCTATTATGCAACAGGTTGTCTTAATGGATGTCAGGGTCCAGAAAGCGCAAACGGATGCATCGTCAGCATCATCCGATTTACAGGATGTGACTTTATCGGTTGCGCTGAACTATCACATTATGCCCGACAAGGCAAATGTGGTTTATCAAACCATCGGGACAGAATTTAAAGAGCGGATTATTGACCCTGCAATTCAGGAGGTAACAAAAGCTGTATCAGCAAAGTACTCGGCAGAAGAACTTATCACCAAGAGACCTTCTGTAAGCACTGCTATGAAAGATGCGCTCAGCGAAAAACTCATGGCCTCAAACATTGCCGTTGATGCAGTTTCAATTGTCACATTCAGTTTCTCGAAAGTATTTATGGATGCCATTGAAGCCAAGCAAACAGCAGAGCAACATGCATTAAAAGCAAAGCGAGACCTTGACAGAATTAAGATTGAGGCAGAACAAACAATAGCAGCAGCTACTGCAGAGGCAGAGGCATTACGATTACAGAAAATGAATATTTCACCAGACTTAATTGAATTGAGAAAAATTGAGGCGAATCTCAAAGCAATTGATAAATGGAATGGAATTCTTCCGCAGGTTACGGGCGGTGGTGCTATTCCATTTATTGGAGTAGATGAATTGAAGAAAAAATAAAAGATTCATTAAATAAATAATCCAAATGATTAGATATATCATTCTGATAGTTGTTGCCGGTATTGCAGGAGCAGTTTTAGCAAAGCCAAAAGGACGCAGTCAGCTATTATGGTTTATCCTCTGCGCAATAGTTCCGCTGCTTGTTGTTGCTATTGCAATGCTTCCATCGGTGGTAGCTAAAGGAATTAACAAAAAATGCCCACATTGTTCTGAGGTAATAAAAGAAAATGCAACATTCTGTAAATACTGTGGAATGGTAAATCAAAATGAAATACAATGAAAAATAAAAAATCACGCGACATAGAAAAAGAATATCCGCGCAAACAGTTTATCGCAAAACTCAGGCGGCTGGCCGATTCGTTGGAAACAAACAAGCCGTTCAGCATTCAGGTTAAGAATGAACGTCTATACATTCCTGCAAATGCAATTGTAAATATTGAGCATGAAAGAAACGGTAGTACCGAAGAATTGGAATTTCAACTTAAATTGAAAAAGTAAAATGAATTAAAACAAATTTTATGCAAATAGAAATTCAATCCATTGACTTTTCTGCTAATCAAGAGCTGAAAAGTTTTGTTTTAGAAAAAGTAAACACACTTGCTCGATATTATAATCAGGTAATTGGCAGTGAAATTTTCCTTCGGCTTGATAATTCACACACAAAAGAAAACAAGGTTTGCCAGATAAGATTGGCAATACCGGGAAACGATTTGCTGGCCACTGCACAATGCGAAACATTTGAGAAGGCAATTTTAAAAGTGGTGAAGTTGCTGAAGAGGCAAGTGCAAAAACTAAAAATAAAACAACACAATTAAAAAGAAAAACAATTAATAAGAAACACTATGAAATGTCCTTTATGTAATACAGAACTTAAAATGAGTGAACGCAGTGGAATTGAAATTGACTACTGTCCGCAATGTCGAGGTGTATGGCTCGATAAAGGTGAACTGGATAAAATAATTGAGCGCTCCGGCTCTAGTTCAAATTTGCGCCAAAACCAAAATGACGATGAAAATGAAAACGACAATTACCGAAATGATGAACCTAACAACCAACGAAGAGGCAATTCTTTTCTAGGAAACTTGTTTGATTTTTAAGAACACTTAGATATGATTGAAACATTTATAGATTATTTTTTACACCTCGACAAGCATTTACTAACCCTGGTAACTGATTACAAATCCTGGGTTTATCTCATCCTGTTTCTAATTATATTTTGCGAAACAGGTTTGGTAGTTGCTCCACTTTTACCGGGCGACTCGCTGCTTTTTGCGGCCGGAGCCCTTGCTGCATTAGGTGCAATAAATATTTGGCTGCTTATAATTATACTATGTGTAGCTGCAATTCTTGGCGACAGCCTTAACTACAGCATTGGAAAATTTATAGGCATAAAAGTTTTTGAAAAAAACTACAGATTCATTAATAAAAATCATCTGCTTAAAGCACAATCATTTTACGAAAAACACGGAGGAAAAACAATTGTTATTGCCCGATTCGTTCCGATTGTCCGAACATTCGCACCTTTTGTTGCAGGCATAGGCCGAATGAATTACAAGCACTTTATCACATTCAATATTTTAGGTGGAATTTTATGGGTGTTCATTTGCTCGTTTGCCGGTTATTTTTTCGGAAACATTCCGGTTATAAAGGAAAATTTTTCGATTGTAATAATTGTAATCATTCTTATTTCATTATTGCCAATTGTAATTGAATTTATTAAAACCCGATATTTAAAAACACAACATGACAACTGAGTTATACTTCTGGATAGCCTTCATACTATTCGTACTAATAATGCTGGCGCTTGATCTTGGCGTATTTCACTGCAAATCTCATTCTGTATCATTTAAAGAATCACTTGCATGGACAATGGTTTGGATAGGTCTTGCCTTGTTGTTCAGTGTTGTTGTTTATTTCTGGAAAGGTCCCGATAAATCCATTGAGTTTCTCACCGGTTATATTATTGAATTATCGCTCAGCATCGATAATTTATTTATTTTCATTTTAGTTTTCTCCTACTTCCATGTGCCACAACAATATCAGCACAAAGTTTTGTTTTGGGGAATATTAGGCGCACTCATTATGCGTGTAATATTCATTTTTGCCGGAGTTGCACTCATCACTAAATTTCACTGGATTATTTATGTGTTCGGAGCGATAATAATTTTTTCAGGAATAAAAATGCTGTTTCAAAAAGATAAAAAAATTGATCCTGAAAAAAATCCCATCATCCGATTCATAAAAAAAATGTTGCCTGTAACAAATGAATTTCATGGAGATAAATTTTTTGTGCGAATTAAAAATGGCGCACTCGCCGCAACACCTCTTTTTATTGTGTTGGTGTTTGTTGAAATAACCGATTTAATCTTTGCAGTTGATTCCATCCCAGCTATACTCGCCATCACTACTGATACATTTATAGTATTTACTTCAAATGTATTTGCCATTCTTGGTTTAAGGTCACTCTATTTTGCGCTCGCCGGGATGCTAAACTTGTTCCGCTTTCTACACATCGGACTTTCATTTATTTTAATATTTATCGGGATTAAAATGGTTCTCTCCGATATTTACAAAGTACCGATTGAATATGCACTTTTTGCAGTAATTATTATTTTGCTTTCCAGTATTGCTGCCTCACTAATTTTTAAAAAGAAACATGGTCCGCAATAAACGAATTATGACCTGCAACTAACGGCAACCGAGGTGATTTTGGCAATTACACTTCGTATTGTTATTGCAATCGTGATTTGGAGTTCAATACATTTCGATTACCGGTAAATGGATAAAAAACAAATGAAGAAATAAAGTGTAATTCCAATAGGTCATTCTAAAATAAACAATATGAAAATACTTGTTACAACCGATTTTTCAACCAACTCAAAAGGAGGGCTTCGCTTTGCTATTTCGTTGTCAAAACTTAATAAAGCGCAATTAATTTTTTTTCATTCTTGTTTTTTACCTAAACCTACAAGTTGGTCAGAAGCCACCTATGCGCTTTATGTAAAAAATGAAAAGCAAAAACTCCTTACCCGTTTGAACAAATTTGTTGAATCAGTTTACAAATCAATGAAAGTTTCTTCCGATAAAATCAAATGTGTCATTGAGCAGAGTATCATTCACGAAAGCAGCATTACGGAGTACGCAAAAACTCATTCTATAGATTTCATATGCATGAGCACCCGTGGTGCAGGCTCGTTAAACAAAATTTTTGGAAATACAGCAGGCAACCTGATAACCAAATCCCAGGTTCCTGTTATTGCGGTACCACAGCATTACAGAACAAAAAATTGTACTCATATTCTTTATGCATCTGACTTAAAAAATTATAAGCAGGAACTGAATACAGTTATAGAATTTGCAAAACCCATCAAAGCAGCTGTAGAAGTTTTTCATCTCACTTTTCCGGGAGAAAAATTGATGGATGCTGGTGAAATAACAGCAAATCTGAAAAAACAATTTAAGTACAATATAAAATTGCTTTTTAAAAATAATGACTTCACCAAGCCGATTGTAACCAATTTGAAAAAAGCAATTGCTTCTTCAAATCCAATTGCAGTAGTGATGTTCACAGAACAGCGAAGAACATTTTTTCAGCAGTTATTTTTATCAAGCACCTCTGAAAGCCTTGCATTTCAAACAAAAATTCCCTTGGTAGTATTTAATAAAAACAAATAATTAATGGACAACATAAAAGATTTTTTTGACATACTGCTCAATTCAGAAAAACTCATTGCATACGGAGGCTTAACCCTTTTGCTGTTAATCATCTTTGCTGAAACAGGATTGTTTTTCGGGTTTATTTTTCCGGGGGATGCATTGTTGCTTACATCCGGTTTGTTATGCAGTACTGAAAATTTTGATGTGAATATTTTTCTTTTGCTTTTCAGTGTTACAGTAGTTGCTATACTTGGAAACAGCACCGGATATTTTACCGGAAAATATTTCGGTAAAAATTTATTTACAAAGAATGATTCTTTATTTTTTAAAAAGAAACACCTTGAAATTACCCGCAACTATTTTCATAAATATGGAGGTGCCGCATTAATAGTCGGAAGATTTTTACCCATCGTAAGAACATTTGCCCCAATTATGGCCGGAGCGTCTGAAATAAGTTTTTTAAAATTTAGTTTTTACAATGTTCTGGGGGCATTTATTTGGGTATGGTCTTTAATTCCGCTTGGATTTTTTCTTGGCAGGCAATTTCCGCTTTTAATTAATGAGATAGAATATATTTTCCTGATTGTTGCAGTAATAACTTCGGTGGTATTTATTATTGGATATTTAAAACAGAAAAGGAATATGCACGCCGCTGAAAATCAACAGCGGCAAAACGCAACAATTGATCCGGTAAAACAAGAGCAATTTTTTTTAACGCTGATTAATAAAGTAAAAAAATTGGCAACAAAAAAGCTGTTTTGGAACACGATAGGTTTTATTTCAATTGGCTTTGGTATAGTCGGATACATTGTACCACTAATGCCCGGGCTTGTTTTTTTTCTAATTGCTGCTTATTGCTTTTCACGCGGAAGTAAAAAATTTCTGTTCCGGCTTGCCCGCCATAAACATGTAGGGCAGCCTATTCGTGACTTTAGTAAAAAACGCGGTATATCAAAAAGGAATAAAGGAATATTATCCATTACAGTTATTCCGGCAATTTTATTTAGTGCTTTAGTGATAGCCAATACATTGTGGTTAAAAATTACCATATGCGCAGTTGCAGTTATGGTGCTCAGCATCATTTGGCTGGCAAAAACAAAAAAATAAATTCAAATAAAATTTTCAACCAATTTATTACTTCAAATGATTTAAGTCGGAGAAATCTAAAAATAAAAAACAAATAGTATGAGCAATAAAATTGAAACCGCATTTGAAAAAATAATTTTCGCCAGCCGATGGCTGCAAGCACCATTGTATGCCGGTCTGATTGTGGGCGCAATATTATATGCATATAAATATGTTGTTGAACTCATACACCTGTGTATAACCATCAATTAAATTACTGAAACTGCTTTGATGCTTGGTATACTCACTTTGGTTGATATTACGATGGTGGCCAATCTGCTTATCATGGTTGTTATTGGTGGTTACTCAACATTTGTAAGTCGCATTGATATTGACAAGCACGAAGACAAACCGGAATGGTTGCAAAAAATAGATGCGGGAACATTAAAAGTTAAGTTGGCCGGTGCGCTGGTAGGCATTTCAGGTATTCACCTGCTCATAACATTTATAAATATCAAGACTTATGAATCAGAAGAAATTATGTGGCAGGTAATCATTCATGTTGTGTTTTTATTGTCTTCGGTTATGCTAGCTTGGTCTGAAAGAATTTTACATCACAAAAATTAGGGTATAAACATTTTTAATATTTTACTTAGTGAAAGAAACAAACTTACCAGATTCATGAACCCGCAAGAGTTAATAAATAAATCGTCGAAAAAAATATGGCGGAAATGGTCAATCGCATTCAAAATATTACCCTTGATTATTTTGGTGGCTGCACTAAAATTTCTTTCTCATAAATTTGGATTTGAGATACTGGAACTGAATGCCCTTTTTACCAGCTTAGTGGCCGGAACCATTTTTCTCATTGGGTTTCTTATTAGCGGAGTGCTTTCTGATTACAAGGAAAGTGAAAAAATTCCAAGTGAACTGGCTTCTACCATGAAATCATTATTTGACGATACCTACACAATCTTTAAAGCAAAAAATTCTGAAAATGCAAGTCAGTTTCTCACCTATCAACAAACTTTTGTAAGTGCATTAATGAATTGGTTTTACAAGAAAGAAAGAACTCAATCTGTTTTAAATAAAGTTAGTTTGATGAATGATTATTTTGTTGAGCTTGATAAAGAGGGAGTTCAACCGAACTATATAATAAAAATGAAGAACGAACAAAACAACATTCGCAGAATGATAACAAGAATTGACACAATAAGAGATACCGAATTTGTGGGTTCGGCATATGCAATTGTTGAAGCCATGGGATTTTTAATTGCATTCGGGCTGCTCATTATAAATATTGAACCATTTTATGCGTCACTTTTTTTTACACTGCTTGTTACCTTCCTTATTTCCTATATGTTTTTATTAATCAAAGACCTCGATAATCCGTTTGATTATTCTGCAAAGGGTGAAAGCGGAACCGAAATTTCGTTAAAACCACTTCGCGATTTTGAAATTTCTTTTGATGACTTTTTAAACACTAACATCAAAAAAAATTAAACCTTGTTAATTAGCAAATTAGTTTTGTTTGCAATGAAACTACTTGCCTGACATTTTAGAGAAAGGTAATAAGTACAATAAATTTTAAAAGTGAAATCAATAATCTGAACCAACGGCTTGGATTTAAATAAATAAATTTCATCAATCAAAATATATATAACGAAAATAATTGAATTGCGGAAAAAATAGTCAACTGCCGGTTCTCATCTTACAAGCATTCATCGTGTTCATCATCAATGAAGCAATGGTCATTAATCCAACTCCGCCTGGAACAGGAGTTATGTAGCTGCACATGGGTGCTACTTCATTGAAAGCTACATCACCAACAATTCTGTATCCCGATTTTTTTGTTGTATCAGCTAAACGAGTAATGCCAACATCTATAACTATGGCACCATCTTTTACCATATCTGCTTTAACAAATTCAGCTTTACCGAGTGCAGCAATTAATATATCAGCTTGCAAGGTCATAGCTTTTAAATCCTTGGTGCGACTGTGGCAAATGGTAACAGTTGCATTTCCGGGCTGTGTGTTTTGCGCCATTAACAAGCTTATTGGTTTCCCAACAATATCACTTCTACCAATCACCACGCAATGCATTCCAGCTGTATTGATTTTATATCGTTGCAGCATTAACCATATTCCATACGGAGTTGCGGCTACATGTGCAGGTAATCCTTTAACCATTCTACCAATATTTACCGGATGAAAACCATCCACATCTTTCACAGGTGAAATGGCTTCGGTAATTTTCTCAACATCAATGTGTTTCGGTATGGGAAGTTGAACCAATATTCCATCAACATCATCATTATTATTTAATCGCAGAACTTCATTCAATAAAATTTCTTCACTCACTGAATCATCAAAACGAATAAGTGTTGATTTGAATCCGATTTTTTCACAATGCTTTACTTTACTTGCTACATAGGTTTCGGAGCCACCATCATGCCCGACAAGCACTGCAGCGAGGTGTGGAATTTTTTTATTCTCCGAAATTCTTTGCAGAATTTCCAATCTCAATTCTTCAATTATTTCTTGTGATACTTTTTTACCATCGAGTAATTCCATATTCAAATTGTTAAATCAATCATCAATTTTTAAAACTGCAAGGAAAGCAGACTGAGGAATCTCAACATTTCCAACTTGCTTCATTCGCTTCTTTCCTTCTTTTTGTTTTTCCAATAGTTTTCTTTTTCGCGAAATATCACCACCATAACATTTTGCTGTCACATCTTTTCTCAAAGCACTGATAGTTTCGCGGGCAACTATTTTTTGACCAATGGCAGCCTGAATGGCTATTACGAATTGCTGGCGTGGCAATAACTCTTTCAACTTCACACAAATTTTACGACCGAATTCTTCTGCACGCACACGGTGTATCAAGGCGGAAAGAGCATCCACATTTTCACCATTTAATTTTATATCCAGTTTCACTAAATCACTTTCACGAAAATCCAATGGATGATAATCGAAACTTGCATAACCGCGTGTGATTGATTTCAGTTTGTCATAAAAATCAAAAACGATTTCTGTCAACGGTAATTCAAAGGCTAATTCTACGCGCGAAGGAGTTAGATATGTTTGCCCTTTAAAAATTCCACGCTTATAAATACACAAGTTAATAATTGCTCCAATGTATTCGGGCTTGCAAATGGTAGTTGCTTTAATCCATGGTTCTTCTACATGATCAATCATGGTAGGATCAGGAAAATCGGTAGGATTATTTATCACTAATTTTTCACCGCGTGTTGTGTAAGCGAAGAAACTCACATTGGGAACAGTGGTAATCACATTCATGTTGAACTCACGATCCAATCGTTCCTGAATGATTTCTAAATGCAGCATACCAAGAAAGCCGCAACGAAAACCAAAACCAAGTGCGACTGATGATTCTGGCTCATATGTGAGCGAAGCATCGTTGAGTTTTAAACGATCAAGTGCATCGCGCATGTCTTCATAGTCATCTGTATCTATTGGATAAATTCCGGCGAACACCATGGGCTTCACCTCTTCAAAACCTTTAATCACTTCATCAGTTGGTCGTGCAGATAATGTAATAGTGTCACCCACTTTTATTTCTTTCGATTCCTTTATTCCGGTAATCACATATCCAACATCTCCGGTTTTAATAATCTCACGCGGCGATTTTTCCAGTAATAACACACCTACTTCTTCAGCAATATAATCTTGCCCGGTGTTGAAGAATTTTATTTTATCTCCTTTTTTTATTTCGCCATTAAATACTCTGAAGTACGCAATGATTCCACGAAATGAATTGAATACAGAATCAAAAATTAAAGCCTGTAACGGCGCTTCTTCTTTTCCGTTTGGTGCAGGAATGCGGGCAATAACTGCACGCAATATTTCATTCACTCCTTTTCCGGTTTTTCCGCTGGCGAGCATAATGTCTTCGCGCTTGCATCCAATGAGGTCAACAATCTGGTCCATGGTTTCTTCTACCATCGCACCTTCCATGTCAATTTTATTGACAACAGGAATTATTTCAAGATTATTATCAATAGCCAAATAGAGATTCGAAATGGTTTGCGCCTGAATTCCCTGTGAAGCATCCACCAATAACAAGGCTCCTTCGCATGATGCAATGGCACGCGAAACTTCGTAACTGAAATCAACATGACCGGGAGTGTCAATCAAATTCAGAATATAATCTTCACCATCCTGATTATATTTCATTTGAATGGCGTGACTCTTAATGGTAATTCCTTTCTCGCGCTCCAAATCCATATCATCGAGCACTTGATTCATCATCTGTCGTTCGGTAATAGTTTTTGTCACTTCAAGTAGTCGGTCGGCAAGTGTACTTTTCCCATGATCAATGTGGGCGATAATGCAAAAGTTGCGGATGTTTTTCATAAGGGCGGCAAATATATATGGTGGGTGGCAGTAAGCACTACCAAGCCGAAACTGTTAATGGATTTCTTCATTTGAATTATGCCAAAACAATTATTAATAAATTTTTAGAGCACTTTGTTTGTTTATAGAGTTAGTGTATTAATCTCACATCCCCTCCGCAATTTTTTTAAGCTCTTCAATTTTATCGGGCGATAATTTTTTTATAATGGCATTCAGGTTAGCGCTGTCAACTTTCAGTTTCAAAGCTTGCAGCGGATGTGTGGGCTGGTCGAGGGCTTTATCTTTTGGTGTCCATATAAATAAATCGTTGGGAGTGCACCATAGTTTTTCGCATATCATGGCCAGGTGGTGCATGGGCAGGCCGCGTTTAAACTTACCGTGCAATAATTTGTGCGCGGTGTTGTTTGATATGCCCTGCTTCATCATCCAACTTACCGGCTTGTCAATTCCTTTAGTCTTAAAAAAGGTTTGGAGGTTCAGCGTGAGCGTTTCTTTAGTGGTTGCGGGCATTAATCTTTATTGATTGTGAATTCAGGCATCAAATGTATGCATTTGTTTAGTATTTGCGAGCATTATTATAAATGGAAGCTAACACATTATAAATGCAATATAAACCTTTATAAATGTAAGATAATAATTTATAAATGTAAGATAACTAATAATATCTTTAACATAAATATTACTAACTGTAATATAAATAATTATTAATGGAAGCTAATAAATTATATATGGAAACTAATAAATGATATCTGTAAGATAACAAATGATAAATCTCCGCCGTTGTTGGTCGCCTGACCAACAATTAAAAGTAAGGTTGTATTAACCTACTGCTGTCAGGCAGCTACAGCAAAGGCAAACCCGCGTTCCGACAAACCCGCGAAGGCAAACCAGAGTGGGCTGTATTCTTTTCCTCCTAAAAAAACTATCGAAAAACGATAAACTATCCGATCTCCGGAAAATTATTCGGGTCGCTTTCGCGCATCATAGCATACACTGCTTCAAACACATCTTCTGCATTTGGTTTGCAGAAATAATTTCCATCGCTGGCATAGGCGCCGCGGTTTTCTTTTGCAGTAATTGTTTTTGGTAAACTGTCTAAGTGTTGTAAAGCATTTTGTTCTTCCAAAACTTTCTGCAACATAAAAGCAGAGGCACCACCGGGAACATCTTCATCTAAGAAAATAACTCTGTTTGTTTTTTTTATGCTCTCAACAATTCCATAATGTAAATCAAAAGGCAATAAAGATTGCACATCAACTATCTCCACTGAAATGCCAACTGAAGCGGCTTTTTCGGCTGCTTCTTCTGCAATGCGGCAACAAGAACCATAAGTGACTATGGTAATATCATCACCTTCGCGAATCACATCGGGAACTCCGAGCGGAACAGTAAATGCGCCAATGTTGGAAGGTAATTTTTCTTTTAACCTATATCCATTTAAACATTCAATAACCAATGCCGGCTCATCTGATTGCAGTAGCGTGTTATAAAATCCTGCTGCTTGTGTCATGTTGCGCGGAACACAAAAATTAATTCCGCGAATTGAATTTAAAATCATTCCGATTGGCGAACCGGTGTGCCAGATGCCTTCGAACCGATGACCGCGTGTGCGAATTATGAGCGGCGCTTTTTGTCCGCCGGCGGAGCGATATAACAGAGTTGCTAAATCATCACTCAACGGTTGCAATGCATAAAGCAGGTAATCAAGATATTGAATTTCAGCAATGGGGCGAATACCTCGCATGGCTAATCCAATTCCTTGTCCGATAATAGTTGCTTCACGAATTCCAGTATCAAACACCCGATGTTCACCATACTTTGCCTGCAATCCGGCGAAGCCCTGATTCACATCACCAATGCGACCAACATCTTCTCCAAAAGCAATTAGCTGATTATTATTTGCAAGCGCATAATCAAAAAATGCATTTAACACTTCAAAGCCATTTACATAAATCGCATTCTCATCATATTCAGGTTTTACTTCGGCAACTTTTAATGCGGCATATTTTGATTCGCTGGTTAAGTGTGAAGTATAAATGCGATTGCCGCGAGCGAGGTAATTATTTTTCCAATCAGCTAATTGTTGTCGTACAGCAAAATTTTCGTTTCGGGTCAACAATAAAATTTCTCTTGCTGTAATCAATGCATCTTTACGAATTGCATCTGGCATTTGAATGAGTTCAACTTTTTTCTGTATTATGATTTCAGCAAACTCACTTTGTGAAGCCACCTCTTCCAATAAAACAGCTAACTCATCCCGCTCTTCTTTCAATGGTTGATTGAAATCTTTTAATGCACGGCGTGCCGCATCACGAACTTCCATTTTTGAATCGTTTTCAATTTCATCCAATTCATCTACAGAAGCAATGGCGGTTTTAATAATCCATTCGCGCATTTTTTTGTTGCAATCAAATTCTTTTTCCCAATCTAATCGTTCCTTGGTTTTATATCTTTCATGAGAACCTGATGTAGAGTGACCTTGTGGTTGTGTTAATTCTTTCACATGAATCAAACAAGGAATATGTGTTGCTCGTGTTTTTGAAATTGCCTTTGTATAAGTTTCCATCAGTGCAGGATAATCCCACCCGTTGACTATGTAAATATCAATTCCATTTCCGTTCTCATCGATTTGAAATCCGCTGACGATTTCAGAAATATTTTCTTTCGTAGTTTGATATTTCTGTGGAACTGAAATTCCATAACCATCATCCCAAACCGAAATGGCAAGAGGTACTTTTAAAACTCCGGCTGCATTTAATGTTTCCCAAAAATGTCCTTCAGAAGTTGAAGAATCACCAATAGTGGCAAAGGTTACTTCATTTCCATTAATTGAAAACTGATTTTCATTTTTTAAAGCTGCTGACTCTCGATACATTTTTGAAGCCAATGCTAAACCTAAAGCTCGGGGCATTTGCGAGGCTGTTGGCGAAGCATCAGCAGATGTATTTTTTGATTCAGTATGATTTTTCCATTCGCCGTTTTCATCAATTAATCGGGTAGCGAAATGTGCATTCATCATGCGACCACCGCTGTGCGGTTCACGCTCAATATTATCATCGGCATACAATTGAGAAAATAAATGTTCGAGTGTAGCAATTCCTGTGGCCAAAGCAAATGTCTGGTCGCGATAATAACCTGAACGAAAATCGCCATTCTGAAAAACCTTTGCCATGGCAATTTGCGCCACTTCTTTTCCGTCACCGAAAATTCCAAACTTTGCTTTTCCTGTTAAAACTTCCTTTCGACCCAGTAAACTTGCTTCACGACTTAAACTCACAAGTTTATAATCAGCTAAAATTTCTTTTCTGAAATCACTGAACGATAATGTTTTCTCTGTCGTACTCTGTATGGATTGCTTCTTCATATGATTTGGTATCGCTTCAAAAATAAACAAGATTGGTTCGAATCAAACGGTTTAAAGAATTTGAAAATGTTTTGGAAAAAGGTTTGCTAATTTCTGTAGCATTGAATTAAATTAGCCACCTTGAAAAAATTTTACACTCCCTTTATTCTTTTTTTAGGAATATTTATTCTGAACTATTTTTCAGCAATAGCACAAACTACAAATGCGAAAACCGACAGCGCCGTTTTAAGTTTCAAAGAAAAAATTTATGATTTTGGAAATGTAAAACAGGGCGAATCGGTCACTCACGAATTCAAATTTAAAAATACCGGAAATAAACCATTGGTGATTAGCGATGTGGTGAAAGGGTGTGGATGCACAACCGCAAGATGGACACCAGAGCCTGTATTGCCAGGTGGAGAGGGTTCTGTTTGGGCAACTTTCAATTCTAATATTGGATATGGTCATATTATGAAGCCTTTGCATATATATTCGAATGCATCAACTCAAAAAATGGAAATTTATATTCAATGCGAACTGTTAAATGAAAAGTTTAACGAGGAGAAAGCAGATTCTATCAAGAATAATTTAGTTCCTCACTGATTTTTGTTTCTTTTGGCACCATCATTGTAAATTTCACAACCCAATAAATAAATTTTAAACCCAAAAAAATCAAAGAAATGAAAAGAATTTTTGCAACCATGATTTCACTTGCTTTTGTAACAGGTGTTTCATTCGCACAAACAACTACTCCTGTAACAGGAACTACAGCACCAGTAACCACAGCTCCGGATAACCCAAATGCGGGTGACTTCAAATTTTCTGAAGAAACTTGGGATTTCACGAATATTCCACAAAACAAACCTGTAACTCACGATTTCACTTTCACTAATACCGGTAAAGAGCCAATTGTAATTACAAATGTTCAGGCTTCATGCGGTTGCACTTCACCAAAGTGGCCTAAAGAACCAATTCTTCCTGGTAAATCAGAAACCATAGCGGTTACTTTCAATGCTGCACATGCCGGAAGTTTTAACAAATCAATTACGGTTACTTCGAATGCAAAATCACCTACCAAAGTTTTATACATAAAAGGAAGTGTTGAAGCTGCACCGATTGAGCAAACAACTCCTGAGCAACAACCAAATATGTTGCAAACCACTCCGAAATAATTATTACATACTTAATAAACTTTGAAAACTCCTCTGATTATTCAGAGGAGTTTTTTTTTATAAAAATGCATTCGAATTAAATTATCAGCATTAAGTAGGTTCAAATTTGCGAAGTGCTTAATGCTGTTTCCTAAAAGCTTGTATATACTTTTGTGCCATGCCGAACATTTCAAAAAAGGGGCTAACAATGCCCGCTTCTCCCATTCGAAAACTGGTTCCTTATGCTGAAGCCGCTAAGAAATTGGGTAAAAAAGTTTATCACCTCAATATTGGTCAACCCGATATTGAAACTCCAAAAGAAGTTTTTGATGCGATGAGAAATATTGATTTCAAAGTTTTGGAATACAGTCACAGCGCAGGTATTGAATCATACAGAAAAAAATTAGCTGAGAATTATCAATCTAAATATAAAATCAATATTGATTTTTCGCAGGTGATGATTACAACTGGGGGCAGCGAAGCACTTTCGTTTGCCATGATGAGTTGCATGAATCCGAGTGATGAAATAATTATCCCGGAACCATTTTATGCAAACTACAATGGCTTTGCCTGTGCTGCCGATATAAAAATTGTTCCGGTTACTGCATTGATTGAAACAGGTTTTGCATTGCCGGCAATTTCTGAATTTGAAAAAAGAATTACTTCAAACACTAAAGCAATTTTAATATGCAATCCGAATAACCCAACAGGATATTTGTATTCAGAAGAAGAATTGAAAGAGTTAAAAGATTTAGTGGTAAAGCACGATTTGTTTTTGTTTGTGGATGAAGTGTATCGTGATTTTTGTTATGATGGCAAAAAACATTTTTCTGTTTTGAATTTAGATGGGCTCGATAAAAATGTGGTGGTGGTTGATTCAGTTTCGAAAAGATTCAGCATGTGCGGTGCGCGTGTGGGTTGTGTGATAACACGAAACGCAGAACTGATGAATACGATGTTAAAATTTGCGCAGGCAAGATTATCGCCGCCAACATTCGGTCAGGTTGCATCGGAAGCTGCGTTGAAAGTGGCTGATAATTATTTTGAAGCCATTAACAAAGAATATATCAGTCGAAGAAATTTATTGGTTGAAGGACTGAATAAAATTGAAGGAGTTACTTGCCCCAAACCGGGTGGCGCATTTTATACAATTGCACGATTACCAATTGATGATTCAGATAAATTCTGTCAATGGTTATTGGAATCTTTTTCATATAAACCTTCAGGGTCTTCTGTGAATGACCCTGAGGTGACTGTCATGCTTGCACCGGCAACCGGATTTTATTCAACTGTAGGAAAAGGGAAACAGGAAGTTCGGATTGCTTATGTATTGAACAAAACAGATTTACAAAATGCGATTGATTGTTTAGCAGAGGCGCTAAAAGTTTATCCTGGTAAAACAATTTTATTGCAAGAAGTAAAAGCTGTTGGATAATTTTATTTTCTGATTACAAAACATAATCACTCAGGTAATCAAACTTCGAAGTCAACTGACCATTCTTGGCAATGGTTGCGCGTTCAATAATATTGCTTTCCTGTTCTATTAATTCTTCCATTACATATTCAATCAGCTTGTTGCCAAATTCCTCACTGGCTTCGCGTGGCAATTCATTCGGAAGATTACTCACCGCCATCACATCAATTCCCTGTGGTTGATATGGAGTTTCTTCGGATTCAGTATTTGGGTTATAACCGAAAACAGGATTTGGAATACTTGTATCGCGAATGGTTGATGGTACTGAACCATTTACATCGCAGGTAATATCGGCAATCACTTTTATTTTAAAATCAGGTGAGCGCATATCTGCTTTTGTAAAAAACTGCGGAGCTTTCGGACTCCAGTAAATAGCATTTAGGAATAAGTTAGTGACTTTAGCAAACGGTAAAAATGCTGATTCATACTGCTCAGGATGCTTATGAAAATCTTCACGGTTAAAAGTTTTTCCATCCTTGCGCTCATACAATTGCGATGTATTTAACACCACAAACACAGGTTCATCAAAAGTTTTTGTCAGGTAATTCTGAACACTTACTATTCTGATATTGAGTTTTTCTAAAATTTCAAATACACCTCTCGCCACTCTTCCTGTTCCGGTTACTGCAATTTTTATTGGTGGAATTTTAATGTGTTTGTACTGCTCCAGCATCTCATCATAATCACTACATAGATGAGCAGGTTTCAAATTAAAAAGTTTGTAACGGTTTCCATAAGTTAAAAATCCATTGTGTGTGCCGACTATTCCGGCAAAAAATCCGAAGCCAAGAATGCGCTCACCATTTTCCCAAACCAGGCATTCATAATCTATCAACTGAATTTTTTTCTTCAGAATGATTTTTAATAATTCCTGATTGTGTGGTTGCTTTTTTATAGTGTGCGAAAAGAATAAATATTTTTTTGCGGGAATCAATTGTTCTTTAGGAACTTCCTTAATTCCCATCAGCACATCAGCATCCGAAATATCTTCTTGCAACACAATTCCCTCACTGGAATATTCTTCATCTTTAAAACAACGAACAGGTGATTGCTGAACCACAATTTGCAATTCAGGATATTTATTCATGAGCCAGATACATTGCTCGGGTGAAAATGCAACTCGTGTATCAACCGGAATTTTCCCTTCTCTTATCAATGCAATTTTCATCAAATTGTTTTTCTATTCCGATTTTTTTCGGAGGTGCCGCAAATGTAATCGGCAAATATTTTTTTTAGCATCGCAGTGGAACTTATTACACCTATTTTTGCTCCTATTAACCTGGGGCTGACAGGAATTGACAGCATCGTTCTTTGTATGTAAGCATGTAGAGCATTGTGGGGCAAGCTCTTTAATATCTATCCTTCAACGCCCTAATAGGCAACACTTCTTACAGAATGGCTGCTTAATCGCAAAGCGATTTAGTGCCTTCAGTTCCTTGCAGATTTTACCTGAGAAGCTGCAACCCGAACTTCGAAAAATCAGGTTGGTTTGACTTTTATCTTTTTGAGTCACGCGAGATACAATGAAAGATAAGATTGAAGTTTGGTTGTTCTGTACCTGCTTCCTTCCGAAAACCAAACAGAAATACACATGTAGAAATCATATAATGGCATTGTCTGGACCAGGGTTCGAATCCCTGCAGCTCCACAAGTTCAACTCTGAAATCCTTGCAAACATTAAGTTTGTAAGGGTTTTATTTTTTAAGGGGACAGTAGAGCGGAAACTTATTTTATTTGTTAAATGCCTGGCTATAACTGAAAGTCATTTGTTTATTAATAAGTAAAATTTCTATCTGACAAATGGCCACGATAAATGTGTAAGGAGTAATTTTTTATGAAAAAAAATTCTACTTCTAACATGAACTTGCATAATTCATTTATATGTTTTTTTTATTTTATTGAGTTGCCAACTAAAATGTAACCATTACTTTTGCCGCGCACCAAATATTAACTGCATAGATGGACGGCGATGATCAAATACTACAAAACATATGAGGGAAAGCTTAAACAGTTGGATGCGCCGGAGTCTGGTTGCTGGATAAACATTTATCCGCCTTTTAACCATGAAAATCTTAAAAAATTAAGCGAACAATACAATATTCCGATTGATTTTTTAATTGACTCTTTAGATATTGAAGAGCGTTCGCGTTTTGAACATGAAGATGACACTGATTTGATTGTGTTAAAAATTCCAATGGCAAACGATTCAGAAAATGATCGGGAAGCCAGGTTTATCACCATTCCATTAGGAATTATTTTGGTCAATGATATTGTGATTACAATCAGTCCTTATGAAAATCAGGTAATAGATTGCTTTTTAAATAACAATGTTAAAAATGTAAATATTGCCGACCGCAGCAAATTTGTTTTACAAATATTTGATCGCTGTGTATTTTATTATCTGTATTTTTTGAAAGAAATAAATAATGAAAGCAATGCTTATGAAAAGGAATTGTATGCATCCATGCGGAACGAAGAATTATTGAAATTACTGAAGATTGAAAAAAGCCTGGTTTATTTCGTTACATCACTTAGAAGTAATGAATTGATGATGCTGAAGATTCAACGAACAGATTTTTTAAAAATTAAATCAGATGAAGATCAGCAAGAGTTTTTTAGCGATACAATAATTGATATGAGTCAGGCCCTTGAAATGTCGAATACTTATACCAATATTCTGGGAGGAACCATGGATGCTTTTGCCAGCATAATCAGTAATAATCTGAACCTGGTAATGAAACGGCTTACTTCTGTAACTATTGTTATTACAGTGCCGATGTTAGTGGCCAGTTTGTATGGTATGAATGTGCGAATTCCGTATGAAGAAAATAAATATGCGTTTTATTTTATCATGGCTTTTTGCATAGTTACCGCTTTTGGACTGATACTATTGTTTAAGAAATTGAAGTGGTGGTAAAGGAGATTAGAAATTAAAAATCAGAAATTAAAGATTATTGCACTTTGAATTTTCTTGATTGAATCTGAATCCTCTTAAAAATTCTTCTGTTTTTATTTTCTTTTTTCCTTCCAGTTGCAATTCAAGAATTTCAAGCAATCCATCTGCACATTGAATTCTTAAAAATGTTTTTCCGTCGGTTATAATTTCTCCGGGAGAAATTGCTGTTAATTGTGAATTGTCAATCGTCAATATTTTCGAACGAAAAATCTTTAAAGTTTTACCGTTCAGTTTAGTGAATGCAGCAGGGTAGGGTGATAATCCTCGGATAAGATTGTTAATTTGTTGCGCGGAAATGTTCCAGTTGATTCGGCAGGATTCAGTAAAAAGTTTTGGTGCTTTTTTGATTTCAGCTGAAAATGTTTGTGGCGTTAATTTATAGTTTCCTGTTTCAATCAGTTGCACAGTTTTTAAAACCAATTCAGCGCCGAGCAGCATTAATTCATTGTGCAGTTCGCCTGCATTTTCTTCTTCTGTGATTTTTATATTCTGCTGAAGTATAATTTTTCCGGTATCAATTTCATGTTCCAGAAAAAAAGTGGTTGCGCCCGATTCTTTTTCTCCATTGATAATTGCCCAGTTGATTGGCGCAGCTCCGCGATATTGCGGAAGTAGAGATGCATGTAAATTAAAAGTTCCGATGCGTGGCATTTTCCAAACTGCTTCAGGCAACATTCGAAACGCAACAACAATCTGCAAATCAGGATTAAGTATTTGTAGTTGCTCAATAAATTCAGGGGACTTTAATTTTTCAGGTTGCAGTATGTTCAGATTATTTTCTCGTGCAAATTTTTTCAGTGCCGATTCATGCAATTGCATTCCTCGTCCTGCGCGTTTATCTGGAGCGGTTACAACACCAATAACATCATAATTATTTTCAATCAGAATTTTTAATGAAGGCACCGCAAATTCAGGTGTTCCCATAAAAACTATTCGCAGCTTCGGTTTATTTTCTGAAGGTAGGCTCATTCAAAATCTTTATACAATAAATATTTTTTTCTGGTTTCCTTAAATTTAAAAATACCCGGTTGCCATGCCTGATGAATCATAAAATCTGATTGGCCGTTTATGATAGCTGATTTCAACTGATCAGTACCGGCAAGTTTATCAAAGTAGGGAGTAAAAAATTCATCTTTGTTTTGATAAGTCAAATAAAACTGAATTAACCAACTCAGAAATATTTTTTTATTCTCATAAAAATATCCCCCATTGTAAACTGCTAGATCTAAACCCAGGCATTGTTGATTAACAAACACAGGATTGGATGCACCGGGTTTGCTAACCGGCGTGAAATATGTTTTTCCGATTTTACTTCCCGGATAGCCCACCACTTGAAATGGTTTATCAGTTCCTCGTCCAACACTTAACGGTGTTCCTTCAAATAAACAAGTTGATGGATATAAATAAACTGCGGTCATGTTAGTGAGATTGGGTGATGGTTTTCTTGGCAAAATATATTTCACCGTGTGATCATAACCATCACATAAAACAATATTTAAATCGCATTGTACAGAGTCTTTTAATAACTTTTCTCCGTTTAAAAAATGCGCGTATTCAGCCACTGTCATGGCATGAACAATTGGAATGGCCTGCATGCCTACAAACGACTCGTATTTTTTTTCAAGTATCGGTCCATCAATGTACCACCCATTGGGGTTTGGCCGGTCAAGAATTAAAAGTGGTTTATTATTTTCAGCACAAGCCTCCATCAAATATTGTAATGTACTGATGTAGGTGTAAAATCGGACACCCACATCCTGAATATCAAAAATCAAAATATCTATATCCTCTAAATCTTCAACAGTTGGTTTTTTATGATTTCCATAAAGTGAAATAATCGGAAGCTTGGTGGCTGAGTCAATGGAATTTGAAATATTATATCCGGCATCGGCACTTCCTCTGAATCCATGCTCAGGAGCAAATATTTTTTTTACACGAACACCCAGAGCCAAAAGTGAATCGACTAAATGTGTATTATGAATATAGGAAGTTGCGTTTACTACGAGTCCGGCATTTTTATCTTTTAACTGCTCTAAATATTTTTCAGGTTGCTCGGCACCGGTTTTTACAGTTGGAAAAGGTCCGAACGGTTGAGCGATTATAAATTCATTGAAAAAAATAAATTGAATAAAAACTAAAAAATAAAATGAATATCGCTTCATTGGTTTGGATTCTTTTCTTTGCAATGATAAATGAGCATATCGTAACTCATCATTAAAAATGCCAACTTAACGGAATGAATACTGCATGGTTTATTACACGAAAAATTGCGTTAAGCAACCAGCCGAATTTCAGCCGGTTTATTATTCGGGTAGCAGTTGCGGCCATTTCATTAAGTATTACAGTGATGATAGTTGCCAGCAGTATGGTCAGCGGTTTTCAAAAGGAAATCAGCACTAAAATATTTGGATTCTGGGGGCATGTGCGCATTTTTGATTACAACAGTACCATGGGATTTCAGGATAAAGGGGTTTCGGTTCATCAATCATTTTATCCTTCAATAACTGAAATGCCAGGGGTAAAGCATATTCAGATTTATGCTACAAAGCCCGGAATAATTAAAACCAAAAATAATATTGAAAGCATAGTGGTTCGGGGTTATGGAAATGATTTCGACAGCAGTTTTATTATTAAGTGCATGCAATCGGGAAAATTTTTTAAGGCCTGCGACACTTCGCAACCCCGAAAAATTCTGATATCGAGTTCAACAGCTAACCGTTTAGATTTGAAAACGGATGATGATATAATTATTTATTTTATTCAGCAGCCGCCAAGAGTGCGTAAATTTAAAATTGCCGGTATTTATAAAACCGGATTGGAAGAATTTGATAAGATGTATGCGCTTTGTGATATTGCCGATATTCAACAGCTCAATAATTGGTCGGCCGATTCAGTTAGCGGATTCGAAATATTTATAAATGATGTAAGTGATATTTCGGCTATGGGAAAAAAAATTAATGAAAATTATATTGGTCAGAATTTAGTGGCGCAAACGCTGAAAGAAATTAACCCGAATATTTTTGACTGGCTCGACTTGCAAAATATTAATGAATATGTGATTCTTATTTTAATGACCATAGTGGCAATCATTAATATGTCCACCGCCTTGTTGATTTTAATTTTAGAACGAACCAATATGATAGGCGTACTTAAAGCGCAGGGTGCAACAAACGGATTGGTGCGAAAAATTTTTATTTATTATGCCGCTATCATAATCATTACGGGAATTGCCATTGGAAATTTTGTTGGATTAGGAATTTGTTATTTACAATCAAAGTACGGTTTCGTGCAACTGCCCGAAGAATCGTACTATGTGCGTGTGGCACCGGTTCATTTTGATGCCTCGTTTATTTTGATGATAAATGCCGGCGTATTAATTATCAGTTTAATAGTTTTGTTAATTCCAAGTTACTTAGTTGCGAAAGTGAGTCCGGTAAAAGCAATTCGATTCAGATAAATCAGTAATACCTATTTTTGAATAAATTTTTAATTCTTAGTATGAAAAAATTCAGCATCTTTTTATTCCCTGTTTTTTTTTACTTGCTTTTGGGATCCTGTTTGCGTCCGCCCGAATTTTCTGAAACACCGGTTATAGAATTTGTAAGTATAAACAGTACGCTTATTCAGCAGGAGATTGATTCTATTAAAATGGTAATCAGCTTTAAAGATGGCGATGGCGATTTAGGTTCCATGGTGAATGATACGAGCACCAATTGTTTTATCACCGATCACCGACCCGGAAAACCCGATTACACTTATACTTATAAAATTCCATTTATTACTCCCAAAGGAACTACTAAAGATATCTCGGGTACAGTGACCATCAATCTTCCCGGCATTACCTGCATTCCGTTTCAGGATACTGATTCAGTTATTTATAAAATTGTCATTATTGACCGTGCAGGTCACAAAAGCAACGAAGTGCAAACTCCGGTTATAGTAGTGAATTGTTTGTGAGGATAGTTCAATCGTTCATTAGTTGATTAGTTCATTGGTTGATTAGTTGACTAGTTCATTAGTTCAATGGAGTATTTGTTCATTAGAGTATTAGTCATTAGTTCGTCTGTTTTTTAATGGCTATAAAGTGTATTTACAAATAATTAATAACTATTAACTTTTTTTATAACTGCCAAAAGGTATAGTTACATAAATCCATAACACCCGACTATAACGATAGATGTAGGGGAAGAAAAATATAAGCGATACACAAAGTGTAACCACCATTGGCACCATTTGAAAACCGAAAAATAAAAGCATGAGAAAGAAAATCGGAACCTCAATTGCTATAGAAACCATGTAAGAAATATACATGGCGCCGTAATAAAAACCAACCTCCGGAAAATAAGATTGATTGCAAATCAGGCAGCGTGGCGGCATGGAATCTAACTTGTTCAGTATCCACGGATTTTTTGTTTCGAACAAATTACCCTTACGGCAATTTGGGCATTTCATTTTCCACATTCCTTTTAGTAAAGGAATATTTTTACCTTCTTGCATTTGGCAAAGAAATAAGTTCAATACTTAACATCAAATTATTGACAATTTGTTTTCTATAATTCTGAACTTTCAGTCTGTTACTCTATTGAAAAAACAAAGCCTCTCGAATACTTTGAGTGGCTCTGTTGATTTATATAAATCGCAGCTAATTATTTCACAGTAATTTTTGCAAACCGATAAGCAAGCCCATCAGTACAATAAATAATTATTTCATTTCCATTTAATAAATAACTGGTTTTTGGCTGTGCTTCTGTATCAATCTCTTTAGTGCTGAACAAGGCTTCGGTTGATTGTTTTCCGGTGGCATCAACTTTAGTGATATATGCTTTAGCGTTATTGATGTTCACCATTTTTTTTGTCGGATCTTCTTTATGGCCATTAAATACCAAAATAATATTTCCTTTTACATTCTGACAGATGAACGAAAGAAACTTTGCACCATCACTTATTGATTTCTGTTTTTTATGCACCGCGGTTGACCAAACTACCGACGCATCATCGCGAATGCGAAATATAGATGCATCATAATAGCGATAAACAAATTCAATTGAATTGTTATTCGACCGGGTCATGATGATATAATTTTCGGCAACTAACGAATGTGTTCCATCGTCGTTAGTGAAAACCTTGCGAATATGAATATTGCCGATTTCCGGATCATCGTCACCTTCATCATCTCCTAAAATGGAAGCTATAACGGTTGATGTAAAATCTTTATTCGCTTTTTTTGTAACTGTAAAATCAGCGCCAATTGAATAAACATATGCACCGCCGGCTTTTTTGGCGCTGCCTGTTGAATAAAATCCAAATAATTTCAAATTACCATCCGCTTCTTCTTCCAGATAAGTATCTGTAACCGTTTTTCCGGTAACAGCAACAGGAATATTTTTTAGTGTGGTCATATCCTCGCCGCCTTTAACAATAAATATTTTATTTCGAACACCACTTTTCTTTTCCACATCGGTAGGCGCTACTTTGGCAATCAGGTAGGCATGCCCGTCGTTCAAAAGCATTTGCTTAGTGATAATATATTTCTGTGCGTTAAAAGATAATGCATAAGATTTTTTCCAAAGCTGCTTCATCGAAATATCGTAAGCCGAAAGATTTATTTTATCAGGTGTGCCCTTGGTGTCGGCAGTGTTTGAGTAAACAAGAAATTTTGATTTATCAGATGAAAGTTTTATCCGATAGGCGTTCATGGTATTTGTAAAGGCCGGATTCTTTCCAACATTTTCGTCAATATTTGTGAAATCAGGATTTAAAGTTCCATCATCATTAAATGTGGTATGAAATAAAGAAGTTGTGTAGGTGGTTTTTTCAAATGTGGTTGCAAAAACATGAAATTTACCTTCGACCATTAAAATGGTTTTCATTCGTAAAAAAGTTTCACCCATCATCATGGTAAATTCTTTTGACCATAGTTGATTGCAGCTGTTATCATATTTTTGCATAAATAATTTTACTTTGGTAAACATGGTGCCATTCCGTGTTCCCATATAACTTTCTAAATCATAAAGCCGGCGATCTTCGTCAATCACACCCATGCCGAGTAAGGCGGTCATAACAGCACCGCCCGGATTATCGAGCATTAAAGCTCCTTGCGCGTCATCAGCATCAACACCATCCATACGAAGTACAAAGTACCCTTCCGAATCGTTACCTAAAATGACACTTGTTGATCCCGATAGGTTGGTGGTTTTCATTTCGGTTCCAAAATTTATTGTTGCATTTTGAGCCGACAATTGGATGCACGAAAAAAAACTAAGGAAGAAGAAAAGTATTTTTTTCATTTTTAATTTTTGTTTTGAATTTAAGGGTGAATATAAAAATCAATGTTAATTATTAAGTGGTTTACGAATTTGAAGTCAACTTTTTTTCAGGACGAGACACATAAATAAAAAAGCCGCATCAAAATATTTTGATGCGGCTGAAATAAATTTTTATGATTATTACTTAGGCAATTTATCTTTCAATTTACCACCGGATGAATTTTTACTTGGGTCACTGTTTACTTTATCTTTCAATTTACCATCCTGAGTTCCTAATTTATCACCCAATTTGCCTCCTTCCTTTTTTGGTTCAGGAGCAGGGGTTGTGGTAGTATTTGTTTTCTTGGTTCCGCTCTTGCCACCTTTTTTTGCTGCATTCATCATTGAATCGGCCATATACATTCCTTTTTCAGTTGCAGCCATCATGCATGCGTTTATTAATGAATCTGAAAATGCGGTGCCTTTTGCATTCGCTAAACTGTCTATAGTAGCCCAATCTTTTGCAGCCTGAGCACCATTATCTCCCGATTGGCATGATTGATAACTGATTGCAAAAACTATTACTGCTGTAAGTATGATTAATTTTTTCATGGTTGTTTCGTTTTTTTTGTAGGGTTACTTTTTAACTCAATTAGCATTACATATAGAATCGCAAACCGCCTTAGTTTTAGCAGCTCCGGCTGTCATACATGCATTTCCGGCTGCATCAATCAGACCTTGTTTTTTAGAATTAAAAACCGAATCGGCTTTAGCAGTTAAGCCAGCAGCATCCATGGGTTTAGGTGCCTGGCCGCAACTGGCAACCGTGAGCGAGAACAGCCCGGCACTGAATAGAATCAAAAGTGTTTTTTTCATAAAATGATTTTTGTTAGTTTTTTTTGTGCGCCAAATTTATAGGTTTTAACTGTTCCTTTGCAATAAATTTTTACTATTAGTTTTTAACATAACATTTAATTGATTGTATCGTTTGTAGTTTTGGCTTGCCAATTGAATTAAAAGGGAATAAATAAATTTGAAGAAATGAAAAACGGAATCGGTTATTTACTTGTTTTTTGGTTGTTTAATTTTATTTCAAACCCTGCAAATGCTCAATCCGGTGGCAGTGCCTATGTTCCTGTCATTATTATAAATAATGATTCGTTTCCGGTTTTAACATTGCCCGAAATTGTAGTTGTTTCGAAGCGGGTATTTGCTTCATCGTATGAACAGAATAAATTTAATTCGTTGAAAAAAAATATTCTGGCCGTTTATCCTTATGCAAAAAATGCCGGCGAAATATTTAAAGAAGTTCAGCAGGAACTCGCAAACAAAGACAGCAAGCGCGACCGAAAAAAATTTCTGAAACAAAAGGAGAAGGAACTTGATGAGCAGTTTCAGGAAAAATTAAAAAACCTGACCACTACGCAAGGCGAAATATTAGTAAAACTAATAGCGCGTGAAACCGGTCAGAATTGTTATGAATTAATTAAGGAATTTAAAAATCCGATGTCAGCCTTTTTTTGGCAAAATGCCGGGAAACTATGGGGTTATGATTTAAAAATTCCTTACGACCCGCAGCAAGATAAAGATATTGAATTGATAGTTCGGGGTATTGAAAATAATTTTTAATTGTTTTTCAGATTAGCTGAAATCTTTTATAAGTGAATTTATATTTTGTTGCTTCATACAATTAAAATGTCCTTTCGGGCATTTTTGAAAACCAATTTTAGTGCAAGGTCTGCAGTTCAAGTTTTTTACTTCATGTATAAATGAATTGTTTTCGTAGAGCGATAAATATTTTTGCCTGCTTCCAAAATACGGATACATACCAAATGAAGGAACCGTGCTTCCCC
The DNA here is from genome assembly GCA_945903305.1 of Chitinophaga pinensis. Classification (GTDB taxonomy): domain Bacteria; phylum Bacteroidota; class Bacteroidia; order Chitinophagales; family UBA10324; genus UBA10324. The sequence continues at coordinate 54,811 of CAMDOA010000007.1, forward strand.
AAAATGAATGAATTTTCTTTTTGAAAGCAGAAGCAATATGCATCATGGCGGTGTCATTCGTTATCACCACTTTCGATAGTTTGATAATCGAAGCCGATTGATTGAGATTATATTTTCCGCAACCATTGAATACTTTGTATGGAAATTTTTTTTCTAATTCATTACCAATAATGGAATCGGCCTGATCGCCAATGATGACTATTGGAATCAGTAGTCGCTCACAAATTTCATTCAGTTTTTCAACCGGAAGTTTTTTTGTTTGATGTTGCGCACCAATAGCAAGCGAGGCAAACCCGTGAATGTGTGTAAGCGGAAGCGAGGTTATACTTACTACTTCTTTTTCTGGTATAAAATAATCGAGCCCTTCACCATCATCGTGTATGCCCAGGCTTTTTGCCGTTTCAATATACCGTTGCACAATATGTTTGTCAGGAAGCCAATTCCATTTAAAATTCACCAATAACCATTTGCCGATGTTTAATTTCGAAAACGAACGCACAGGTTTTGCTAAATGCCATTTCACTAGAAATGTTCGGATATTATTATGCAGGTCTATTATAAAATCAAAATTTTCATCTTCTAAATTCTTTAATGTTTTTGAAAATTCCGGTGTCAGGCAGTGCACTTTTGAAATATATGGGTTCGATTCAACCAGAATCGAATAACTTTTTTTTGTTAAAAAATGTATTTCTGCTTCCGGCAATTGTTTTTTAATACATCGTATTACCGGAGTGGTTAGAACAATATCGCCAATAGAACTAAACCGGATAATTAATATTTTTATTTTCGACACTTGTTTTCTGAAATTTTATACCCGCGTTAACGAATTCAATTTCCAAATATGCTTCAAATCACTTTATATTGCCAACAGACTTATGCGTCTAATTAGAAAAAAATTGTGGAAACAACACCGACAAATAATTTCAGTTTTTTTGCTGTTGACTTCTTCTTATTGTTCAAAAGCTCAGGATCCAACTTTTTCGCAGTATTATTTTAATCAGCTTTATGTAAACCCTGCCTTCACCGGAATTAATTCAGGATTAAGAGCAGGTGTAAATTATCGCGCATTGTGGCCCAGAATTCCCAGTAAATTTCCTACATACTCATTGGCAATTGATGCGCAGGATTTAAGTTTAAGCAGCGGCATTGGGCTCAATGCCTGGAGCGATACTGAGGGGGAAGGTTACTTGCGAACTCAATGTATCAGCGGACTCTATTCTTACCGGGTTATTTTATCGCCCAAGAATTGGGTGTTTCAGGCCGGATTTAAAACTTCCATTATTAATAAAAAAATTGATTGGTCAAGATTAGTTTTTAGTGATCAGTTGCATCCATTATTCGGCATTACCGGCCCATCCAGTAATCCGGTTCCATACCAACAATCGCGAACATTTGTTGACTTTACAATAGGAGCATTAATTAAGGGCAATCAACGAAGCCGGTTAAAAAATTTAATTGCCACTTACACTTTCGGTGCGGCACTTCATCATGTAACGCAGCCCGACGAAAGCATTACAGGGCAAGTTTCCAGATTGCCGCAAAATCTGGTGTTGCACGCAGGAGCAGTAATACCGGTGCGATACGAAGTTAAACGATATAAAATATTATTAGCTCCATCCATTATGTGGGAACATCAAACAACCATGCGCGAATTTAATTTTTCATTTAATGTATTAATGAAACCCTTGTTTGCAGGGCTTTCGTATCGCAATCAAACTCCTATGTTATTTGAAATTAAAAAAGCAGATGCTATTATTGTTAATGTGGGATTAGCCGGCGATCAGAATAAAGAATCAGTTGTATATAAAATGGGTTATAGTTATGATTTAACAATCAGCGATCTCCGGTCAAACACACAAGGCACTCATGAAATTGCGTTAATTATTGAATTCAGAAATTTCAAATTTAATAACCGAAGCAATCCGAAGAAAAAATTAGAATGTCCGAATTTCTGATTTTGATTTCAGGTAACTGAAGAATAAGTATTTTATAAAAACGATTGTTTATTGATGATAATAAATTATCGCTCCAGTATTTTCCGAAGCCAATCAAAATACAAAGTGATATAAAGTGTGAGGGTCATTATCCAAATTATAATCAGGTTGAACCAGAAAGTATCCATCTCTATTCTGAAAAAAGATTTTGAATAAGAGAAGAACGGAGCCGATAACATTCCTTTTGATGATGCATTGTAAAACACAGGCTCGAACCGGCGGATGATTTTATTTTCTGCCATTAAAATTTTTGGTGTACCCAATGTGCTTTTTGCGTACTCCTCTAATTTTTCGTTGAAATGTTTTTCTTTAAACTCCACGAACAATTGATCATCGCCCATTTGCTGAACCCCGGCATTTAATAATTGTTGTTTGCGATCACTTGCTGAATTGTATTCTTTAATCAAAAACTTATTGATGCTATCCATATTCCGGTTGCACAGAATAAAAAATTCAGGGTTGGTTGCCATATCTAATTTCTCAAGCATCACCATATTTATTTTCGGAAATTCATTTTGTACTTCGGCAAATTCATTTTTTATAAATGATGAAATTAATTTCAACGAATCATTTGATGAATTGTGTGAACGAACAAATAACTCAGCATTTCGCAATTGAGTTTGCATCAATCCAGGCCACCAGTCTTTCCGATAGGTGGTGTTGCTCATTATTTTATCGTATTCAAAATAAGGTTTTTCGTAATCGTTGTTTTTAAACTGGTCAACTGCCAGTGCCTCGTAAGCCCACCGCGAAGCCATTATGTTTCCAATTAACGGCACCTTTGATTGGCTGCTAACAGCAGGACTTAAATCTTCAAACTTCACCATCACACCGCTCAGCATTATTTGCGGAATAACAAGAAATGGAATTAAAATGTAAACGGCTACCCGTGTTTTTAAACCCGACGAAATATTTAAACCCAACACATTGGCGAAACAGGAAACGGAAAAGAGAATTAACCAATAATCGTAAAATAAATCGGAAACTTCTAAAATTAAATTTCCGACTAATAAAAACAGAACGGTTTGAATGGCCGACACCAGGAACAGAAAGGTAATTTTTGAAAATAGATAACTGCTTCTGCTCAATCGCAAAAAAGATTCGCGCTTCAATATTTTTTTATCATGAATTATTTCTTCTGCGCTCACAATCAAGCCAAGAAATAAAGCTACAATCGTGCAGATGAAAATATAGACAGGTATGTTGGGATTATTTCCAAAACGATATTCTTCGCCAGGTGCATGTGAACGAAGCGCCACTGCAAGAATTAATGCAAGCAACGGTCCTTCAATTAAAGTGATAGCTAAGTATTGCCGGTTATAAATTTTCGCCAGAAAATTTCGCTTGAAATAAACTAGGTACTGAATAAATGCACCGGAAACTTTTGAAACCGGTGCTGCTATTTGAGAATAAATACTTTTTTTCTCTGTACTTGTTTTAACAAAATTTTCATTGAACAATCTATACCATTCTGCGGAAGAAATTTTTCGTTCAGTAGTTGACCTTCCGTATTCATCAACTGTTTTTGATTCAATAATTTTGAAGTTTTCTTCGGGGTTGATATTGCCACATTCCACACACTCGCTGTTATCGAAATCAACAAAATTCATTTGTTGTTTAAAATAAGAAAGGGAGTCAACCGGATTGCCATAAAATATTGGAAAGCCCCCTGTATCAAGCAACAATAATTTATCGAACAGTTTAAAAATTGCCGATGAGGGTTGATGGATCACAACGAATACCAGCTTGCCCGAAAGCGAAAGTTGCTTCAATAAATCCATCACATTTTCCGCGTCGTTTGATGAGAGACCGGATGTAGGTTCATCTACAAATAAAATTTCAGGCTGGCGAATTAATTCCAACGCAATGTTCAATCGCTTGCGCTGCCCGCCACTGATAAATTTATTTAAGGGATCGCCAACCGTTAAATCTTTCGATTCAAAAAGCCCCAATGAAATCAGGCAGTCATTTACTTTCTGTTCAATTTCTTCATTGCTTAGTTTTCCGAAATAAAGTTTAGCGCTGAAAAATAAATTCTGAAAAACCGTTAGCTCTTCAATCAATAGATCATCCTGCGGAATATTTCCAATCCACACATGCAGATTGTTTTTATTGGAATGTAAATCGGTTCCGTTAATTAATATTTTTCCTTTAGTTGGTTTTATGCTTCCGTTTAATAAAGTCAGCAGTGTTGTTTTTCCGGCGCCGCTGTTTCCCATTATGCTCACCAGATTTCCGGATGATGCCGAAAAAGTTAAATCGTGTAAGCCAATTTTATTATTCCGGAATGAGTACCCTAATTCTTTTACTTCAAACTGTATTTGTTTTGATAAATCTGAACCTATAAACTGATGCAGTATATCATTATAAAAAACTGAATTGAGTTTGCTGCCACGAATTACAGAACCTTGTTCAAACACATCAACCACACCAACGGCATTCGGAACTATTGCTCTTCCGTTTAAAAATAACTGGTCGCTTCCGTTGTAACGGAAAACAAAAAAGTTGTGCTCTTTAAAAAAGAGAAAAAGTATTTCGCCCGATAAATTTTCTTTTTGAATATGAAATGATTTATCATCTGATTCAGCGTTCTTGTCAATTAATAAAAATAATTTTTCAGCATGCGGAAGTTTGTCCAGCGAAATGCCAGTTAAGTATAAGCAGTTGTCGTAGTTGATTTCATCAATGGAAAAAACTTCGGCCACCGTTTTTAAAAATTCAAGGTGCTGTTCGTTAATTTCCAATGTGGATGCTTTTACATATTCGAGCAACCGGATTAATACTATTATTTTTTGTTTGTGATCAAGCTCTTTGTTAATGTCGGTACAAATTCTTAATACTTTAACCGAGTTAACTGAAATCCGTTTTTTGTTTTTGCCCTCTTCAGATTTACCTGTGAGTTGTTCTAAAAAGGAATCAAAAGTTAAAAGATACTGCTGAACAAAATTGGCACTGAGTTGCCGTTTTAAAAACCTCTCAACAATATCGCGCCCCTTGTTTCCAACTTCCTCTCTGTTTGCAACAATAGCAAACAACTGCATTAAGGCTTTTAAAATCTTATCGCTCATTGTTGTTTGCTGTTAACGGATGAGCCTGAAGGCTCAGATAAAAGGAAATCGTAGATTGGTGTTATGCTCAAATTACTTAATGAGCTTGTCTCTGATAATTTTAAACATGCCGATAGTTTTGTCAATAGTTTCAGGAGTATAATCGTCAGTTGATTTAATTAAATCATCGTACGATTTTTTCAATTTCTCCAGACTGATCATTAAATCTTTTGAATCTTTATCGGTATATTCTTTATATAAATTGATGAGGTGGTAGATGTATAATTTCTGATTGTAAACTTTTTCAAATAGTTTTTGATTCTCAGCAGTTTTCGGAACATCACGAATCAGGTTTAAACTCAGGTAATTAATTTCTATTAATGCGCCAGCAAGCACATGGCTCGCTGCAAGGTAGCGCTCATTCTTTTTTAAATAATTATCGGTTTCGGCAAATGCATGATCAATTAAAGCAATAACTGAATCTTTGTTTGATGAATTCTGGCTGAAGCGATTGGCGAATAAATCAAATGCCTGATTGATGTTTAATTCTTTGGCAATTTTTTTTGTAGCCGAATAGTAATTCAACAATTCCTGATTCTGACCATAAAAATTTATGTACGATAAATCAATACTGTAAATACCGTAATTAACTTCTTGTTTGAATGCCGAAATGTAGTTGCTCACATTGCTTGAAGGGTTCAGCAATTCCACTTTGAATGGCGCTTTGTAACTGTATATGTCATTTACAATTTCAAACGGCGAAGGTAAATTCGCTTCGGTCATGGCGAATTTAAATTCAATGGATTGTTTTTTTTCTTCAGAAAGTGAATCAATGCGATTTGCATCGGAGAGCGATGAATCGGTATTAACTACTTTGTTTTCAGTGGCGCTGTTGTTGCACGATGCAAGAATTAATAATGAAAAGGCTGAAACAAGGAAGGAATTTGAAATTAATCGCAGCATAATTGGGTTGTGTTTCGACAAAAATAGAAATGAAAAGCAGATAAAATAATTCAAAAGAAAATAATTACGGACCCACAAAATACACAAGGCCAATGCAATCAACTTTTAAAATATTGCTACTTTTATTTTTAATTCAGTATTAAATGTGGAGGCACTTATTATTTTAGCGACTGTTAAACCATGGAATTCGAAAAGGCAAGCCACTACATACAGGAAGTTTTAAAAACACAACTTTCGCCGCTGTTATTTTATCATAGTTATGACCACACAATGGGAGTTTTAAAAGCTGCTGTTGAAATTGCAAACAATGAAAATATTCAAAGTGAAGAAGATTTGATATTGTTAAAAACCGCTGCATTGTATCACGACTGTGGTTTTATAAATGCCTATGAAAATCATACCGAGGAAGCGGCCTGTGTAATTGTAAATGAAGTATTACCAGGTTTTGGTTACAACCGTGCGCAGATTGAAATTATTTGCCAGCTGATTATGAAAACCAAAATGCCGCAGCAGCCTGAAACGCATTTAGAAAAAATATTATGCGATGCGGATTTGAGTTATCTGGGGCACGATAATTTTGTAAAAATCGGGAATAAATTATTTCAGGAATTAAATGCAATGGGAAAAAGCATTGATGAAAAGGAGTGGAACATTATGCAGATAGATTTTTTACAAACGCATCATTACTGGACTGCCACTGCTATATCGAACAGAGAAAAGATAAAAGCCGAACACCTGAAGCGGCTTCAAGAAATGGTGCTGATAAATAAATAATCAACTTTCCACAAAGTACATATCAATCTGCCCCTTATTCTTCGCTTCAATTTTACCACGATGGGTGCAGGTGAATTTATCTTTTATCAATTCATAAGTGGTGCCTGAAATATTTACTTTCTCAATTTGGCCGCTGCTTTCCATTCGAGAAGCGGTGTTTACAGTATCGCCCCAAATATCATAAGCGAATTTTTTTATCCCAACAATTCCTGCTACAACTGTTCCAGTATGTATGCCCAAACGCAAATCAAAGTAGGGTTCATTATTTTTTATTCTTTCTGATTTATGTTCGATAATGAATTGCTGCATTTCCAAACCAGCTCGAACTACATCTTCAGCATGAGTTGCATTCGGTACCGGCAATCCACCAACACACATGTAACTGTCGCCGATGGTTTTTATTTTTTCTATTCCGTGTCGGGTGATAATTCTGTCGAACTCGCTGTAGCAATAATTTATTTCAGCCACTAATTCATCTGGAGTCAGGATTTCACTGGCTTGAGTAAAATTTTTAAAGTCGGTAAACATGACTGAAACCGAATCGAAACTTTTTGCTTTTGCCGTTCCGGTAGCTTTTAATTCTTCAGCAGTTTCTTCAGGTAAAATATTCAGCAGCAATTCATCGCTTCTTTTTTTACCCAGCTTAATCTTATTCCGCTGACGGAAAAATATTCCGGCGAATATCAGTACCACTGCAAATCCGCCTATAAAACTATTGCGAACAATTTTTTGTCGTCTGATTTCCTGCTCCTGAATTTCTTTATCCTTGGTGAGCAAATTAATTTCCGATTGTTTTTTATGTATGTCGAAATCAAACTGCAGTGAACCGAGTTTTTTATCGGTATCAATATTATACAGTGTGTCCTTTGTACTGGTTAAAAGTAGTTGATAAGTGAACGCATTTTTATAATCGTTCAGTTTGTTATAAGAATAAGCGAGCCCCTCATAAATTGTTTTCAATTCATAACTGGCCGAACTGATAGAGAGGGAAATGGATTCGGCATTTTTATAATTTGAAACTGACTCTTTATAATTTCCTTCTTCCTGTTGTGCTTTCGCTAAACCCATTAACGATTGTGTCATGTATAACTTCGAATCGTTTTTTTGAGCAATGGCAAACGCATCTGAATGATATTTTTCAGCTGTTTTATAATCTTTTCGCATTAAATAAACTTTGCCAATGTCGTTCAATGCATACGGATATTCTTCGGTTCCTTCATAAGCGCTGAGTGCCAGTTCAAAATAATAAAGGGCTGAGTCATCCATTTTTTTGGCAAGATAAATTTCTCCGATACCTACTGTAACGGTGCCGAGAATATCAGCATCATCCAACATCCTACTGTAAGGCAATGCTTTTAAATAATATACAAGGGCTTTGTCGAGCGTTTGTTTTTTGTTTTGATATACATTGCCAATATTGATTAGTGCGGTTGTTATTCGGAAATTGTTTTTAATTTCTTCAGCCAAAAAAAGCGATCGCAGATAATATTCAAGTGCTTTAACATCTTCGCTTCTGACAAAATAAACCGACCCGATACTGTTTGCAATATTCGATTCTCCAACTTTATCATTAATTGAATTAAAAATATCTATTGATTGCTCAAAAGAAAGTAATGATTCAATAAAATTTTCCTGCTGGTAATAATAAATTCCAATAAATTTTAAAGCATATGCTTTTCCTCTTTTAAAATCAATTTTATCTGCCAGTTCTGATGCTTTTAATCCAGCTTCAAGTGCTTCCTTTTTATTTTCTCCTATATATAATTTACATAGTTCAATGAGGGTATTGACTTTTGTTGTGTCATCTTTTTGTCTGGCAATAACATTTTTCAAACTGTCAATTTCATTGCTTTGACCAAAGCATAAAACCGAAAACAATTGCGTGGAGAGGATTAATAAAAGGCTGAATTTTTTCATTAAAGTTTTCAAATAGAAACTGAATGCAATATGAACATTTATGAATAAATAATTAAATACTTTTTATTGCAGCAAAAAAAAGAGGGAATGAAAATCATTCCCTCCCCAATATTCATTAAAAAATTTATTACTGTTTTATAATTTTTATCAGTTCAAATTCATCATGTGTCTTTACTTGGATAAAATATAATCCCGAAGAAAACTTTGATAAATCAACCACCAATCCTTCAGGTGAAATAGAAGAAATAGATTCGAGTGAATATTTTTTTCCGGCCACATCAAACAATTCAATTTTATTTTCAGCAATTGTTTCACTTGATATAATCAGAACTTTATCATTCGTTGGATTCGGATAAACAGTAATAGTAGATTGAGATTCACTCAACACATTTCCATTTTCATCTTCACGGCAACTGAGATTAACTGTGATTGATTTAGAACGAACAATAGAAGAACCGCATGAATTATTTGCCTTTACGGTAATCGTTGCAGTTGTTGAAGTAGCGGTTGTGAATTTAACTGTAACTGAAGTTCCGGTCGTTGATCCAACAAATTGAGCACCTCCTGAAATTGTCCATGTGTATGATGAGGCACCGGATACATTGGCAATTGAATAGTTAACTGAAGTTTGACTTTTGCAAACAGAACTTGATCCGGTAATTGTTCCAGGTTGATTTGGTGTTGGAAAAACAGCCAGACAAGTTTGAGTACTTGATCCGCAAGCATTATTTGCCTTTACACAAACGCTACCGCCTACTGAAAATCCACCACCAAATGTTACAGTTATTTGAGTGCCGCTGTTATTGGTAATTGAAGCGCCAACAGGTACTGTCCAGGTATATGATGCAGCGCCTGCTACAGCAGCAATGGTATATTTTTTTCCATTTGCATTACACAAATTTGAAGTAGGTCCATTGATTGCACCGGGAGATGAAAGTGGGGTAGTGCCAACAACCGCAGCTGCAGATTTTGTACATCCTTTAGAATCTGTTACAAGAACAGAATAATTTCCGGAGGAAATATTCGAAGCTGTTTGAGTGGTTTTATTTCCTGGAGTCCATAAGTAAGCATATGCAGGTGTTCCTCCGGATACAGAAACAGTAGCACTTCCATTTGATGTTCCGCAAGTTGCTGGAGTGGTTGAAGTTGATAATGTTATTTCAGTTGGAACAACAATAGTAGCTGAATTTGATGCAGTGCACCCGTTGGCATCTGTCACTATATAGTTATAATTTCCTGCAGAAAGATTAGTAGTAGCAGTAGCATTATAAGTGTAAGGACTTGTTCCACCACTTGCAAATCTGCTTATACTACCTGTTTGTCCAAAACAATTTGGTTGTGTTGGAGTTGTTGTTAAAATTAATTGTGACGGTGCAGCATTTATTGATGCTGTTGTTGAAGCTGTGCATCCATTCGCATCAGTAACTGTGTATGAATAATTTCCAGCTGCAAGATTAGTAGTTGCATTTGTTCCAAAATTATAAGCGCCTGTTCCACCGTTTGCATTTAGTGTTACACTTCCACCCTGACCAAAACACAAGGGTTGAGTTGAAGTTGATGACAAGGTTAGAAGATCAGGTTGTGTAAATGTTCCATTGAAATAATTTATGGCATAATTAGAAGGATCATTCAACACCAATCCACTTGGAACAATCTGATAAACTCCGCCTGAAGGAGTTCCGATAACAGGGTTATTCAAATTATTTAATACCGTATAATTTGGATTTGAGGCTGCATTTAAAACAGCATCGTTTAATTTATATCCGGTAATCGTTGATGTAAATGCAGGTAAACTATTACATATAGGATTTTGATCATCAGCTGTTACAGTTAATTCCGCAGCAGTTATTTCAATTTCTCCATTAACTAAAGTCAAAGTATAATTCAATGATGAACCGCCGGCTAAATTAATTGAATAGTTTCCGACAGCAGAAGCAGTAGTTGCTGTTGTGTTTATGGCTGGCTGAGAAATTTCTGTTTCATCATCACCATTCAAAAATCCATTGTATGAAATTGTTAATGAAGGATTGGCATCGCCATAAATTTTTGTTTGATCATCAGCAGTTGCTGTTAAAGAAGCAGGAGTGATTGCAAGATTTCCATCGATCAGAATTAAATTATAATTAGCTGATGAACCACCACTCAATGTAATCGGATAATCGCCAACAGATGAAAAATCATTGGCTGTTGTGTTGATTGTCGGCTGCGAAATGTTTGAAGTATTTTCTGCAAATACAAATCCGGAATATGAAATAGTTAAAGGCGGATTTGCTTCGGCGTAAACTTTTGATTTATCATCAGCTGTAATAAATAAATCAGCTTTGTTCACTATAAGATTTCCGATTTCAAATTCCAAAACATAATCTGATGGTTGAATTAATTGTAACCCGAATGGAATAATATCATGACCACCTGCACCTATATTGCCATTTGCATCAGGTGCATAGGAAATTACATTGGAGAATAAAATTGAATCTTCATCTTTAAACTGATGGCCGGTAATTTCAGAAGAATAAACAGGAGCAGTACCATAAATTGTATTTGTATCGTTTGCAGTAACTGTTAAAATTGCAGGCGCTACAGTGAGTGTTCCAATATCATAAGTAATCGAAAACTGAGGTGAAACAAATGCACCGGGCACTATATAGTTTAACCCGGATGTTAAACCTGTAATTAAATTAATTGATTTTAAAACTTGTAATGAATCGTTCGGATTATTTATGTCGGTTTCGGCATCGAGCGAATCAAGAATTACAGCTAATTTATCATTTGAAGTATCGTTAACGGATGCACTATTCATAATAGCTTTTCCATTCATAATAGCTTTTCCATTCATAATAGCTTTTCCATTCATTATAGCTTTTCCATTCATGATAGCTTTTCCGTTCATAATTGCTTTCCCATTTACTACCACAGTAGTATCTCCATTAATTACAAAATTCAAAACACTTTGCGGGTCAACATCAACAACATACATTGAATCAGGAACAGTTGCGCCATTCATAATAGCTTTTCCGTTCATAATAGCCTTTCCGTTCATAATGGCTTTTCCACTCACCAACATTCCTAAATACTCAATATCAGCACTGGTAATAATTCCGTTCATAATTGCTTTACCATTCAGTATTGCCAAGGTATCACACATGCCAGCTTCGTGATTGAAGATAATTGAATCTAAAAAAGCTTCGCGTTCAGCAAGCAGAATATTTGAATCATCATAAATATATTCAAAAGCCACATCGTGCAATAACTGACCATAGGTGATTGTTGTATCGCGTGGTTTAATTACAATC
>CAMDOA010000008.1 GCA_945903305.1 Chitinophaga pinensis
GAAAAAATATCGTTGATGGTTTCCACATCGTTCACTGTTCGGGTGGTGGAAATGCCGATGGGTGTTTTATCGAAGAAGCGGACATTCATGTGTAACAGGTGCGCGAAAACTTTTACGCGCAGCCGCTGAATAATATTTTGCCCGAGCAGTGCAGTGGTGAAAGTGAATTGGTACGAAAGAAATCCCTGTACGAAAAGTAAAATGAGCAGCACCGAACTCATGGTCACCAGCATTTGATAATTGCCTTGCAGAATATATTTATCGAGTGTGATTTGAATGATGTACGGATTCAGAATGCTTAAGCCCGCCATCAACACGGCAATAAAAACCGCAGTATAAAATTTTGTTTTGTGCGGCGCCGCAAGGCGCAACACGCGCATGAGCAAACTGAAATCAATAACTTTATTTAATATTCTTTTCAACTACAAGTTGCTGCTTTATTTAATGCGGAAGCAATATTAATGCGATACTATTATTCTTTTGTTATCCGGAGCTTGTCGAAGGATGCAAAAGTGTTGGGTGTGCCACCATTTTTTGAATACAAAAAATGCTGTCAGGCTTTCCGTTACAATCTTTTTGTGATTACACAAAAAGGATTTTCACTGCAATCCTTCACACAAGCATCACTAAATCTTGGGCGATAAATATTTTGGGAAGGCGAATGCAGCTAATCCATTGCTGTCCCGTTCACGGGACGGAAAATAAATTTCCGTTCTGCTCAATTTGCAATCGAGCTGAGATAAGAAATCCGGTTTGCAACCGGAGCATCAATTCTTCCGCTCCACAATCCACCCCGTATTATCAGCTAAATAATTTACAGCATATTTTTTTTCACTTTTCTTTCCTATCAATCTGCAAACCTGCGCGGGTCCGTTTTTATTCTTACAATCTTCCCTGCTTATTAATAGCACCTCACCCACCGCTAAGTTTTCAATTCCAGTTCGCACAATCGAGGCACGCCCGCGCCGTATCGTAAGTTCCTTTGCCTCTTTTTTTGCAATTTTCTTAATAATATCAAATAGCGGTTTTTAAATCTAAAATCAACTATCACCTGTCTTTTCTGCAATATTAAGCATATTCAAATAAAAACTAAATTCAAAAATGCAAAAATTCAATCTTCACAAAGCAGAATTACACATCTCAAGAACAGAAATCAACATCTGAAGAACGGTATTACAGACATAGCAAACACTATTACACACATAAAGAACAGTATTACACACATAAAAAACCATAATTGCTCTCTCAAATCAATCAATAAGCCCCGTTTTTATCTCTGAGTACCGAATGGTTTCAATCAACGGTTCAGGAAAATAACCTTCCGGATATTTTACTGCGGTTAGTGTTAATCCATTTGCCGGCGCAGAGAAATCTGTTTTCTGATTCACGGAACTGTTGAGCAATTTTATAAAATTTTCTTTCGATAGTTTTTGTCGTCCGCCGGCAATCATGGTTGCCACCAAACCTCTCACCATGCCACGAAGAAAACGATTTGACGAAACATAAAAGGTGATGATCTTTTTTTCTGCATCCACTTTCCATTCTGCTTGCGAAATGGTGCATATGGTTGTCTTGACTGTTGTTCTTCGCTTGCTGAATGCTGCATAATCTTTATGCTCGAAAAGCAATTGCGAAAAATCATTCAGAATATTTACATCGAGTTTGTAATACGGATAGAAGCAAGCTGTCTCAGCGATGAAAGGATTTTTTTCGTAACTCAAAACATATTCATAGCTGCGAGAAATTGCATCGAATCGCGCGTGACTTTTCATTCCCATCTTGAAAATATTCCGCACGGCAATATCTCTTGGCAACAGGAAATTCAACTTGCGCAAAAAATCATTTTCAATTTCTGCAATGGTTTCGAAGTGCAGAAAATTTTGCCGCGCATGGACCCCTGCATCGGTGCGACTGCTTCCCATGGTGGTAATATCTTCACGAAGAATGGTGGAAAGTTTTTCGTTTACATATTGCTGAACAGAAGTTCCGTTTTTCTGAATCTGCCAGCCGTGATAGTTTGTGCCTATGTATGAAAACTCCAGGAAATATTTTTGATACTCTTTTTCCTCAGACACTTAATCAGAATTTTGCTTTGGAAAGTTCTTCTTTTAAATGCGGAAGGTCTAACTGGATGATATCCCAGATTCGTTCGTAGTTGACTTCAGAATAATCATGAATGATTCTGTTTCTGAATGCCTTCATTTCTTTGAATTGAATAGCCGGGTTAGATTTTTGAAATGCTTCAGAGAACCTTGTTGCTGCTTCTCCAATAATTGAAAAATTTCTGATTACAGCATCCTGAGTTTTTATATCATCGACAAATTGAGTAAAGGAAATTCCTGAAATATATTTTTCTATTCTTTCAATACATCCAAGAATATCTTTTACGAGCAAATCATTTTCACGCTTGGACATATTGAAGTTCGTTCATGATTTGTGAAGAAATTTCTTTTATACGCATGTGCTTCACACCTAAAGGTGAAAGTATATCTACTTTTCTTTCTAATTTATTTTCTAGGTAATCTGCTAAATGAAAAAAACCAAATCCAATTGGCTTATTAAATTCAATTACCAAATCAACATCACTCTCCGGTGTAACAGTATCGCGAACGAATGAACCGAATAAACCAATCCGCTCCACGCCATATTCTTTTTGTAGAAATGGAAGTTCCTGTTTTAAGATTTTAATGAGTGAATTTTTATCGCTAATCATTCTGTAAAATTACTTACAAGCTTTCATAAATAATTGCAGCACCTTGTCCAACTCCAACACACATTGTTGCCAAACCATATTTTGCTTTTCTTCTTTTCATTTCGTGAATGAGTGTTGCAGAAATGCGTGAGCCGCTGCAACCAAGCGGATGTCCGATGGCAATCGCTCCACCATTCACATTAATTTTTGATTCATCCAATTTCAAATCACGAATGCACGCGATTGATTGCGATGCAAATGCTTCATTCAATTCTATCAAATCAATATCATTCATTTTCAAACCTGCCCGTTGCAATGCTTTTTGTGTTGCGGGCACCGGGCCAATTCCCATATAAGCAGGGTCAACTCCTGCTGCTGCACTCGTAACTACTCTTGCAATCGGAGTGAGATTCATTTCTTTCACTACAGTTTCGTTGGCAAGAATTAAACACGCTGCTCCATCATTTATTCCGGAAGAATTTCCGGCTGTAACAGTTCCGTCTTTTTTGAAAGCAGGTTTTAACTGGGATAATTTTTCTATCGATGTCAATCGTGGGTGTTCATCTTTTTCAAATGATTTTACTTCACCTTTATCATTGCAATAATTTACAGCAATTAATTCATCGGCAAATTTTCCTTCTTCATGCGCTGCCAAATATTTTGCTTGTGATGAATGTGCGAAACGGTCTTGTTCTTCGCGATTGATTTTCCATTTCTCCGCCACATTCTCTGCCGTTTCCCCCATGGAATACGGATAATATTTATCGGCTAATAATTTATTTGTGAATCGCCAGCCAATTGTGGTGTCATAAATTTCTGTCTTGCGACTGAATGGGCTATCTGATTTCGCCATTACAAAAGGAGCGCGGGTCATGCTTTCTACTCCGCCTGCAATATAAATTTCTCCTTCACCACACTTGATGGCACGGGTTGCCTCCATCACAGATTGCAAACCACTTGCACAAAGCCGGTTGACTGTTACACCTGCAATTTCAACGGGTAAACCAGCCAGCAACAATGCCATACGCGCCACATCACGGTTCGATTCGCCTGCCTGATTTGCATCACCGAAAATCACTTCTTCAATTCGTTTCAAATCAATATTGGGATTGCGCTCAATAATTTTTTTTATCACCAGCGCCGCCAAATCATCTGGACGAACTGAACTTAAACTGCCTCCATATTTTCCAACAGGAGTTCTTAAGGCATCAATTACAAATACTTCTTTCATTGTTTATTGCTTGCGGGCGAAATTAAAACAGAACAGTTACAGAGTTCAAATGAAACTAACCGAGTTCAAAAACATTCAATTCCAGGTTTCCACTCCAGACTATTCGACTTAAACTTCTAAATCCGGAATCATAAAACAGTTTTTCGAAAACCGGATTCTGATAAATAATGCAAATTCTCCTTGGCGATAATTCAAAACTCTTTCTGATATTATGAATTACTTCCTGCATGGTCTTTTCACCAAACGGATTAAACATAAAAATCACATTAATTGAAACCGGAATATCAAATCTTGCTGCATCAGTATTCAATATTTCAAATTTGGTGTTATTAAACCGCTTACTGATTTCAGCACAGGCAATGGTGGCATTTTGCAAACCTTCCATATCCAAATCAATTCCTGAAACTTTATGAAAACCGATACTTATCGCTGCGGCTAAAATTTTTCCAGAACCACAACCGATGTCTATGAAGTGGGAATTTGCAGCACTAATTTTTGCTTTTTTTATGCCTTTGAAAAATAAATAAAAAGAGCCATTTGTATTTCTGTGACTGTCCTTTAACATTGATTCTTCAATGGTATTTTTCAGATTGTTCTCAAGATTCGGAGTGTTTAAATTAAGTTTCCGATCGTAGTAAAATTCAAACAGCAATAAAATTACTGAGTGATAAATTCCTCTTTTATGAGACGATACTTTAAGTCTTTTATAAAAATCGGATAAAAAGTATTTTACTTTTTTAAGCATTCAATCGAAATGGAAGAAATAAAAAAAATGGAAAAATCTGTTTGTTGGTTTCACAATAATACTATTCAAATATTTCTATTTATCATTCAGCTTTCAGAAAATTAGACGGAGACTGCAATGGATTTGCACTGTTTTTGGAATTTTTTTTCACTTTCAAAAACGAAAAACTTATTCACAACTATTCCACTTTGCTGCTCTCAACTTTTAATCTTCATTTTTGAAATTACATTTGCGCGGCTTCTAAAACCGCCTGTTTCAATTTGAAAATTCCCGCAGTTTTATTGCTTGAAGATGGAACCGCCTACCACGGTTTTGCAGCCGGAAAAGTTGGTACTGCTTACGGCGAAATTTGTTTTAACACCGGAATGACCGGATACCAGGAAATTTTTACTGATCCTTCTTACTTCGGACAAATATTAATTGCCACGCATGAACACATTGGCAACTACGGAATAAAAAATGATGAAGTGGAAAGCGACTCGATAAAAATTTCGGGATTGGTTTGTCGTAGTTTCAATGTTACTTATTCGCGCAAGCTGGCGAATATGAGCATCGAAGAATATTTTCTCGAACAGAATAAAGTGGCCATCACCGGAGTTGATACTCGCGCAATCGTGCGGCATATCAGAAGCAAGGGTGCAATGAATTGCATTATCAGCAGTGAGAATACTGACTTGGATTCTCTGAAGAAAAAATTGAAAGAGGTTCCTTCAATGGCGGGACTGGAATTGAGCTCAGTCGTGAGCACAAAAGCTCCTTATTTTTTCGGAGATGAAAATGCTTCAGTGCGGATTGCGGTATTGGATTTAGGGGTGAAGAAAAATATTCTGCGCTGCCTGAGTGAACGAGGTGCATACCTGAAAGTGTTTCCGGCAAAAACCAACATGAAAGAAATGGCTGCATGGAATCCAGACGGATATTTTATTTCGAATGGACCCGGCGACCCTGCTGCAATGCCTTATGCAGTTCAGACAGTGAAAGATATTTTAGAGACGAAAATTCCGTTGTTCGGAATTTGTTTAGGTCATCAGATTCTTGCTGAAGCAACCGGAATCAGTACTTACAAAATGCACAATGGTCACCGCGGTTGCAATCATCCGGTGAAAAATTTAATTACCGGTCATTGCGAAATCACTTCACAAAATCATGGATTCAATGTGAAGGATGAAGAAATAAAAGATCACGCAGAAGTAGAAATCACACATGTGAATCTGAATGATAAAACGGTTGAAGGCATTCGCTTGAAAAATAAAAATGCATTCTCTGTTCAGTACCATCCTGAATCTTCTCCCGGTCCGCATGATAGCCGTTACTTGTTTGATGATTTTATCACAATGATAAATAGCACTAAAAAATAATTTTCAATTTTCATTTCAATATAGAAGAACATGACAATGATTGCAGATGTATTAGCCCGGCAAATTTTAGACAGTCGCGGAAATCCAACAGTAGAAGCGGAAGTGATTTTAGAAAACGGAATTGTTGGTCGTGCAGCTGTTCCATCAGGAGCAAGTACCGGAAAGCACGAAGCAGTTGAGTTGCGCGATGGCGACAAGAAAAAATATGGCGGCAAGGGAGTTTTAAAAGCAGTAAAAAATATTAACGATGCCATTGCTCCCGAGTTAGTGGGAATGCCCATTCACGAGCAGCGAATGATTGACCACCTGATGATTCAGATGGATGGAACAGAAAACAAATCGAAACTCGGAGCAAATGCAATTTTGGCTGTATCACTCGCAAGTGCGCATGCGGCTGCTGAAGATGCAGGGCTTTCATTGTTCCGTTATGTTGGTGGCGTGAATGCCTGCACGCTTCCGATTCCGATGATGAATATTTTGAATGGAGGTGCGCACGCTGATAATAAAATTGACTTCCAGGAATTCATGATCATGCCTGTTGGTGCTGATACTTTCAGTGATGCGTTGCGAATTGGAACAGAAGTTTTTCATCAACTGAAAAGTGTGTTGAAGAAAAAAGGGCACAGTACAAATGTTGGAGATGAGGGTGGTTTTGCCCCGAACATTCAATCGAATGAAGAAGCAATTGAAACAGTTTTGAAAGCCATTGAAGAAGCAGGATACAAACCGGGCGATGATATTTTTATTGCCATGGATGCTGCTTCATCGGAGTTCTGGAATGAAAAAGCAAAAGCTTACATCTTCCATAAATCGGATAACAAAAAACTTAAGAGCGAAGAGTTAGTGGAGTACTGGAAAAAGTGGGTGAAAAAATATCCGATCATTTCTATTGAAGATGGTTTTGCAGAAGATGATTGGACAGGTTGGAAAAAAATCACAGATGCAATCGGAAATAAAATTCAATTAGTGGGCGATGATTTATTCGTTACCAATGTAAAGCGATTGCAAAAAGGCATTGACGAAAAAACCGCGAACAGTATTCTGATAAAAGTAAATCAGATTGGAACTTTGACTGAAACCATTGATGCAGTTTCCATGGCAAACAAAAATTCTTATACCTCTGTAATGAGTCATCGAAGCGGAGAAACAGAAGACACCACCATTGCTGATTTAGCTGTCGCTCTCAATTGCGGACAAATAAAAACCGGTTCACTTTCGCGCAGTGACCGTGTTGCAAAATACAATCAACTCCTTCGCATTGAAGAAGAATTAGGAAGCAGTGCTGTTTATCCGGGAAGAAATTTCAAATACTTAATTTGAGGATTTGAAAATTTGGTGATTTGAAAATGCATGAAGTGTTTTTTTCGAAGTTCATCTTCAAATTTTCAATTCAATTTATCTCCCAATTATTTTTAGTGCGCCTGTGTTAATTCATGCTTTGAATTTGATAGTAATTCTCCATTCATATAAAACTTCACCACAATAAACTGATCGGGTTGCAATGGGTCATTTAACGGCATGGTAAAATCATACTTGTAAGAATAATCACCCGCCGGTTGCAATAATCCGTTCACAATGTTTTTTACTAATTGTCCTGACTGATTATAAACTTTCAGTGAAATAGTTTTTGGTTTTTGAATTGTGTAATCAAATTGCCCTTCAATGTACCTGAATCGCGGACTTGATTTATTTACAGTCGGAGTATTCGTGTATGGAACTCCCTTCACTTTGCAAACAAATTTTCGCAACACACTCGCACTTGCCGTATCATCATCAGAATAAATAAAATCAGGATTATCATCATTGCTCAAACACCACACTGCCTGCTGCGCCGTGAAGTCATACAGTTTTTTATCGCTGATTAATTTGCACAGATTAAAAAGATTCGCACTCGCTAATGAACCAAAAGAAAATTGCGTATTCATGTTCGGTGCTCCATCGTGTGCTTCAGTACAAAATCCACGAATCTTTTTTTTCACTTCTTGTCCGGATTGCAGGGTGATTGCAATTACTTCACTCATCATAATTGTTTGCTGGTTGGTATCATCTGGCATCAATAATCTTCCTGGCGCTTCGTACAGATTTATTAAAGTTTTGCTGATGTTTTTTACACGAAGATTTATGCATGGCCCATAAAAAGAAGAAACATAAACCGAATCAGATTTGTAATCAATACCAGTGACTGTTACAGTTATCAGATTTTGCTTGAGGGCCTCAGAAAAAGTAATTCCGGTTGCATGAAGTTGTGCGGATGTTAGAAGCAAAAAGAGTGTGATTGCATTTTTCATGTTGTAGATTTTTTTCTCAAACGATAAAAGTCAGGAATTTATTTCATTTCAATTTAAAAACATATCCGATTGATGCTTCTGAAAAATCTGCCTGACCAAAATTTGCATTGATGTGTGCCCCAATAAAAACATTATTACGCGGATTTTTTTTCGTGCTTATCAAATAATAGTTCAAACCCATTCGTGTAGCGAAAAACCCTTTGAGAAAATAAAATGGCTGTGCATCATTTTCATACAAATCATTAAATCGAGCGTAAAATGGTTTCGAAATATTTATTCCACTTTCGATATCCATCCCGATATGGTTATATAAAAATTCAATTCCAGCAATGAATGTTACTGCAGAAGCATTCCATCGCGGATGAGTGATAAATAATTTTGATGAATCCTGCGTTAAAACTTCTGTCGGGTTATTCAAAATATAATCATAGTAATGATCATAGAAACGATAATTAAATCCTACTCTGATACAAACATGTTGTTTGAAAATAATTCCCCCTGAAACAACTCCCGTCTTAACTAATTTCTTTGGACCATCGGTTGGTCCTGTAGTGCCGCCGAACTCATGATATCCCAATCCGAATCTTGATTGAAGAAAAAAATGCTTAGTGCGATCAACTTCAATGCCTCCAATTGATTTTGATTCATCCAGATTCAATGGAATCGGAAAATACCTTGCTGAAATACTTACCATCATTGAGTTGATTCCAAAGTTTGGTAATTGTGTATGACCATTTGATGCATGCAAGTATCCACCCCCAATTTTAAAATTCCAATGACTGCGTGTTATAAAATTTTTATAAATAAATGCTTCAAATGCCCAGGTAAAAGCTGATCCAATTGGTTCATTTATCGGATTCGAAATTTTATTATAATGCTTGGTGAAATAAGAAGCCCCTATTCCGAATTTGAAATGAACAGAATTTTTTAACTGCTTCGATGCATTAAAATCAATGAACGGAACAAAATCTATTTCTCTCCCGAATACCGAATCATTTCCAAGAATGGAATAAGCAAATGAAATTCCCGAGGAAGGGTCATTATAATATTTTGATGCCGGATTAAACTTTCGGTTATCATAAAATCCGAAATCCATAAAAAGTGTTTGCCGGTAATTAGATTTTGGAAAGCCGCTGTAGTTTTTCACAAGCTTACCAAGCATCAAATTTGGTTCGATGAAAAAAATCGACTTGGATTTTTTTTCGGTTGATTGAGCGTTTGCATGCAAAGCGAAAAATGAAAATTGAATAATCACCATTAGCCAAAAAGGCACTAAGGCACTCAATCTTAATGCCCATACAAAAAAAATATTTGTGTCTTCGTGTCTTAGCGGTACGAAATTACTCTTCATTTCTACAGCATAAATAACCAAACTATCATGACTTTGAAAATGTTTACTGTCCTAACGCACCTTCAATTCACTTTGGTTTGTGTTGTTTAAAAAAATTATCTTGATATTTTCTATGCACTTTCTTCGTTATTTGTTGCAAGAAGAATTTTATTAACCCATGGCCAAGAAAAGTAAACTGACGAAATTGTATGTGAAGATTCGTAGCGGAAATATTCCATGGTACATGAAAAATAAATTCATGATTGCGTCAGCATTATTTTTAGTGTGGCTCACATTCTTCGACAGGAATAATTTTATTGATCAATATAAATTGCACACACAGTTGAATGATTTGCGTTCGAAGAAAGAATATTATGCCGTGCAGATAAACATTGTGAAACAGGAAAAACAGGAACTCTTCACTAACATGGCAAGCTTAGAAAAATTTGCGCGCGAACATTACATGATGAAGAAAGCAAATGAAGATTTATTTGTTATTGTATCTGACAAAAAGAAGGACTGAATTTGCAAAATGATTCAGTAGCTGCCGTTGGTTTTATCGGGCTGCTGATTTTTTTATTTCTCTACATTATTTATTCGGTGTTGCGCGATTTGATTTATTTTTTCTTGATTCACTATGTCAGATTAATCAATCTGTTTATTTCAAAAGAAAAGCAACAAAACATTCTCAACGAGCTCAATAAAATTACTTACTACCAGAAGTTAAGTATGGTCGGAAAAAATTATTTTTTTCATCGGGTGATTGTGTTAATGATCAACAAAAATTTTTTTGGGGATGGAATAAAAATGTCTGATGAAGTGAAATCTTATATTTCAGCATGTGCCGTGCAACTAACATTTCGCATTCGTGGATTTTATATTGAACACATACAACTGATTCGCGTTTTCCCGAAAGCTGTATGGTCTCAATTAGTGCAACACGATGTAAAAGGACTAACTACTGGTGGTGGGGTTATGTGGTTAAGTTGGCCTGACATAAAAAAAGGATTTGATTTTCCTGACGATGGAATCAACCTAGGTATTCATGAGATGGCACATGCTTTCAAGTTGACTCTTCGATGTGATAGTTCTTCAAGTCATCACATTTGTACGAGCATTACAAATTGGAGTATTGCATCAAAGCCAGCATTTATAAAACTACAGGAAGGAGACACTTCCTATTTCAGAAAATATGGAGCAACCAACATGGAAGAATTCTGGGCAGTGAATGTGGAATGTTTTTTCGAAAAGCCGGAAGAATTCATGAATCTGTATCCGGAAAATTATATTTCGCTGTGCAAAGTGTTTAATCAGAATCCGTTGAATAATAAGTTCGATTTTGCCTTGTAATTTTTATATAGAACTAATACCCTCCGTTATACTTCCGCACAAACCACTCAACAGATAATAATCCGGCGAGTAAAAAGAAAATCCATTTGAGGTTGATGACCGATTCGGTTTTTTGTGTGGTGTATATAACCGGCTTGATGCTTTCCTGAGTTTGAATAGTTTTTATTAATTCATCTATCTGATTCGGATAAAAAAGTTTGCCACCGCTTTTAGTGCTTAGTAAATTTAATAACTGATGGTCAGCGCGGGTTTGCGTATTTTCTAACTGTAAAGGACTTACAACAAGCTGTCCTTTCTCATTAAAACTTTTATTATTAAAAACTACAGATGCAGTGTAAGAATAATTTCCGGAAGCAAAACTTCCTGCATTCAAAGTATAACCGGTTCCGTTGCGGTTCATTACATAATTAAATTCTTTTCCTTTCTCATCGAGCACCACCAGTTTCAAATCAGGTTGGTTCACGGGTTCGTAAGTGTCGTTGTATAATTCTGCATTGAAAATTACTGTTTCGCTTTCGCTGAACATGCGCTCGTTGCCACTGCGGCTGCGGTTTTCAGGTGTTACCCGAAATTGTTTTTTATCGGGCTTCACTGAAAGATATTGAACAGTTCGTGTAATGATTTCATTGAACACATCACCGGTTTTGTGTTGCAGAAAATCATAATTGCGCCAGCGCCATATTCCTTCACCACTGATGATTCCGATTTTAGAATCGAGTGACTGATAAAAAGAAATGAGCGGATACTTTGTAGAAACATTTCCGATTTTCTGATATGCGAGAACAACTGTTGATGGAGCCGGACGATAATCGCCGAACGGAACTTTCAGTGGGGGAAATGCCTGCAACGCTTGCATGACATTGGTTGAAAGATTGAATAAAGTGAAATCATTTTCAGGAGCAGCAGTGGCTTCGCCCATTGAATTATTTCCTCCAATAATTTTCAAAGCATCCTGCGCTGAATTGAAAAGTGAAATACTTGTTTGCGCTCCGGTGATAAACAGCATTGATTTTTTTTGTGCTGTGGCAACAGAAATAATTCCCTGCGCCGTTTGTGCACCACTTGGCAACTGATGAAAAATAATCAGGCTGTAATCTTTTACATCGGCATTGTTTCCCTGCGCATACACAATATCAATCTGGTAATTTTTATTCGATTCAATGGCTTGTTTCAATGCGGCTATATCAGGATGAGGGGCATTGGCGAGCAGCAAAACTTTTTCTTTTACTTCCAGCACTTCCACAAAAACATCTGTGGTGTTATTGGCGAAAGTGACTTCATCGCTCAGTTGATTCAATACAAAACGATAATGAATGATGCCGGGTTTATCAGCAGCGAAGGTGAACTCAGCGGGCTTTACAAAGTAATCTGATTCGGCAGTAAAACTTTGTTCCTGCAACAAACGATTGGTGTTTTCTTCCACCCGAAACACTTGTAACTTAATTGCTTCGCCCTTGCAATTCTGCGCCTGCACATCGGCACGCACACTGAAATTATTTCCGAGATACGCAACCGGATTGAAATACACTTTTGAAATCAGTAAATCTCTTTTCACTGTGGTATCACCCAATGCAATGGTATAAACTGGAGCCATTTTTTCTCCGGTGGAATAAACAGGATTGCTTCCTTCATTGTAAACTCCATCGGATGCGAGAATGATGGCGCCGAGATTTTGATTGGAAAATAAATTCTGCACCTGCTCAAAAAAATCGGAGAGGTTGGTGCTGCCGTCTTTATAATCAGCATGGTCGCCTTCGCGAACTTTATTGCCAACGAGGTAAGTTTTTACTTCGTAATTTTTTGACAATGCATCGCGAAGTTTATTAAAGTTGCTGCTGTATGCAACAGAATCCTGTTGCTTGAAATGCATGCGGATGCTTGCCGAATTATCCTGCGCCAATAAAATAATGGGCTTCTCGGTTTCATGATTCACCAATTTTAATAATGGTGAAAGCAGTAATGCTGCAATGAAAAAAACAACAACCGTACGAACAACTGCAAGTGCATAAATCCTCCACCTTGGTTTTTGACCGGCTTCGGTAAAATGTGTTTCGCGGTAGTACAACACGAATGCATACAGCAATCCGGCGAGTACACACACCAACAACCAGTAAGGAGAAAATTGAAAAGTTAAGCCTGACACGAGCGACCAAATATATTATGGCAGAATGAAATGTTATTTCGGAATTGAATTTTCACACGGCATAAATTTTATTCATTAAAAAAAATATTTTTTATCGTAATTACCTGAATTATTTTAATGCTTTTTCGGCATTTATATTTTTGACTGACATTCCACTCAATATTGCCTTTCAAATAAAAACAGTTTATCACATTCCCACATCCGGCATTTCCATATTCATGTTCTTTCTTTTGAATAGCGAAACATCAAATTTCCCGAACCGATAATTGAAATTGAGTTTAAATACTTGTGCATCGCGACGGCGGTCAACTGTTTGCGTAAAAAACGCAGAAGAAGAATAGGTAGTGTTCTTCTTGGTTTTAAAAATATCGGATATGCTGAATGAAAGTGATGCCGCTTTGTTTTTCATGAATTCAAATTTCAATGAAGCATCAATGCTGTAAGTTGGCAATGAATATCCTTGTGCTGTTGTAGTCGTTCCGCCAAAATAACCGCCGCCGCCGCCACCCATTCCACCGCCTCCTCCAAACCGCCCCTGAGAATTTCCGCCAACCTGCAAGGCGGTTTTTGATCGGTAGTCGCCTGATAGCTGAAGAGTAAAATTTTTCGGCAATTTAAAAGTGGAATTAATTTTCGTGAACCAACTGAATTGTTTGTTGCTTAAATTTTCGATGAGGTTGGTGCCATTGATAAAGGAGTTGTAAGCATTGATGTTAAATGATAAATCGAACCATTTTGTAATAGCGTTTTGTGTGGTGAGTTCAACTCCGTAAGCATAGCTTGAATTGGCATTGGCATATGTGGAAATTATGGCTCCGCGATTTAATACTGTATTGAATTCAAACACCTGGTAGTTGGTAATAATACCTGTGGTGTTTTTATAATAAACCGAAATGAGCATGTTGTTTTTGCGGTCGAATATTTTTTGATAGTTGGCTTCAAACGAATTAACAAACTCAGGTTTTAAATCAGGATTTCCGCGGGTGAGGTTGAGCGAATCGGTATAATCAATATAGGGAAGCAACTGAAAAAAAGTGGGGCGATTTATTTTGCGAGAGTAATTAAACTGAAAACTATTATCGTCATTCAGCTTGTAACTCATAAATCCACTTGGAAATAAACTGACCGGATAGGTTTGATTATACATTGTGTCGTTGCTGGTTATTTCGCCTGTATAAACAGAGCGCTCGGCGCGAAGTCCGAGTTGGTATCCGAATTTTTTTATCTGATTGGTGAATGTGAAGTAACCCGCATAAACCTGATCGGTGTACTTATAATCGTTGGCATATGCCGGAATAATCTGGTACTCGCTGCTGTCGTAATTGTAAATTGAATTTTCAGAGTTGCTGTTATACTGTCGCAATGCAGCACGCAATCCTGCTTCAATTTTTATTTTATCGGTAAGCGGATTTACAAAATCAGTTTGCGCAGTAAGAAATTGTACATCTCCTATTGTGTTTTGTTTCTGAAGCATTTTATTGGCAATAGAAATTCCGGCTGCATTAAAATATCGGGTTTGAAAATCGCCTGTGTTGGTCGAGTTGCTTTGATTAAAATTTATATCGCCCGACCAATATTTCCCCTCCTTGGCATAAATGTGTTTGAATGAAATGCCTGCTCCTATGTTTTGAAAATCGCGCGAAGTTTCAGAATTTCTGAAGGAAGAAGTAGTTACGGTAGAATCAGAATAAACCGAATCGGTTACTGAAAACAAATTGCTTTCAGGGTTAAACGAACCCCTGTTGTAAGAACCAAAAACTGTGAGTGTGTTTCGGTTATTTAAAAACCAATCGAAACCACCACGGGTGTGCGCCATAAATCCTATGGTGGTTGATGTATCGGTTTGCAAAAGATTAATATCAGGAACACCTAAATTATAAGACCGTTCTGTGTTTCCGTTTACAATGGATTTGCGCTGATTGAACATGCCGCTCAAAAACATATTCACTTTTCCCTGCCGGTTGTTCAACTCGCCTCCGCTGTTAAATTTTAATCGCGAATCAATGCCGGTCCGAATGTTTCCATTGTATCCGGGCTTGCGGTTTTTCTTTAACACAATATTTAATATGCCACCACCGCCACCACTCGCATCAAACTTTGCCGATGGGTTTGAAATTACTTCAATGGTTTCAATGGCATCTGCTGGAATCTGATCAATGGATAATGTGGAAGGGCGACCATCCACCATAATTTGCGGCGCGGCATTTCGCATGGTTACATTTCCATCAATGTCCACATTTATCGAAGGCACTTTTTTCAAAACATCTTCTGCAGTTCCTCCAGCGTTGGATGCGTCTTTTCCAACATTGTAAACCTTCTTGTCAATTTTCATTTCGAATACACCTGTTTCATTTGTAACCACCACTTCATTTAAATTAACTGCTGTGATGGTTAATGAAATATTTCCAAGGTCCTTGTCCACCGCATTCATCATCTGCATATTTCCCTGACCCATTTTTATAGTGAACGATAATTTTTTTTCGTGCAATCCATATCCCATTGCTGTGATTTGTAATTTGTATTCGCCTATCACCGGCAAATTTTCTAAACTGAAATCGCCGTTTGCCTTGGTTAACTGTCCCGATACAATGACATCTTTCAGTAATTTTGTAACCGTATCCATCCGGTTTTGTGTTAATTGCACAGAAGCGAATTCGATGCCCCTTTTTGTGGTTGCATCAATCACTCTTCCATAAAAACGCCCCACATTCATTTGCTTGCCAAAACCGCCCTTGGGCATTTGTGCAACCGAATTATTTATTAATAAAAATGTGAGGGAGAAAAAGAAAAAAAATTGTTTGATCATGCAGCTGAATAAAATGAGTGGCCAAATATAGACTTTGAAGCGCTACTGAAATTTGTATTTCAGAACGAAGAAATGTAAATAAGCACCCTTTACAAAACCTTTTGCATTGAAATAAACTCTTGACACAAAGTCACGGGTGATCAAAGCTTCAAAAAAATCTTAATGGTTCATTTTACTTTAATCGCTTAGAGAGATAAATAATACTGGGTAAAATATTTTTGTTCCTGTTGAATATCAATCGCCTGAAAATCGCACGCCATTCATAAAAAAATCTATCGTCTTTCGGTTCGGATATTCATCTGGTCCGTATTCAAACAAAACAACAATCGTGTTTTTGGCAATCCATCCGCTTACCTCCCATTTTTCACCGTCTTCATCTTCCCAATTGTCTATCACACCGGTTGCGGTTGCATGGGTCGGTAGTTTATGCCCCTTACCATATCCGGTCGCAGATTTTATACCGAAGGACTCTTTCAAAAAATCTAAATAATTAATCAGCAACTCCTCGCTGTCTGCGGCATCAACCACATCTTTCAGGTTTACTACAATGGCGCCAAACTGAAAATCCTGACCGGTTGATACATCCGTACACTCTACAGTATAAACCACCGAACTATCCGGAGAATAATCAACATACACCTCATCTGGCTTCGATGGAAAATAAATTTCAACGGTTGATTCACCAATCGGATAGATTGAAAATACATCAGCAACACTCTGTGCATTTGAACAACGAACCAAAAAACTAAACGCAACAACCAAAATATATTTCATGACAAATTTTTTTTAGGATTGTAAATTTATACAGGAAGAGAGAACTTTTGATTCTGTCTCGGCAAAAAAAATATCGAGCACCGATTAAAGATATTGTTTTAGAAGGGTTACTGTAATCCGTACTATGTGTTTCTATTTTATCTCTCTCTCTCGGCTCGCCATCTTATCTCGCCTTATATTTTTTTCTCCAACTCCAATTTCGCAAACTCCCAAAAATTTATTTATGTTTCAGCCCTCGAAATAATTTCAATTCCTGAAAACCATGAAACACCCCAAAGCACTACCCTTCCTCTTCCTCTCTGAAATGTGGGAGCGATTCGGATTTTACTTAATGCTCGGCATTTTCTTTTTGTACATGAACGATTCTGAAAAAGGCGGAATGGGTTTCGAGCGAAAAGAAGCATCCGATGTTTTCGGAACCTTCATTGCACTGGTTTACCTCACTCCGTTCATTGGCGGATTGTTGGCTGATAGAATCATGGGCTACCGATTATCAATTACCATCGGCGGCATATTAATGGGTTGCGGTTATTGTGGTTTGGCATTGCCAGGGCTTCCTGCTTTTTACATTTCTCTATTGTTAATCATCATTGGCAATGGGTTTTTCAAACCCAATATTTCCACCATTCTTGGCAATGTGTACAACGATGAAAAATACCGGTCGCTTAAAGATTCGGGGTACAATATTTTTTATATGGGCATCAATATCGGCGCCTTCATCTGCAATTTTTTTGCTGCCTACTTACGAAATAATTTTTCGTGGGGATATGCTTTTGCCGCCGCCGGAATCGGAATGTTTGTAGGGGTTATAATTTTTTGGATGGGAAACAAACATTACAAACATGCTGATGTAATAAAACCCACCAAGCCCGAAGACATGTCGATTGGAAAAATTTTCGGTATCGTGTTGTTACCTGCGTTAATTGTCGGATACATCGGATGGATACTGCCGGGTAATA
Source organism: Chitinophaga pinensis (assembly GCA_945903305.1). Classification (GTDB taxonomy): domain Bacteria; phylum Bacteroidota; class Bacteroidia; order Chitinophagales; family UBA10324; genus UBA10324. The sequence continues at coordinate 17,677 of CAMDOA010000008.1, forward strand.
TTTTCGGAAGCGATTCAACAGACGCATTTATTTTCGGAGCCATTCCGGTTGTTGCATTTTATGCTTCGTTGTTAATCCGCTCCAATGCCGAGGACCGCAAACCATTATCGGCATTGATGGCGGTGTTTGCAGTATCAATCATTTTCTGGGCGGTGTTCAAACAAAACGGAACAGCACTTACCATCTGGGCTGAGAATTATACCAACAGAAATATCATCGAACAATTTGAAGCCCCTGCAAAAACTTTAGGCATGGTGCAAACCGTTGAAATGAAATTGGATTCGGTAAACCTGATGGATGAACAGTTCAGGGTGCAGAAGGATTCAGACGGAAAAATTATTAAAACGCTTGATTATCCGGCATATTTCAAAAATATTCCTGCATCAGAAAAACCTGCCGAAGGCGAATCGGTCAACTTAATTTCCACCGAAATATTTCAATCGGTCAATCCTTTTTTTGTGGTCATGCTCACTCCGGTTGTCATTGCTTTCTTTTCGTTTTTACGAAGAAGAAAGAAAGAACCAACTACTCCATGGAAAATATTTTTCGGTTTGTTTATTACTGCATTGTCAATGGTGGTGATGATTGCCGCCGCCATTTATTCAAACAACGGAATGGAAAAAAGTTCCATGATGTGGCTCGTTGGAAGTTACTGTGTCATCACTTTCGGTGAATTATGTTTAAGTCCAATGGCATTGTCACTGGTTTCGAAACTGAGTCCGCAACGATTAACCGCACTGATGATGGGCGGTTGGTTTTTATCCATTTCGCTTGGTGTAAAATTCAGCGGTGTGCTTGCATCCATGTGGGACGGTTACGAAAGCAAGTACAATTTCTTCTTAGTCAATTGTTGTTTAGCTCTTACAACTGCCTTCATTATTTTTCTGATGGTGAAGTGGCTGAATAAAATTTGTAAAGACAGAGGGGTGTAAAATCCACTTTGTTTTTTATTGTTGTTGCGCTTAACAATTAGTATGGATTGTATTCGTTTAGTTGTTTCAGAAACAACCACATGAAACTCTTTGAAATAAAAACGATGCTTATTCGCTTAAGCGGAAAAAACATTTTGCTCCTTTGTTTTCAGCTACTATTCCTGAGTTCATGCAATGGAAATATTGCTGTTGAAATAACTTCTTCTCCTGATTCTTCTGAAGTAAAAACGCTGAGCCCGGAAGCGCTGTCGTATTGCAAAAAAAATAATTTCAACACTGAATTTTATTTCCTGATTGATATGCGTATTCACTCCGGAAAAAATCGTTTTATGATTTTCAGTTTTTCGCACGATAGTGTTATTCATAAAGCACTGGTAACACACGGTTGCGGTAATAATGGATGGATTGGCGATGATACCCGAATTACTCCTCAATTCAGCAACACCTGCGAAAGTCATTGTTCATCATTGGGAAAATACAAAGTTGCCGACAGAGGTTACAGTCAGTGGGGAATTCATATTAAGTACTTGCTTTATGGTTTAGATTCTTCCAACTCAAATGCACTCAAGCGAACCATTGTATTGCATTCTTGGGAAGCAGTTACTGACGAAGAAATTTATCCGAAAGGTTCTGCTGAAAGCTGGGGATGCCCTGCTGTTTCAAATAATTTTATGTTGAAGCTTGATGATTTGTTAAAATCATCTGAGAAGCCGGTGTTGTTATGGATAATAAATTAAACACAAAACCCCTCAGGGTTCTGATTGGAGTAACCTTGCTTAGACCGAACACACTTTCAATAATTAACAAAGTATGTTTACACAACAGAATTCATTTTTATCAATCGAAAAAAAATAATCATTATTGGAGGAGGCGCAGCAGGCTTAATGGCTGCTGATGTATTGAGTTCGTTTTGTGAAGTACATATTTATGAGAAAGGAAAAACAGCGGGACGAAAATTTTTAGTTGCAGGAAATGGAGGATTTAACATTACGAACAGCGCAACTGGAGATGAATTATTAAATAAATTTTTGCCAAACGGATTTTTAAGAAAAGCAATTTCATCTTTCGATTCTGATGCTACAAGAAACTGGTTGTTGGAAATGGGCATACCAACTTATGTAGGTTCAAGCGGAAGAGTGTTTCCTGCTGTTGGAATAAAACCCATTGAAGTGCTGCAGAAAATTAAAGAGAAATTAGCACAACAAAAAGTTCTGTTTCATTTTGAACAGGAATTTATTTCGTTCAATTCTGAAAACAGTCCAGTCTTTAAAAACAATGAAAATGAAACTGCTCCGAAAGCAGATTATTACATTTTTTCATTGGGCGGTGCATCGTGGTCAGTTACAGGTTCGAATGAAACATGGCGAAATGAATTTGATAAAATCGGAATAAAAACAATTCCATTTCAATCGAGCAACTGCGGAGTAAATGTGGAGTGGACTGAAGAGTTCAAATCAAAATATGCAGGTACTCCATTAAAAAATATTTCTATTTCAATAAATGATTTTACCATTAAGGGCGAAGCGCTGATTACACATTATGGTTTGGAGGGAAATGCGGTTTATCCAATAATAGCTGAAGTGAGAAAAATGATTTCAAAAAATTTAACGCCAATCATTCAAATCGATTTTAAACCAGCCAATTCAATTATTCAATTGAAAAATAAATTATCCGGCGAAAACATTCCAACTAAAAATTATAAAACGGTTTTTAATCTGAATGAAGTTCAGTTGGCTTTGGTTAAACAATTCACTTCGAAAGAAATTTTTATTCAACCGGAATCTTTTATTTCTTCCATAAAAAATTTACCCGTACCAATAACTTCGTTGCGACCAATTGAAGAATCCATTTCAACCGTTGGTGGAATTGCACTGGATGAACTGAATGAAGATTTCTCGTTAAAAAAATTTCCAAACATCATTTTCATTGGCGAAATGCTGGACTGGGATGCACCAACCGGCGGTTATTTATTGCAGGGATGTTTTTCAACAGCACATTATGCAGCCACAAGTATTTTAAATTCATAGATGCCAACATCAAATTTTGAGCGAATGATAAATCTTGCAGTGGAAACATTCGCTGCGCACAACGATCCGAATCAATTGGATGTAAACGAAGATGTAATTAAACAACTCGAGCAATTACATCCGGCAACTCTTTCAGAACAGAATGAAAGTGATGGACCTGTAGTTTGGATACTTCTGATTCCAACAATTGCCGAATTGATGAATGATTTTATCGTAGAAAAAATTTCGGAAAGTGAGTTGCTGAATAAAACGCCGTTGAATATTAAATACGATTCGCTGTACCTGTGTTCCGCATTAGTACTGCCTCAATTCAGAAGAAAAGGTTTGGCAAAAAAAATTGCACTCGAAGCCATTCAAAAAATCCGCATCGACCATCCGATAAAAAATTTATTTACCTGGAATTTCAGCATGGAAGGCGCACTGCTTTCTGAAAGCATAGCCAAGCAAGAAAACATTCCTTTGTTGCATCGCGAAAGAAAAATTGAATAATTCAATTGTCGGTGGCGGTTATTTTTGCCGGCATAATTTCCAAATCAAATAAGTGTTGTTTCGAATAAATTTCTGCGCGTTTATTATCGGTTTTATTTTTTTACATCAATCGGTGTTTGCGCAAACCATTCAACCCGATTCATTAAAATCAATTATAAAAAAGTCGCTTACCTACATTATCAATCATCAATATAAAGAAACAAAGAGTTATAATTTCATAGGCGAATGGCATAGCAACATGGGTCTTTCGCTTCCATTTCCACTGCTTGGAAAACCAAAAGATTATGATGACCAGAATTGTTTTACCACAGTAGGAATTCATAATCTTCTGGCAAAAATTTATTTGGCCGATTCAGTAAATTATAAATATATCTATCCCACACTTCAGTTGGCATATACTGCCACTTTGGTTTTTCGCGACAGCACCACATTTAATTTCTGGCATAAACTGCCTTCTAATTTGAATCGTAAAAACAAACAAGGCATTAAACCCCTTGTGCGCCGGCCCACTACTTTTTATTTAAAATCGAATTTTATGCGCAAGGCAGCCAACATAATGGATGATGCCGATGATACAGCTGAAGGATATATGGCTGCGTGGTTGCAAAATAAAATTCATCATCGCGAAAATTTAATGTCATTGGCTCCTGAATTAAACCGGTATATAGATTTAAACCGTAAAAACTTTCATTGGTACAATTATAATCGTGCTGATAAAAGTAATTCGGGGGCTTACTTAACCTGGCTTGGAAATGAAAATCGGTTATGGCCAAAATCTATCATTACTACTTTTTTTCACAACTTAATTTTTTTTCTGCCAATAAGCGAGTGCTTTCCAAAAGCATACACACCCTACATGCCGTATGGAACAAATGATGTGGATGCCATAGTGAATGCGAACATTCTTTCATTTTTAGCTGCTAATAGTGAATTATCCGATTCAGGAAACTATAAACAGGTTGTTGCTTTCATACACAGAAAAATTATGCGAAAAAAATTTGGAAGCGCCGCCATTTATTATCCCAATCGGTTTCATTTACATCATGCGGTGGCAAAAGCATTTAATGCCGGCGCTTCGGCTTTATTGCCTTCAATAGATTCTTTAATTCTCGATTTGAAAAGCCAGCAACTTTCAGACGGATCATTTGAAAGTAAAAAAATTGTGAATGATAAAGACAAAATTCAATCGACAGCCTATGCGCTTTCGGCTCTATTAAATGCCGGAAACTTTAAATTATATAACACCAAAAGCGAAATTGAAGCTGCGATAAATTATTTACTGAATACTAAAATTGAATCGGAGACCGAGAGTTACTGGGAAGGTGGCGTGTTTTTTTCGGGGGGTACTGTAGTGCGTAAATGTTTATTTTTCAAATCAGATGCGTATACAACCGCATTGATTTCGCAGTGCTTTGTTTTATACTTATCGCTTTCAGAAAAAAATGAATGGGGATAAAAAATAATTCCGGCTAAACATTGCCGGTAGAAATAAAAAAAACATTTAATTTATTCGAGCGAGTATTGTTCATTTATCGTTAGCACCAGAATGGTTTTTCCGCTGCCAACCACTATCGCTTTGTCGAGCGAAATAAATTCGGCTTTATATAAACTGAATTTAGCGGCTAGTTCAGTATGAATCATTTTCCAGTTTTCGCTATTGGCTGAAAATAAAATATTGCCGTCACAGGCTGTCATAATTTTAAAATTGCCTGAAATGGTTTTTGACCAAATCAATCCTACTTGTTCAAATTTTATTTCCTCACTATTTCCATATTTTAATTTGCCACTTCCATTAATTTTTCCTCCATAACAAACCGCATTATTGTTCTCGTCAAATTCTAAATCATAAAATATTCCAACGCCTGTTTTTTCTTTTTTATTCCATGTTGAACCAAAATCAGTTGATAAAAATAAACTGGTGTGGTTCGGAAAATAAATAAGAGCCGCTACCTCATTGGTTTTACTATTATAGTTGAGCGACCAAACCATTTTAAATGCAGCGGAGTAAACTTTTGTCCAGGTTTGGCCACCATCAGTAGTTTTAATAATAAATCCACTTGGAATGGCTTTTTTAGAATGGGCAATGGCTGACCGGCCACCACAAATTAAGGCCGACTTATTATCGAGCACGGTAATGTTGTAAAAGCACGAATTTTCAAATCCTTTGATTTGTGTTGAGCGCCAGTTATTGGTTAATGTATTGTAAAAATACACGGTGCCTTTATCAGCACAGGCAATTAAATTGTTTTCGTCAAACCTATCGATGTTATAAATATCGCGATGCAAGGTTGGGTAAATTACCGGTGTAATAGCGCCTTTAATATTGTAATTGCTGATAATTCCATACTTACCGGTTAACCAATAGTTTTCGGAATCAATTTTTAAAATGTCGTAATAGGCCGAATCGTCAAATGATTTTCCCTGTTGGATAATATCAACTGAAATGCTTTGAGCCGAAACATTATTAAGGGCTATTACTGCAATAAATAAAAACAGTGAAATCAGTTTCAAATAATTCTGGTTAATTTAAGAGTGGGCAAACATAAAGTTCTAAATGTTTATAGCATAATTATTCTAGCGAAGAAAAGTATTTTATTAATTGGCTGTTTTCACATAAAATCATCACTGTTTCCGATAAGTTGTTATACCTCGTATGCTTCACTTAAATCAATAAAAAGATAAACAAATACAGATTACAGCGATATTAAATTTTGCTGAATCACCAAGTAAGTATTAATCTTTATAAGAAAGATTTTTTAAACAATATTATTTAATAAAATAAAAGAAGCGCTGCTGGGCTGTGTTATTTTGTATTACTTGCCTTTCGCTTTTTAAATTCTTCTGCTCCGCTATCGAGCCATTTTTCATAGGCAGTAATATCTTCATCATAACTGCGGGGAGCATTCAATAATTTTTTATCGTGATCAAGCAGTACATAAAACGGCTGTGTGTTGGTTTGATAATTTGATGCTTGAATATCACTGTACCAGTTGCCTAATGTTTTTATTTTCTTACCGCTGAATTCAGAAATGTATTGTTGTTCTTCAGGCAATTTTGTTTTGTCATCTACAAACATGCTGATGACTACATAATTTTCTTTCATTCGTTTTAACACTCCGGCTTCGCTCCAAACCGATGCTTCCATCTTTCGGCAATTCACACAAGACCATCCGGTAAAATCGAGCATTATTGGTTTGCCTAAATCTTTCGCCACCTGAATTCCTTCTTCATAATCAAAATATCCATCAATGCCATGCGGCATGTGAAACACATCGTCGTACTTTTTTTTCTTTGCTGAATGTGTTGAAGTATTTGAACCTCCTTCAATTAATAATCTGTTTAAATCAAAATCCTGAGTGGCTTGTGGCGGTGCAAATGCGCTGATGGCTTTTAAAGGCGCGCCCCATAAACCCGGTACCATGTATAATGCAAATGAAAGAGAAGCAATGGCAAAAAATAATCGTGGAATGCTTACATAATGAATATCACTGTCGTGCGAAAATTTTAATTTACCGAGTAAATAAAATCCGAGTAAAGCGAAAATCACAATCCATAAAACCAGAAATACTTCGCGGTCTAAAATGTGCCAGTGATAAGCAAGATCAACATTCGATAAAAATTTAAGGGCTAATGCTAACTCAAGAAATCCTAAAACAACTTTCACCGAGTTTAACCAGCCACCGGATTTCGGTAATGAATTTAACCATCCCGGAAAAAGTGAAAACAACCCGAATGGTAATGCAAGTGCCAATGAAAATCCAAACATTCCAATGAGCGGACAAGTATCATTTCCGCCAACAGCGGCTTGCACTAACAGTGAACCAATGATAGGGCCGGTGCAGGAAAAAGAAACCAGTGCGAGTGTGAAGGCCATGAAAAATATTCCAATCAGGCCTCCACGGTCGCTCATGCTTTCCGATTTATTTACCCACGAACTTGGCAGTGTAATTTCAAACGCACCGAAAAAAGAAATTGCGAATATGACGAAGATGATAAAGAAGCCCATGTTGAAATACACATTGCTCGCCATGTCATTCAGCGCATCGGAACCCAGCAGTTTTGTAATGGTGAATCCTAGCAAAACATAAATTACGATTATTGATAAAGCATATATTAATGCATTGGTAATTCCTGTTCGTTTGTCTTTTGATCTTTTTGTGAAAAAGCTTACCGTTAACGGTATCATTGGAAAAACACAGGGAGTAAGTAAGGCTAAAAGCCCACCGATAAAACCACCAAAAAATATTTCCCAACCGCAAACGCCGTCGTTGGGTTGAAGAAATTGTTTGTTAAAATCGGAAGTGGTAGTTGAATCTTCTGATGAATTATTTATTTGTGAAATTGCAGTATCAACTTTTGCAGTATCAGTTTTTGATTTTGATGAATCTGTTTCAATTTTAGTTATCGCTACATCATTTGAATGAAGTTTCAATTCGAAATCATAAGTGGTGGGCATCAAACAAACTTCTTTACAAACCTGGTACTCTAAACTGCCTTTTACAATTGCGTCAGGGCTCAGTAATTTTATTTTCTGGGTGAATACTGCCTTGTGTTTATAATACAACAGCGTTTCATCTAACTCTTTAACATATTCTTTTTCGAGTGTTCCTTTCTCTCTTATTTTTCCAACTACTTTAAAATTTTTATTGTTTTCAAAAGATAATGATACCGGAATGGAAATGCCGACATAAGTGCTTGAAAACACATGCCAGTCTTCATCAAGGTTTACTGTAATGGATATATCAAATTCTCCTTCGCCTAAATCTTTAACTGTGTGCGACCAATGTGCTGGGTCGAGCATTTGAGCCGAAGAAATTCCAGAAAAAGCTAAAAGAAAAAATAGAAAGAGTTTGAATGATTTCATTCGTTAACAATATCGGTTTTAGAAAAAAATTATTTTAATAAATCATCCATCACATCCACTTCCATTTTTCCGGCATAAGACATTAATGAACGGAACAATTCTATTCCATCGGTATTGCCTAAAACAGATTCGGCGGCTCGCTCGGGATGCGGCATCATGCCGAAAACATTTTTTGCAGCATTGGTAATTCCGGCAATGTTTTCCAATGCACCATTCGGATTAGCATCATCATTCACTTTTGCATTTTCATCGCAATATCGAAAAAGGATTTGCCCGTTTTCGTTCAATCGTGAAAGTTGTTTTGCATCAACAAAATAATTTCCTTCGGCGTGAGCAATAGGAATTTTGTATGCTTTGTTTAAATCCAGATCGGCAGTAATTGCTGAATCATTATGAACAGCTTTAATAAAAACATTTTTGCAAATAAAATTCCGGTTGCTGTTGCGCATCAATACTCCGGGCAACAATCCTGCTTCGCATAAAATCTGAAAGCCGTTACAAATTCCAAGTACAAAGCCACCGCTGTTGGCAAATGAAATTACGGCATCCATGATTGGAGAAAACCGGGCAATGGCACCGGAGCGCAAATAATCGCCATATGAAAATCCACCCGGAAGAATGATGCAATCTTGCGATTCAAAACCTTCGAGTTCCTTGTCTTTGTGCCACAAAGTTTTTACTTCGTGCTGCAACACATTTTCCAATACATGAATTACATCATGGTCGCAATTGGAACCCGGAAAAATCACTACACCAAATTTCATGTGTTCAAAAATGTTTTATTGTTTATTAAAATTTAACGAGCAGGCAAAAGTAAAAATTGTTTTTCGGTTCGTTGAAATTCGGCCAGCGGCAATTGGCTGATTTGTAAAAGTCGAATTGTTTAAAGTAAATGAGGTTAACTGCATGCATTGAATGGATTAACAAGAAAATAAAAGCGGCTGTTCAGTTTTATCACTTTAAAAGCGGCAGTTTAATTTCAAACTCGAAAGTGGACGGAGGCACACAAACTTCTTTGCACAGCATATATTCTATGCCTCCCTTTATTACTGCATTTTGTTTTAATAATTTAATTGTTTGAACAAACACCACTCTGTGTTTATAGTACATTGAAATTTCTTTTTCGCCTCCCAAATCAATTTCTTCTTTAATTAATTCTCCTTGTTCCTGCATTTTACCAACTACTTCAAATGCATCATTTTTTTCCAGCGTTAAAGATGCCGGAACTGAAATTCCAACATAGTCTTGCGAAAAAATATGCCAGCCATCATCCATGTAACACGAAATCATGATATTGAATTGACCGCCACCTAAATCTTCGGCAGTAAAACTCCAGCGAGATGGATTAATGGTTTGGGCAACAGTATTTTTTACGACTAAAAAATTTAAAAAAAGAAGAAAAGCAAAAAGTTTTTTCATGACACTTTATTTTTTTGAGTGGATTTTTATTGAAACAAATTTAGCTGACTTTCATATTGAAAATAAATAATGAACAAAAGTAGGGTTAAATGGAAAATTTCAGCCACCCACCACTTTTTTATCATGGGCAATGCATAACTTAAGGCAGTGGCCACAGGAATTACCAACCAAATAAAATTTTCAACTTTGATATTGGATTGTAAAAACACCGAAGGAAATCCAAACAAAGAAAATAACAGGAGTACGGCAAAATAATTTCTGATTTGCACCAGCGCTTTAAAATAGTTTTGTTGAATTTTTACTAAACTCCATAAAAGTGACACCAACACAACAATTGAAATAATAATAATCTGCGTATTGGTTACAAAATCAAATTCTTCATTCATTACTTTTCTGAAAGTAATATTTTCAAAAAACTCGGGCAACAAATCGAACCACATAAAATAAACAAAGGAAAGAAAGTACGGAACTATGGCTCCAATTAAAAGCACTAACCACTCACCAATTTTAAACGGGCGAAGAATTAATAAGCCAATAAAAAGAAATAAAAGAAAGGCGATGGCCGGGAAATAAAAAAGGGAAGCAATGGAAATAACAAAACCCAAATCAAAAATCTGACTACTGACTTTTTCTTTTTTATAAATGGAAAAGAGTAAATCAATTTCAATAAGAAAAAAAATATTGGCGATTAGCGCCGGCGAAAGAAATAGAAAATTTTGGAACATACTTGACAGTAAAATAAAAATATAGGCCCCGAGGTAATTGCCCTTAGCTACTATTTTATGCCTATCAATAATTGAATTGAAGTAAAGTGCCTGAGCGAATAAGACCAAAACGGCAGCGCTGTTTTGCACTAACATTAAATTTACTGGTATTAAGTTGAGGCTATACATTAATGCACCGCTCAATGGATTTACCAAATCATCAGCGTATGAAACAGGATGAATAAAGGTAAAGGTGTGAAGCAGGCATACCGCAGCTAATACAAGAACTACAATTAACGGATGATTGGATTTATAAAGCTGCAACAAAATTTATCAGAAGGTAAGTTTTAAGAATTGTAAATAGCCCTTTTTCAAACTCGGGACAACCACGGTGTCTGGCGAAATTTGTTTTCCTGATTTAGAAACCGGAAGTAATCCTTTTTTATCGGCATTAAATATTTCGGTACGATCTACTTTTCCATCATGATTTAATTTAAATGCGGAAAGAAAATTAGTGCCCGATGAAAAATCATTATAAATAAAAACAAGCGACGATGGGGCCACCATTAAATAATAGGAAGAAAAAATTCCGCCATCGCCTTCGGTTTGTTGTTTTTTATGTAACACCTGATTCCAAAGTACACTATCAGTATTAGAAAATGATAAGGCAATAATTTGGTCGAAATGAAAATAACTGACTGTAAGTGACGAACTGCCGCCAAAATTTCCATATCCTGAAACGGAGTTAAACGCTTCTGTTGAAACGGTATAAGATTCGGTTAAAAAAATTAAACCGCCATCATTTTTAATTATTAAATCTGATGAGTGAAAAAAATTAAACCCGTCATTTCGTTTGGGAGGTATATTGCCTGATAAATTCGATAATAAGTCGGATGAAAAAGGAATAGTTTTTTGACTTTTCAGCATTCCGTCAATGTAATACCGGTTAACATAAACACCGTTCGAACTGATTCCCGGCGATGAAGAATACAAGCCGCAGATGATGATTTGCCGGTTGCTGAAGTCAAGCTTCAGAATTGGCCGTGATAAGATTAAACCATTTTCTTCGGTGATTGTTGTTGTAAATTCATTGTTGAGAGCGTGGTAACTTAACATCATTAATTTGTTGTATGGAAAATCATTATGAAAATTTTTGACTTGATTTTCTCCAATTAAAAACCACGCATTTACTGAATCATCTACATATGCGGTTATTGTTTCCGGTTCAATGAACTGGCTTGCTTGATAATTAATTTTCCACTTCACATTTAGCCATTCATCAATGCAAATTGCATGTAGTTTTCGGCGGTCAATGGTATTGATATCTTCGTAATAAACCAGAAATTTCTTTTTGTAGTACGAAATCGAATAATTCAATTTGGGGACTGCTATTAGGGTGGAAGTACTGAGTGTATCCAGAATGATGGCCGGCCGGATAATATTTAATTGCAAATTTACTTTTGCTGCTTTCAACAAAGTAATTCCGCGTGATTGTACGGTGAAAAAAACGATGGCTGAATCTTCTGTTAAAATTATTTTACCCAAGTTTATAAATCCAAATTCTTTTAAAGCAATTTGTTTTTTCCATTTCAATTTTAAATTAAAAGAAAATAAGGATACCGCATGTGTTGATTTTCCGGCCGACAGGGTCACTATTCCATCAGAGTTTGTACCAATCACTTCAAAACGATTTGCACTGTATTCCCTTTTTTCGGGAAGCGAAATTTCATATTGTTGTGCAAAAGAATGATTCATTATTGAACATATTAAACAAAGCATTGCACATACTATTTTTAGCTTCAAAGGCATTGCTCAAAAATAAACGCAAACAGTTGATGCAGCTACTTATTCAATTACTTTCGTTGAAAATGAAATTTATTTTTTCTGTTTTTATTCCGGCAATTTTATTTTTGATTCCTGCAGTTTCCATTGCGCAAAATGTAAAAATGCATGAATATCAATTTCAATTGGAACCTTTGTTTAAGTATGGAAAAATTTTAAAGCATACGAGCAACTTCAAACCGGCAGTGATTCAAAACTCATTTTCATCAGAAATTAATTTAACCTGGCAGAGCAGGGGCGCAAAAGATTGGCAGCGGATGTTGAATGATCCGGCATGGGGGTTAGCAGCAGGATATACCTATTTTGGTAATAAAGATATTTTGGGCGAAGCTTATTATTTGATTCCGAATATTCAGTTCCGGTTATTCGAGCATAAAAAAATTCAATTGTGGTTGAAGGGCGGTGTTGGCTTAACCTGGCTGACAAAACATTATGATGTGCTTCTCAATCCGTCAAATAATGTAATCGCATCATCGATAAATAATTCCTCAACGGCAGCATTGCGGTTAAAATATAAAGCAGGTTCAAAAACAATGTTGGTTATTGGAACTTCTATCACCCATTCATCAACCGGCGATGTTCGATTACCCAATCTCGGAATCAATATCCCAACATTTGATTTAGGCATACAATATTCGTTTGCTGCTTTGAATAAAGTTGTGTTTGCGCCGGATTCACTGAATACAAAAAAAAGAAAATCAATAGTGTTTACTATGCGGGGCGGCGTTGGTTTGTACGAAGTTTTTATTCCCGATGGACCCATCTTTCCAATATTAATTAATGAAACAAGCGTTGGAAAATATTTTGGTGGATGGAATATCTTTTCATTTGGGGTAGAAACTTTTTTCAGCTTGGCTAATTTCCATTTTTTGCAGGAACAAAATATTGGGGTCAACTACAAAATGCAATCACTGGTTATTGCGCCATTTATTCAGGATGAAATGGATTGGGGACAGGTTTCATTTACCATGCTAATGGCCTATCAGATAAAGAAAACACAACTTTCAGGCACCAATATGTATCAAAAACTTGGAGTGAATCGCACGATATATAGTTTTGGTCAACACAAATGGCGTAAAATAAAAGCCGGCGTTTTTTTAACTACACATTGGGCAAATGCCGATTATGTTTCTATGTTGTTAAGCCTGCAATTATGATAAAAACTTGTTCTGGAAAATCATTAATTTAAAATTTCATAACATTATTTTAATAGCAATTTGCCGTTTTAAATTGCCATCAATATTTTAATGCCTTCGGAACATCTTTCATATACATTTGTCGTCGTAAAAAAAACAGAATCATGAAATACCTAATATCGCTAGTACTAACCTTTGTCTTATTTACTGAAAGCAAGGCACAGTTGGTTTCTATTGCAACAGCACGAACTTACGCAACTGGCACTTCTGTAACAATCAGAGGGATTGTATCTAATGGTTCAGAATTTGGCGGGTCATTACGATATATTCAAGATGGTACTGCAGGTATTGCACTTTACAGCGGGTCACTTTCATCAATTCTCAGAGGCGATAGCATTGAAGCCATTGGAACTATTGCACCCTATCAGAACTTAATGGAAATAGCAGTAACAAGTTTTTCAGTAATTACCAGTGGTAATGTAATTCATCCACCAGTAATTTTAACAATTCCAACTGCTTACCTGGAACAATATGAAGGACAACTTGTGCAGATTAATGCGGTTAATTTTACTTCAACCGGAACATTTAATGCCAATGCCACAACCTTTATTACTGATGGGTCTAACAATGGCGATGTCAGGTTAAATTCAGGTTACTCAGGAAATTTGTTAAGTACAATTGTGCCAACAAGCACCGTTGGAATTGTTGGAATTATGGGGCAATTTATGAGCACATATCAGTTACAGCCAAGAGATTTAACAGATATTATTCAGGTTGGAAATCCACCGGTACTCACAACTATTTTACAACAAACCAATATTCTTACCAACGGATTTACAGTTGGTTTTACAACGCAAAACCCAGGTAACACTATTATTCAATATGGATTGACAAATGCACTTGGCAGTGAAATAATCAGTGCTGCATTAACAACAAATCATTCAATCAATTTAACCGGATTAACACCAGCTACTCTTTACTATGTTAAAGGAATAACCATCAGTTCCGGTGGCGATACTTCTACCTCATACATTCAGATAATGGGTACACAATCACTTTCATCGCAATCTATTACTTGCTATTTCAATCGGCCTACTGATTCTTCATTTGCATCATCACCGTCCAACTACGCGCATTATTTAAATGCTATTTCGGCCGATACTTTAAAAGCATATATCAACAGAGCAAATTCAACCATTGATATTGCCATTTATAATATCGATGATGCAAACGGAATTATTACAGCATTAAATCAGGCAGCTGTTAGCGGAGTTTCAGTTCGTGTTTTGTGTGACGACGGAGTAAGTGCAACAACATATAATTCATTTGTAGGGGCTATTCAAAAAGTAAAGAGCCCGCCGAATAATTTGCCGTACGGAATAATGCATAACAAATTTTTAATTATTGATGCCAATTCTTCGAATCCGAATGAACCGATAGTTTGGACCGGTTCCATGAATTTTACTAATGATCAGGTGAATGTTGATGCACAAAATATTATCATTTTTCAGGATCAGACTATGGCAAAAGGATTCACTCTTGAATTTAATGAAATGTTTATCGGCAATAAATTCGGGCCTGATAAAACGGATAATACGCCACACGAATATGTATTACAAGGCAAACGGGTGGAGCAATATTTCAGCCCGTCTGATGGGTTGAATACTAAAATCAAGAATTCAATTTTAACTGCAAATACTTCTGTTCACTTTATTCTGTTCAGTTTTACAAGAACAGAACAAGCTTACCCAATTGCGGATAATTATCAATCGCATCCAAATTATTTTGCGCAGGGAATTTTAGAGGATACGGCATCATCTACATCTGTTTATAATGCGTTAGTAGCCGAAATGACAGTTTCTAATTTAAAGATTAATCAATTCTCATGGTTAATGCATCACAAGTATGCAATCATTGATGCCGATGATCAGTTTTCAGATCCACAAGTAATTACCGGTTCGTGCAATTGGTCGGGTGCAGGCTTTACAAGGAATGATGAAAATGATGTAATTGTTCATGATATAAATATCGCCAACCAATATTTACAAGAGTTCGCTAAACGATTTAATGATGCTGGCGGTGTAGTAATGGTGGGTATTAATAACGAAATAAACATATCGCATTTTGAATTTGTTGCATTTCCGAATCCGGCATCGGAAAAATTAATATTGAATTACTTTTCAGAAAAACCAGCAAATACCAGTGTTCGGTTAATAGATATGGATGGGAAAATAGTTGCCCAGTATGAAAATGGACTATCGGCCGGAAATCATTCAATAGAAATAAATACTTCATCGCTTTCTTCCGGTTTATATTTTATAAATGTGAAAAGCGGAAGTTTTAATTCAACAGAAAAAATTTCGATTATAAAATAAACGATTTAGGGAATCAATAAAAAACGGCCATCATTTTTCGATGGCCGTTTTTATTTTTATCAAGTTATTTTTGAAAAAAACGGTGAGCTCTATAATTTAAATTTTACTATCTCAATAAAGTAATATTTCCTTTTCGCTCAAGAAATACATTATTATAACCAACTCCTTGCATTATATAAGTATAAACTCCTACTTCACAAGGCTCACCATTGTGTTTTCCATCCCACCAGTCGGAAATAGAATGACTTTCAAAAACTAACTCACCCCATCGGTTATAAATTCTTAAGTAATCTATTTCAAAAACACCGAGCCTGATCACTTTCAAATAATCATTATGCCCATCACCATTTGGGGTAAATGCGTTTGGAATTTTTACAATTGGTTCATCTTTTACTGTTACAATCATGGTGTCTGTGTCAAAACAACCATCAGCAGTTACTATAGTAACAACATAGGTAGTTGTTATCGTCGGGCTTGCCCATGGATAGGCAATTCCCGGATTATCTAATCCTGCAGAAGGCGACCAGGAATACTGCACTCCACCACCGGCATTTAATTGCGTGCTGTCAAATAAAAATATCTCAACATTATTTCCGGCATTTGCAATTGGCTCGTCGAATATATGCAATGTTACCTGAGCTGTATCTACACAACCATTTACATCTGTAACAGTTACTGTAAATATGGAAGTTGAAGAAGTGGGAGTTGATAAAGGGTTTTGCAAACTATCGTCACTTAAAAAATATCCAACCCAGGTATAACTAACTCCACCGGAAGAAAATAATTGAACGGATTCGTTAGGGCACACGCTTGAATCAGGCCAGGCATTTGCATCAGGTAAATCATAAATAAATACAACAACATTATCAGTAGTGGTACCACATAAATTATCGCTGCCTTCAACTACATAAGTAGTGGTAACCAAAGGCGAAGCAATTGGATTTGGAATGTTAGAACTGCTTAGGGTTGCATTTCCTGGGGCTAACCACAAATAAGTGCCGGCATTTGAAGCTTGCAACATGACTGATTCTCCCGGGCAAATAAATTTATCGGGGCCAGCATTTACTATCGGAACAGAAGAAACAGTTATTACAACAGTATCATGCAAAATACACGACGATAATGAGGCTTGAACAATATATTGAGTAGTAACCGGCGGGGTGGCAATAGGTGATACACAACTGGAACATGATAAAGAACTTACCGGCGTCCAAATCATATTTGGAAGATTTGAATTAGCTGTTAATGGAATTGATTGGGTTTGACAAATAGTATCATCCGGCATTGCCTGCAGTACAGGGTCCATTAATAAAAACATTGCCTGCAGCGTGATAAATGCAGAAGCCCCAGAGCATCCAACTGTATCCAATGAATCGAGCACCGGATATAAATCAACAATGATTGTATCATAAGGAGGTTCAAAAATTCCGTCGGCGATTGGAACTATATTTAAATAAAATACACTATCAAGAGCTGAAATACATACTGTATCAGGCAGGTCGATATAATCAATTCCTTCAATAGCATTACCGCTTGTTACTATATGATAACATAAAGTATCTATTTGACAGCCGCCCGTAGTATCAATTACTGCACAAGGACCGCTATTGGTTGTTTTTTTTACTTCAATTTCACCGGTAGTACATCCTTCAACAATTGCATTGGATGGTGCATTCGGAATTTGATAACTGACTGTTTGAAATACAACAGTGCCGACTAAAAGGTTAGCAATAAGAACACCCGAATCATAAACACCATCGCCAACATCTGCAATGACAAGTACCAAATGGTAGGTATCACATGGCATTACATTGGCCTGAGCGGTTAATAAAGTTGTAAATCCATCATACTCTGTTGTTGTAACAGAAGCACAATTCGCTGCAGCACAAAGAGCACCGCCACTTGGTTCATTACATACATAATAAGCGGAAGCAGCAGATGCACAGTTTACATCATCAATTGTAATAGGCGTTGCTGTAAAAGGAATTAATGCAATATTTACCTGACCAGTTATGCCAGGGCCGGAAATAAAAAATCCAAAAGCATCGTTTACTCCGGCATTTACGAACTCGGTATATTCATCAGAACCAAAAACATAATTAAAAGTTAAAATTGAATCATATGCAACTACATCAAATTCAAATCGACAAGCATCATAAGTAGTTCCAGCAAAACTCAACAAGGGGTCACCGGGTAATCCATTTGCTCCTGTAAAGGAAGTAGAAGTATTAGAATTTGGGAGCACGGCATTTCCCGATGTCAAAATAATTCCGTGGTCAATTCCGAGATTGGTGGAGTTTCCATTTGAAAAAGTTCCGTAGGCAACATTTGCTCCAGTTAAAACAGGATTTAATACTGTGGCACCGGGGCCAACCAAAGCTTGAGCAAGTTGCAAGGGTGTTACACCGGTTACTACATTCAATTGTGCTTTTAAAGGAGTAGTGCTTATAAAAATGAAAGCGAATAATAGAGCGAATATTAATTTCTTATTAAGAATCATCTTGAGTCAATAATTTATTTTAACCTTAAAAAGCAAACCTATTCTTTTCTGCTGGTTTACTAATAATTGATTTATCAATTCAACTATTTCACCAGAGTAACATTTCCACGCAACGAAACTTTTTGATTTCGATATCCGTGTCCTCCGATGTAGTAAACATAAACTCCAACCGGAGATGCTTCACCTTTATATAAACCATTCCAACCTTTTTTTACATCATTGGTCCGGTAAACCATTTCACCCCATCTGTTATAAATTCTGAAATCATCTAAATCAAAAACACCACTATAAATAATTTTTAATAAATCATTTATTCCATCTCCATTTGGAGAGAATGCGTTAGGAAGATATACATGTGGTTTATCATCAACAAATACCCACACTGTATCATCATCAACACAACCAAAGGCAGTAGTAGCCACAACATGATACAAGGTTGATTGTTCAGGACTAGCCCAAGGATTACTTACTGTTGAATCGCTCAAACCATAAGCAGGATCCCAAACATAAGTTTCCCCACCTGAACCAAAAACCTGCACACTATCAAACAGGTTGATGGTTAAATCTTCGCCGGCATAAGCTTTAGGGTACGGTAAAAATTCAACGGCTGTGTACGCGGTATCAACGCATCCAAATTCATTGTAAACAACAACCATGTAAATTGTTGAATCTACGGGAGGCGATACTATTGTTACAGCTCCTGTGTCAAGATATAAACCATTACTGAACCAAAAATATTGAGTACCGCCACTTGCATACAAAGTAGTAATTCCATAAGGGCAAATAAAAGTATCGGGATAGGCATCGGCATTTGGTAGTGGATTAACTGTTACAACAATAGAATCATATGAAATTCCGCATGGACTTAAACCGGTTACTGTATAAGTTGTTGTTACTGTTGGAAAGGCGAGTGGGTTAGGAATATTGGGGTTCGAAAGAGACCCTGCAGGCGCCCAAACATAATTTGTAACACCAGTTACATTTAATTGAACAGTATCGTTAATACACATGGCCGTATCATTTGCAGCAACTATCTGCTGCGGAAAATCAATATTGACCATCACCGTTTCAGTTAAAGAGCAATTTCCGAGAGTGGCAGTAACTGTATATAAAGTTGAATTTGGTGGTGAAGCAGTTGGAGATAAACAACTTGTACAAGACAAGCCTGTTGGTGGCGACCAGACTACAATTGGTAAGTTTGTGATAGTAGTTAAGTCAACTGATTGACCAAAACATAATATTGTATCGGGGATTGTAAATAACTGCTGATCGACTAAAAAAAATTTCACCTGAAGGGTTTGTAGCATTAATGCACCCGGGCAGTTAGTTGTGTCGGCAATCGGAATTAAATCAATAATTATTGTATCGATGCCTGGTTCAAAAATGCCATCTGCGATTGGAATAATATCAATATAAAGTACAGTATCATTTCCAAAGCAAACGGTATCAGCTAATGTAACATAATCAATACCTTCAATTGCATTGCCACTTGGAACAACCTCGTAACACAATGAATCTGTTGCGCAATTAGAACTATCAATAAGTGAACAAGATCCAC
Organism: Chitinophaga pinensis; assembly: GCA_945903305.1. Taxonomy (GTDB): domain Bacteria; phylum Bacteroidota; class Bacteroidia; order Chitinophagales; family UBA10324; genus UBA10324. The sequence continues at coordinate 37,523 of CAMDOA010000008.1, forward strand.
CATTGCTTATCGAAAGTTTTTTCAATTTTATTTGACCCGTAGTACACCCTTCTAATAAAGTAGTGTTATCAAATCCGGGTAAAGAGTCGCTTACAGAAGTAAACACTGCTGTTCCTGCAATAAGATTTGCAATTAATACCCCTGAATCATACCCATAATCTGCAATATCAGCAATAACTAATACTAAGTGATAAGTATCACAAGGCGAAACATCTGCCTGAGCGGTAAGCAACACTGTAAATCCATCATACTCAATTGAAGTTGCTGCCTGATTGGTTGGGCATTGTGTTGTACATCCACCTGAATTTGGGTTCCATTGGTCATTACATACATAGTACATTCCGTTGTTTCCACAATTGGCATTACCTATTGTTACAGGAATTGAACCTCCCGGTAGTAAAGCAATGTTTTGCTGACCTGTAATTCCAGGTCCGGAAATAAAAAATCCAAATGCATCATTAAAAGAAGTACCAACCCAATCATTATATTCATCAGAACCAAAAACATAATTAAAACTTAATGTTGAATCATAAGCAACTACATCAAATTCAAATCTGCACGCATCGTGAGTTACTCCGGCAAAAGAAAGAAGCGGGTCACCAGCCGTAAAATGGGCAGTTGACCAAGGTGAAGCGGTATTTGAACTCGGAATATTTGCGTTACCTGAAGTTAGAATGATGCCCTGATCAATCCCGATATTTGTTGAAAGCCCATTGGAAAATGTGCCATACGATAAGGCGGCTCCGGTGATTTGAGGATTTAATACTATGGCTCCCGGACCCACTAATGCCTGAGCTAACTGCAAGGGTGTTACACTTGTATTAGTCGTTATCTGTGAATATCCGATATTGTATTGTATTAAACACCAGGAAAAAATCAGAACTGCTACTTTACTAAAAACTGTTTTCATCGTAATGAAAATTTGATTTGCTAAAGGTAAATAACTTCTTTATAAGTGGTAATCCTGTGTCCATTTAGTTAAAATCATTCTTACTGTTTCAAAAAGAAATCCTATTCCAAAAAAAGTTTTTTTCATAACTGAATGAAAAGTGCATATTATTGATTCTATTCAAAACAAAAATGAAAAACTTCCTGCTTTTTATTTCTCTCTCCGTTCTTTTTTCCTGTACTTCTAATAACAATTATGAAAATGCAGATCGACCAAATGCTGATGCATTGATTCAAAAATTATTCAGTATTTATTATGAACAACGACTTCAGTTTTTTCCATTGGAAGCCACTCAGAACGGCGACCATCGTTTTGATGATCGATTGCCGAATAATATCACCGAATCTTTTCGTGATACGCTGAAGCATTTTTATTCAGCCACAATTGATTCATTGAATTTATTCAACCGCGATTCATTGAGCGAAAACAACCAAATCAGTTATGATATACTGATGTGGGATTTGAAAATGAATATTGAAGCATTGAATTTTCCAGATCATCTGATGCCAATCAATCAGTTCTATAGTTTAACAATTACCATGGGACAATTGGGTGCGGGAAGCGGCATTCAATCATTTGAAACGGTAAAGGATTACGAAAATTTTTTAATGCGCGCCCATCGATTTGTGCCGTGGTGCGATACTGCAATTGCCAATATGAAAAAGGGGATTCAACAAAATATTGTACTGCCAGTTGTACTGGCAAAAAAAGTGTTGCCTCAATTACAAAGCATGATTGTGAGTGATATTCAGAAAAGCATTTTCCATTTGCCTATTGATAAATTTCCTGTTTCATTTTCTGAAACAGATAAAATCAGATTGATTGCTGAATATGAAAAAACAATTGCTGAAGAATTAATTCCTTCGTATAAAAAACTGTTTGATTTTTTTAATATCACCTATATTCCTGCATGCCGAAATTCAACGGGCATCAGTGAGTTTTCATTCGGAAAGGACTATTATAATTTCTTATCCAAACAATGGACCACTACTAAACTTACCACCGATTCAATTTTCAATATTGGACAAAGCGAAGTGAAAAGAATTCGATCGGAAATGGACGCCATAAAAAATGAATTGGGATTTAATGGTACGCTAAAAGAGTTTTTCAGATTTGTAAAAAGTGATAAAAAATATTTCCCGTTCAAATCCGATTCTGAGGTGATTCAGGGTTTCCGGAAAATTTATGAAACCGAAAAACCAATGGTGAACAAAATGTTCAGTATTCAACCAAAGAGTCCATTCAAAATTCAACAGACTGAACAATTTCGTGCAGCTTCGTCCAGCGCTGAATACCAGCAAGGTTCAGCTGATGGCTCCCGGCCTGGAATTTTCTATGTGCCCATAGTAGATGCAACAAAATTTAATTCCATTGCAATGGAAACACTTTTTTTACATGAAGCCATTCCGGGTCATCATTTCCAGATTTCGTTGCAACAGGAAAATAAAGACCTTCCAGATTTCAGGCGATTTATCTGGTACGGCGCTTACGGAGAAGGATGGGCTTTGTACAGTGAATCATTGGGAAAGGAAGTGGGTTTATATACTGACCCAATTCAGAAATTCGGAAACCTGAGTGAAGAAATGCATCGTGCAATAAGGTTAGTGGTTGACATAGGCATTCATTTAAAAGGGTGGACGCGCGAACAAGCCATTCAATTCAGTAAAGAGAACGAAGCAGCGAGTGAAGCAGAAATTATTTCTGAAATTGAACGATACATGGCTATTCCGGGTCAAGCACTTGCTTACAAGATTGGACAGTTAAAAATTATTGCCTTGCGAAACGAAGCGCAAAAACAATTGGGCAATAAATTTTCTTATGCCGAATTTCATTATCAGGTTTTAAAAGATGGTTGCTTGCCGGTCGCAATTCTTGAATCGAATATTCTGAATTGGATTAAGAGCCAGAAATAGATTTTATTATTTTATCGAAGGATTTTTCTTCTTCGATTTCAATTTGTCGAGCAAACTTTCCAGGCGAGCCAATTTGGTTTCTTCTCGCTTCGCATCATTAATTCATTTTGCATATTCTTTCTGATTGGTAAATGATAGTGAATTGAAAAATTCTTTCTCGATTTTGTTTTTGTTCAGCAATGCCTTCATATCGTTTGGTAATTCTTCTTTACGCGGTGTAGCATCCTGCTCAACTGTAACAGTCACCATATCGCCCGCCTGCTTCCCGATTTTTTCTCGAATTGACTTTAAAATAATCAGGCAAGGTCCACCACCCATGTTGGCAATGCTTCCGTCGTAAGGTTCATCATCAAAAGTGGTTTTTACCGGAATCATGTTCTTTTTTCCATATTCCTTTTCTGCATCAAACGGTACATGCACAAACACTCCGCCACCTCCGGCACTTATCAGTGTTGCTTTAAATTTTTTAATGGAGCTCATGAGTTCTGATTTTCAAAAACAATAAAAATTATTTCTAATGTATTTAATTCTGAAATTTGGGAGTACTCTTTGTCAAACTATTTTTTCAGTATTTATTTCCTTCCCAGCTTTTATATCCAGATTAATCAGCAGAGCCACAATCAGAAAATAAAGTGTGCCGATTTTATCGGTTTCAATTAAATCGCTGAGAAAAGTATTTGCATAAATAACAATCAATGTAAGCGTGAGTGCCATGGCAAACCGGCGCAGTTGCTTGTCTTTTAACTTATGATAAATTCTTTGTCCATACCAAAGTAATGCTCCGGTAAAAACCGAAAAAACAAGCAGCCCGATAATTCCCTGCTCAATTAAAAGCAATAAAAAATAATTGTGTACAGTACTTCGTTCCGGATTTCGGCTTACAAATGTTGCAAAACTGCTTACTGCATACGGCTTATAAAAATTATAAAAATTTCCAGGACCATATCCAACCACCGGATTTGCTTCCCACATTCTGAATCCTGCTATCCACCGGAACACGCGCTCGCCACTGCTGATATCCTGCATATTATAAGTAGCGGATAAATGCGAACCCAAATCTTCGTGCATAATGGTTTCATCAAAATCAGGCGCATAGTAAAGGTATCTGTTTTGATATCCCATGTAAAAAACCCCGCTTATAACGATAACTGCTCCTACTAAAATTCCTTTGCCTAATAATCTGTATTGAATTAAAATAGCGCAAGGTATAATTACTAATACGCTCAACCATGAAGAACGGGTATATGAAAAATATACTGCGACCAACATTATTATCATGGAAGCAATCAACAATAATCGTGGGCCGGATCTTTTTTTATACCAGCCGATTGCCAGCCATGTGAGCGGAATCATTTGTGCAATGAATGCTGCGTACGCCACATGATTGCGATAAAATGGTTCCATCATGGTATTTACATCGGCAAACGAAAAATTCTTTTGCGCATGGCGGGCAAGCGTATAAAAAACAGTTGCCATGGTTGGAATCAAAATGCACCAGAATGCTTTTTTGAAATCATTCAATTCGCGAAACACTACACTTCCTAAAAAAACAAACACAATTAAGTACCATGTTTTTGCCAGTAAAAATTTTACTGATACCATGTGATTGGATGAATAAACAACTGTAATAATTATCCAGAAAAAATGCAGGGCAAGAAAAAATAACAAGGGATGACTGAGAAATTCTTTCGACACTAATTTTTTATTCGACAACCACGAAACAATAAAAACCAGCATTAAACCAATCATTAGCGGCTCTGTTGGCAAATTGGTTCCTAACGATGTGGTGAACGAAAATTCTATTGATAACGGAAGACAGAACAATAAAAAGTAAAAGGCAAACTTGATATCGGCAAGTGTTACATACAGAAACAATAAGGCGAATGGTAATGCAAACCAGTAATAATTATAAGTGAGCCATCCAACCAATAAACTGCCAAGTGTTATAACAGCAGCAATTGTCAGTAATGATTTTTCGTAAAGCGGCAATGCTTTACTGAGGTTCATGCAATGCTGATTTTATGTTTTTATAATAATCAGAAACGATAGCCGTAAGGGTCATCATTACAAATCCAATGAATACACAGCTGAACACCACTAACCAACGAACAGGTTTCGATTTTTTTTCGGCAGGAAATCCTTTTTCTAAAATAAAAATGCTTGGCACATCGCGATTAATTGTAGCCTTAAATTGTTCCGACAAACCAATAGAATTGTTCAACTCTTTTAAAGCAGCTTTCTTTTTATCATCCAGTATTTTTATTTCTTCATTAGCCAAATCAAAATTTGCTTTCTCCTCAACACTCATTGAATTCATGCGATTCAAATCAGAAATATTTCCGGCAAGGTTGTATCGGTTGCGCAGTTTGATAATTGAATCAGTTAGTATTTTTATGGTTGCTTCTTTGGCTGAAATTTTATTGTTATAAATGCTCACCATTTTCTGCTTGTTATCCATCAATAAATTTTTACTGATGTCATCAATTTTCCAAACCAATGCATTCACCATGTGCGCTGCAGTATCTTTATCATGATCATAAACTGTAATCTCTACCGAACCTTTATCGGTGCGTTCAATATGTACATTATCCTCAAGTTCCATCTGCACTTCATAATTCGGATAGTCGGCTGTGGCCGAATCAATGTCATAATGTTTGAATAAATTATAACGTTGCACCATAAACATTTTCAATTGTGCGCTTTGAGCAATGGCCATCAACCGGTCAACATCATCACTGGTACCGAAAAAATTCTGACTCTTTTGTTCAAACATGTTTTCGCTGTTCGTAATGCTTGGATTCGATGGAAGTATTACCGACTTAGAGGCATAATAAGGTCTCATGATGTGCGGATCAGAAATTATTACGCTGCCAATCAATGCCACCACACATGCAATGATGATTGCCTTCTTCCATTTTAAAATAATCCGGATGATCGAAATAAGATTGAGTTGTTTTTCCATTTAAGGGGTTTAAAAATTTGCACAAACCTAAATGAATGAACAGGAATAGCAAATTGGTATTTCCTGCATTGTTAAAACCATTATTTTATTGTGTGTCTTGTCAAATATTTTTTATTACTGAGAAGATAGAACTGCTTTTATTTTATTCAGTTCAAATAATTTTAAAGCAAAAGCAACCATCAGAAAAATAATTAATGCTGAAATAATAGCAGGGAAAAGAGAATGAATAAAATAGTGAGTTGAATATCCGATTGCTAAAGTCAGGAGCGAAAACAATAGCAATTTACTCAACAACAAATAATTTATTTTCATGCTGAATATTTTTTTGCTAATAAAAATTTCGATAGATCCAATAAAAACCTGAGTTGTAACGGCTGCAATAGCGGCACCCACACATTGATATTCGGGAATTAAAATAATATTGAGTGAAAGATTTATGACAACTGCTGCCGCCACAGCAAAAGTTAATTGCTTCAAACTTCGGTTGGCAGCGAGCAATGTGCCGAAAATATATACGGTGGCAGCGCCTGGTAAAGCAAACATTAATATCCCCAATGTGTCGGCTGAATAAGTTGTCGTGTCGTGATAAAGTAATTGCATGATTTCATTTCTGAAAAACAAACACACTACTGTAAGCATCCAGCTGAAAATAAAAATGGTTTTGAAACTTACTGCTGCCAGCTCATCTACTTTGTGTCCGCGTTGTATGAGTCGGGAAAAAATGGGCAATAAAAGTGCAGCGAATAAAACCCCGATTTGATTGGCAGCATCGAGCAACCGAAAAGCTGATGCATAAATTCCGGCTTCCGTATTTCCATCATCACTCAGCAAATATTTTAACAACACCGCATCAGTGCGACTGTAAATTCCCATCAATAAAACAATAACCGCAAGCAGGTAACTCTCTTTCCAGATTGTTTTTATCATATTCAATTCAAATGAAAATTGCAGTTTCGGAATTCGCTGAAGCAATAAAATAGCGGCAACAATTATTACAATCAGGTAACTCGCCGTTTGCGAATAAATGAACCATTCAATTTTAAATTCTCCGCTGAAAGGATTGAAATAATACAACCATCCGAACAACAGAATCATGATCAGTTTGTCGAGAATGGAAAGAAAACTATCGAGTTTAAAAAACTGCAAAGCAGAAAGATTGCTTCGTAAATAAAGCAACAACGAATTAAGTCCCTGATTGAGTATGAGTATTCCGAGAATGTAATAACCTTCACGCGATGGTTGAATAATAATTGCGGAGATGATTGTAACGATGCAATACAAAATGAAAAGCAAAACTTTCAGCGCTAAAATATTTGACAAATATTTTTTTATGAGCGAAGGTTGCTGTGCAATAATGCGGTTGTTGTAATTCGTGATTCCGATATCGAGAATGATGCTGAATAAAATACTGAGATTGAACAAAGCGAAATACAAACCATAAACTTCGTGACCGGTAATATTCTGAACGGTTCGGTCAACACCCAGCACATACAATGGCTTGATGAGTAAATTGAGAACAAGTAGAAAAACAAGATTGCGAAAAAAAGTTTGCTTCATTATCGGAGCGCAAAATACTTATTCCATTTTCAGATTTCAGACTGGAAAATTTTAGCCACACTTGACTGCTGCAAGCAGGGATTCACAGATTTTATCTGAAGTTTTTTTGTGACAATCTTTTAAAAGATTTTTGGAACTGTTGTAGAAAATAATCTGTGAATCTGTGGCTACAATTATTTCTGTAAAAAACGAAGTGAATCTATGGCTAAAAATTAATTCATTTATTTCGCAGACAATTGAATGGAAAAAGAAATCTGGTTAAAGCGAATTGACAAAGTAGCGCGCCTCGAAAAAAAATCGAAGTGGATTCGGTTGATATCAAATCCTGTCAACAGAATTTATGGTCTTATATTTTCGAAATGGATTTTTCCTTCTTCAAAAAAACCGAATTACACATCGGCGAAACTGATTTGCGATTACCGAATGACTGTTGCGCTACCTGATGGATTGGATATTTTTTTATGCGGATGTAAATCACACGATTCGGAATTACGATTTTCGAAATGGATGATAAATACTTTAAAACTGAAAGAAGTTTTTTTTGATGTGGGAGCACACTTTGGATTTTTCAGTTTGCTCGCCGCTCAGTTAGTGGAAGAAAACGGAAAAGTAATTTCGTTTGAACCTGCTGCCATTGCAGCAAATATTTTACATTCAAATACCGAGCGGTTACGACAGGTTCGAATGGTGCAAGCCGCCGTTGGAGAATCTACCGGAAGTGTGATGTTTATGGAAGGAATACACGGACAAACCGAATCAAGCGGAATGATGAGCCCCGAAGAAGAACTGAACGAAACCATTCAGGGAAATCTTGTAAATTGTATTTCGTTGGATGATTTTTCAGTAAAAGAAAAACTGATTCCGACGGTAATTAAAATAGATGCGGAAGGAAGTGAGTTGAAAGTATTGAAAGGAATGAGTCAGCTTTTGCAAACTCATAAACCAACCATCATCATGGAATTCTGGAGCAAACAGTTTCACAACAATCAACAACACATTGATGCAATGAATTTGTTAATCAGCAATGGTTACACAATGAATCTGATAGATGATGACGGAAAACTTTTTCGCAGCACTAATCCCGAACAACTTTGCCTGAAACGGAAATTAGAATCAGATAATATTGTTTTCACCGCATGAAGATTGCCGTCAACACCCGCTTTTTACTGAAAGATAAACTGGAAGGAATCGGCTGGTTCACTTACGAATCCCTGAAGCGAATGGTGCTGGCGCATCCCGAACACGAATTTCATTTTTTGTTCGACCGCAAATTTTCTAATGAATTCATCTTCGCAAAAAATGTAGTGCCGCATATTTTATTTCCGCCGGCGCGTCATCCGTTTTTGTGGTATGCGTGGTTTGAATATGCGGTTCCGCAAGCGCTGAAAAAAATTAAGCCAGATGTGTTTCTTTCTACGGATGGCTACTTGTCGCTCTCTGTAAAAATTCCGCAGGTGCTCGTGATTCATGATTTGGCATTCGAACATTTCAGCAATCATGTTGACTGGCTCACGCTTCGTTACTACAAATATTTTGTTCCGCGATTTGCAAAACACGCCACGCGTATTGCAACTGTTTCGGAATACACGAAGCAGGATGTGACAGAGAAATATAAAATCGCTGCCGATAAAATTGATGTCACACACAATGGCGGAAACGAAATTTTCAAGCCGCTTGATGTGGCGGAACAAAAATTAATTCGCGAAAAAATTTCTGGTGGCCCTCCTTATTTTATTTATGCCGGTGCGGTGCATCCGCGAAAAAATGTGAATCGTTTGTTTCTCGCTTTCGATTCGTTCAAAGAAAAATTCGGCGGTGATTTTAAATTAATTATTGCCGGAAGAAAAGCATGGGACACCGATGAAGCCATGAAAACTCACGAGCGCATGAAGTACAAGCACGATGTTATTTTTCTCGGTCACTTGCGGTTGCATGAACTCGCACAGGTACTCGCATCGGCAACCGCGCTCACTTATGTTTCGCTGTTCGAAGGTTTCGGAATTCCGATTGTGGAGGCAATGAATGCCGGAGTGCCGGTTATTACTTCCAATGTTTCTTCCATGCCCGAAGTGGCGGGCAATGCTACCTTAATAGTCAATCCGTTTTCTGTGGATGAAATAGAAAACGCCATGCTGAAAATGGCAATGGACGAAACACTCCGGAAAAATTTAATTGCAAAAGGAAATTTGCAGAAACAAAAATTCGGTTGGGATTTAACGGCTGAACGATTGTATGAATGCTTAATGAAAGCAGTGCATGTGAAGTAGAATCCCAAATTAATTTATTAAAAAGAAAAGCCAGCGCCTACTCTTTTGCTTTTCCAAATACATAATACAATGTCAGATTCATTCCAACGAATGCATAATTGTTGTAGAGCGGATTTGTTTTATCAAAACTGCTTAAATCATATTTTGCAAAAAGCAATGCATCTAATCCAAGGTTATCAGTAAAACGATAACCGTAACCAATGGTAAATCCTACTGTAAAAGAAGTAGCATCATACTTAGAAGCCAATTCGGATTTTGTATATGTGACTGGAAATTTTAATCGTCCAAGAGTATCAAGTGTTGAAGAAGTTATTTTTTGTTTGTTTAACATATTGATATCAGCTGTTAAACCGATTGGTAATCTGCTCTTAGCATCTTTCCCGACAAGGTTAAAAGTTAAACTAATTGGAATTGTCAGGTATTGATTCTTTACAACTGCTGAATAATCTGTGTTTGGGTTTATTAATGAATCAATGTAAGATAAATCTGATGTCATATCGGTTTTTGTAGTTGATGCCAATCCGGTTACAAATCGCATACGGCTGCTTAAATCAATTCCGACATGAACATGCGGTGCATAATTGAATGCCAGTCCGTGATAATCTTTAAGGTCAATGTTTGAAAGATTGTCATCAACAATATACTTGCTTCCATACAAATCTGTTCCAACACCAACTACCAGATTTAACTGAGCTTTTGTTGCGAACGAAAATGCAAGAAGAAAAATGCTGATTAGAATTTTTTTATTCATTGGAATTATTTTTATTGTTTGTGTCAAATGTAAAAGTGTAATTGAAATAAGCAACCGAAATACTTTCCTACTTATTCAACGGTATTCATACATCGTTCAAAAAACTATCTTCGTCCAAAAGCAATAAGTATGATTAAGTCAATGACAGGTTATGGCAGGGGTGAAAGTGTGAGCGATAAAATGATTGTGAAGGTGGAAGTGCGTAGCATCAACAGTAAATTTTTTGACCTGAGTGTACGAATGCCGCAAATGTTTCGCGAGAAAGAATTAGTGATTCGAAATCTTGCTTCAGAAAAATTAGAACGCGGTAAAATTGATTTGAATGTCAGCATCGAATACAAGGGAGAGAGTAAAATCAATACGATCAATCACGAACTGGCAACATCTTATTTCAATGATTTGAAAAAATTAGCTGAATCATTAAATCAACCAACCGAACGATTAATGAATCTGGTTATGAAAATGCCCGATGTAATCTCCGCATCAAAAGATGAAATTGGTGAAGACGAATGGAAGCAACTGAATGAAGCAGTTGTGAAAGGAATAGAATCGATTGACAATTTCAGGAAGGAAGAAGGAGCAACACTTGCAAAAGAACTGGAAGCAAACACCAATAACATTTTAAACACACTTGCCGAAATTGAAACATTGGAACCTGAGAGAATGACTTTGCAGAAAGCACGATTGCGTTCGCAGTTGGAAGAGTTATTGGGAAAAGATGGTTATGATAAAAATCGGTTCGAGCAGGAGTTGATTTATTATTTGGAGCGTATGGATTTCAGTGAAGAAAAAGTGCGATTGCGCAGCCACTGCGATTTCTTTTTTTCTACTATTCAATCAAAAGAAACCAACGGACGAAAGCTCAATTTTATTGGCCAGGAAATGGGACGGGAAATAAATACACTTGGCTCTAAAGCCAATCATGCAGCCATACAGAAATTAGTAGTATATATGAAAGATCAACTCGAAAAAATAAAAGAACAGTTGTTGAATATTCTTTAGAGAATTTGAAAATTTGATGATGAAGTTAATCTGAGTCTTTGCGGTAACTTTTTTCAAGAACTGATTCAAAATGACTGACGACCTAGGACTGAAGACTAAGTACAAAGGACTAAGGACTAAGGATTGTCAACAACAAAAGCATCTGACTATTTTCGCATACTCTCTCCCTCGGTTTTACCGTTAGCATAAAGTTGAACTTTGGTTAACGCTGTTATTTTTACGCTCCCTGCAATGAAAACTGAGACCGCTAAGCTTTACGACAACAAAAAATTATACGACGAACTCCGCCTGAAACAAACGGAAATGAATTCGTTGTTGCAGGTTACTCAGGCCATTAACGACAACCTCGGCATTAATGGTTTAATAAAATTATATACTGATATTCTCATTGATGAAATAGGTGCTGAAAGAGTTGCTTTCTTTTTGCAGGATGATAACTGGCGATGCCAACGCGCTATTGGGTTAGATGAAACATTTATTAAAGCCAGTCACAAAAATGAACTGCTCAACTTCCGGCACCTGACACATTTGAAAAAAGGGCGCCATTCTTTTACACCCCTGTTTGATATTATAGTTCCTGTATTTCATAAAAATCAACCACTGGCTTTCACCCTCATTGGCGGATTAGACCAGATGAAAGAATTTTCGCTCGAAGAACGACTTAATTTCATTCAAACTATTTCCAGTATTATTTCTGTTGCCATCGAAAACAAAAAATTATTTAAAGATCAGCTCAAGCAGCAGGAAGTAAAAAAAGAAATGGAGCTGGCGGGAAAAATGCAAACCACTTTAATTCCCGAACACCTTCCGGCCGATGATAGAATGGAAATGGCTGCCATCTATATGCCGCACTTCGATGTCGGTGGCGATTACTATGATGCTTTTGAATTGAACGAAGACGAATTATTTTTCTGCATCGGCGATATTTCAGGTAAAGGAATGGCAGCAGCATTGCTCATGGCAAGTTTCCAGGCGGGATTGCGCAGCTTGGTGAAACAACAAGGTTCGCTGAAAGATATGGTGCACGAACTCAATTCAAAAGTGAATGAAATAACACGCGGCGAAAAATTTATTACCCTTTTTATGGCCAAGTACAATTTCATAACCCAAACCATGCAGTACATTAATGCCGGACATCCGCCACCGGTGCTTTGTTCAAAAGGACAGGTACAATTGCTGAATCAGGGTTGCACCATTTTGGGCATGTTTGATAAATTACCTGTGGTGAATTCGGGGAATATTTCATTAACTAATGATTCGGTGCTTGTAACCTACACCGATGGATTAACCGAATTAGAAAATAAACGGCAAGAAGAATTAGGTATTGATAGATTGGTGGAGTTTGTTAAACAACATGAAAACGACAAACCCAAGCACCTGATTGATGAACTTACTGATTACTTAGTTTCTTTCAAAGGCCAAAAAAAAATGTTCAGCGACGATATCAGTATTTTAGTTTGCCGCTTCTTTGCCAATAAAAAAGGATAAAAAAAACGGTAACTGCAAGTTGCTTCATTTTTCTTTCTGAGAAATTTTATTCAGTAATTATCGAATATAAAAAGATGCTCGGCCGCCTAAAATATTTTTTAAAGCAGAAAAATGATTTAGGTGCAACAAAAAAAGCATAAATCAATTCATTAAGTAGCGGATAGAATTGAAAATGCATTCATGCTTCCAAAAATAAATATCATCCTGCTAAAAACAACAAAGCCACTCCGGTTTTCGGAGTGGCTTTGTTTCAATAATGAAAATTAAATTATCTCCACATGCTAATAATTCCAAAAGCAATGGAGGTGCGTACAAACCAATAACCCAGTTGAGTTAAAAACCAATTGCGATTTTTATTTTCATAAAGTGCCGGAGTTCCAAGTAGTGGAATAATAACCATCATGGTAAAAATTAAACCATGCGCCAATCCGTGTTGAAAGGTGATAAAACTATGTCCGGTATCATCATGATCTTGACCCGGGCCGGTAACATTTAAAGTGAGAAATAGAGTATAGAGTATGGTCATTAAAATTGTTAAGCCATAAGTCATGGCCGCATTTTTAGGTTTCATGTCGTCAACTGAAACGCCAAGTGATTTGGCATAAATGGTTCCCATCACTGATGGGTGAAACCAAATAAAACCTGCTGCAATTTGTGCAACTACTGCCGCTGCGAATGCTAACCAGTTAATTTCCATTTTTAAAAATTTGTTTTTTGATGATGAATGAATTTGTTAAAAGTAATTTTTTATTTCTTGTTTTTTGAAAGGGATGTTTCACAACTTCTGGCAATTTGGTTTGTTGTGTTTGAACAATTCTTGAAAAAATATTTTTAATAAAATTAACTCGGCTTGGTTTATCCGTTATTTGCCGCAATGCAAATAAAATTCATTTTCATTTTTATAATATTCCAGGCAGCCGTTTGCTCGGCTCAGGATACCTTGCAATTCATGAGTTATAATTTGCTCAACTATTATAGCAGCGCACAGGATTCGGCCACTCGCAATCCTTATTTCAGAGTAACGATAGCCGCTACTAACCCGGATATTATAACTGCACAGGAAATTGTTTCTGAAAGCAGTTCGCTCGGATTTTTGAATTCGGTTTTAAAAAAAGTGGATACAAATTATCGTGCTGCTCCATATATACCGGGACCTGATACTAATAATTCGCTTTATTTTTTATCAAACAAGTACAGTTGTAACAGCAATGCAGCCATACACACTGCGCTTCGAGATATTAATCATTTCACCGTTGTGCATTTACAAACCAACGATACGGTTCATGTTTTTGTGGTTCATTTAAAATCAAGTTCCGGAACAGTAGAAGAAGCAACCAGATTGGCAGAGGTAAATGATTTACGATTAATTACCGATGCATTTCCAGCAGGAACATCATTTATTATTTGTGGTGATTTTAATATTTATAGTTCATCGGAGCCGGCTTATCAAAAACTTAAAGAGATTTCCGGAACCAATGAAGGACATGTAATTGACCCATTAAACTTAACCGGAGCCTGGAATAATTCCAGCTATGCACAATACCATACACAATCACCACGGACACGAAGTTTCGGGGGAGGTGTTACCGGTGGATTGGATGACCGATTCGATATGATTTTATTTTCGAACAGCATAAATACAAACGGGCCTTTGCAATATATTCCTAACAGCACTATTGCTTATGGCAATGATGGAAACCATTTTAATGATTCAATTAATCAGCAACCAAACACAGCAGTTTCATTAACAGTAGCCAATGCATTGCATTATGGCGCCGATCATATTCCGGTGTTGGCGAAATTTGTTTTTGTGAATGGATGGGCGAATGGAAGCAATAATGAATTTGAGATTTTAGATTTCAGATTTCAGATTTTGCCAAATCCGGCCAGAGGTCAATTTATAGTTGAAAGTAAACTTTTAGCAGAGTGTAGAACTTCAAAAGAATCTACCCTTGTGATTTATGATTTGGTTGGAAAGAAAATTTTATCATCACAATTTATAGGCAAAAAAACTATTTCGCTTGAAACTATTTCGGCCGGAATTTATTTCGTACAGATAATTGACGGAGAAAAAAGGGCAACCGGAAAATTAGTGGTGGAATAACGACAAGTAATGAACTGAAATAGCCCAATGCTGATTTTTATTTAACAAGCAAGTCAATTATTTCAATAAAAAAATTATCAAATTATTTTTCTGATTATTTTTTCAATCGCCCACATCACCAAAAAATAAACCACAACAATTAAAGGGTAAAAAATAAAACTCAAAAACACATACCCATGATCCCGACCGGCTTCAGCACCAATTAGGTTATCAATTATTCCAAATGAATTCATGTAAAACAGAAGACTTAAGAATGGAACAATCAAGCTGCCGATAATCAATGGCCACGAAATTTTTTTGTAAGTAATATTTTTTCGGAATTTATAAATGAAAAATAAATGGAGCAGCGCGAGCAGAAAAGTAAAAATGCAGGTAAGGTTTTCAGGACCAATCAGCATTAAATTAGGTTGCCAGTGAACTGACAGCTGGAACATAATTGATTTGAAAATAATTTGCCGGAAGTTTATCAAAATTCCAAGTGGCAACCGAACCCAATTTGCCTGAAGCCGGTTGGCTAAAGTTGGTGGTAATTGATTGATGAAATTGCGATGCATCAACCACCACTTCCAAGGAGCCAAATGACTTCCAGAATTTTGCAGGCGACAGGGAGTAGCGAAAACTATATTCCTTAACCCAATCAGATACATCTAACCACACTTTAGCAATGTATTCAACTCGAATAGTGTGATTGCCCTTCGTTAAATCAGTTTCAAAATATTTTAAATTGTTTAACTGATAAACAAATCCTGAATTTTCAGTCCAGTAAATTGTAACCGTTTCAGATTCATCGTTGTTTGACAGAGGCAAAAAAATGTCAGTAAATTTTGCAAATGGTGAATTTGCAACCGTGAGATATTGTAGAGGGATAGCTAAAACATTTACTTCTATTCCATCTACCCAAATTTTAAATTCTCCGGTAGAATCTAATGCATGAAACAGCAATGGAATTTGTCGGCCTTCTGTTTCTGTATTTAGAAAATATTCAATTTTATAAATAGCGGTTTTAAAATCTTTGTCAATTGTTACATGAATTTTTTCGTTCAGAATATTAATATCTCTGCTCGAAAACGCCGAACTCGAAAATGTTCCTTCCGAAACCGGAGAAGCCATGTTTGCCATACAAAATTTTCCGGCTAATAAAAAAACCAGAAGATGCAGGAATCGTTTCATAAAAAAACTAAAAAAAATAATCAGTCTCAAAAAAAAGGTTCTTGACTTTCAATTGCTATTTGAATTTTATAATTTGAATTTCTTTACCAAAATCATTTGCATCAGACCCAACATCACCGCTTTGTTTTACAATTATTGCATCAAAATCCAGCGATTTATCTTTTGCAATATTCACCGCCTTTTCACAAAAAGAGTTGATGCGCACTTTGTATGGATCGCCGGCATTGTTTGCCACTCCTAATCCCGATTGCCCCAATGCGCTTTTCTCAAATGTATCGAGCACATCGTATGGTTTGTTTGGTATGGAAGCGAAATAGACATACTTGGTTCCGGTTTTTTTTGTGTTGTAGATGTAAGGATATGAAGCTCCGTTTCCTGCCAGGCTTCCCAATCCGTTATTAAACTTTACAAATTCCATTTGCTTGTATTGCCCGTAAACAATTACACCATCAAACTTTTCCATCTTGCCTTTCGCTTCTTTTTTTATTGCTTCATCAATGGTGAAGGTTATTTGCGCGGTCATTATAAAAACTTTATCGTCCGGTTTTGCTTCATCAATTACAGTATATGCCTCTACCGGTGTGGTCATTATAAAAACAATTTTATTTTTATAAAGACTGGTAGTGCCATCCGGACCATTTGGTAATTCATCGCCGGGTTTTGAAATGGAATAAATAAATGTCGAAGAGAAAAACACAATTAGTATTAAAGTAAGTTGACGCAGAATATTTTTTTTCATGGTTTGGGATTTAGTGGATGTAAGGTAAAAAAATATCCAATTAATTATAATTATATATGTTATTTATTGATTGTGCTGTTTCAATAAATAATTATTCATACCGCTGAAAAGTATAGCTGAATAAATAATTATAAGAATTCAATTGAAGTTTTATTGGCTTGTGCCTTTACTACAATGAAAACCCCTGATTTATTTAAGGAAAAAATTAAAAACACAAATTCAGTTTATGGAATTTCAAAGAGTTCTGTATCTCAATGAAAATAAAATTCAAAATCCATGAACTTGCAGAAGGCAAATCTTGAATTCAAAAACTAAAACTAAACCCGATGAAAAAAACGAAACTCACTTACCTGATTTTATTGTGCTGCAACATGGCATTCGCACAGGCACCGAAAATCATTGCTTCAAAACCTGACAAGGCCACCGTGTATTTCAGCGGTGCGCAGATGTATTATTCTGAAAATGTAAATCTGAGCGCCGGAACAACTGAGCTGGCATTTACAGGCGTTTCGCCTTACATTGACCAGAGCACCATTATAGCAGGCGGCAAGGGCGACTTCACTATTCTGGATGCGCAGTTCAATACGCGCTATCCTGAAAACATGGAAACAAAACCTGATAATCCTTTATTGTTAAAGTACAAAAAAGCAATTAAAATGAAGCAAGACAGCTCATATGAATTGAATTATCAGTTGATGCTTATACAAGCAAATAAAGAAGCACTGATTATTGAAAAAGGGTTTTTGCAAAGCAATCCGATTATCCGCGGCACATCAAAGCGAGATAGTTTAGTGCTAATGAAAGATGCCATTGAATATTACAGACAGCGACAAGGAAACATTGATGCCGAATGGGTCAAGTTCACTCGAGAGCAAGATAAACTCACTGCAATAAAAACACAACTGGAAACCGGCATTGCAGAAATTAATCAACTCATCAGCAAAGTGAACAGCGGAGTTCCTGATGATGATGCAAAACCAGTGTACGAAATCATTTTGACAATAAATGCCGATGCAGCTACTGCTGCTACCATTGAATTCAATTATTACTCTGCCAATGCTTCGTGGATTCCGGAGTATGATTTGAAAGCATCTTCCAGCGACAATACACTTCTCTTAATTCAAAAAGCAAAACTGGTACAGAACACTCAGGTGGACTGGAAGGATATTAAGCTTACGCTCAGCACCGGAAATCCTTCGCAGCGGAATATTAAGCCAACGCTTAATCCGTTATTCGTGCAGCTCGTGAATTATCAACAAGTAGAAATTATAAGTAAGAAGGATAATAATGAACTTCAATATGATGTACAGGGCTCTACCGCAACATCCGGTGACGAAGTATGGAACCTTGACGACCTGAAACTAATGGATGCAAAAAACAGCTCGTACTACACTGCCATTACCACCAACATGGTGCAGGTGGAATATGCCATCTCGCTCGATTATAATATTCCATCAGATGGTAAGCCGCACACCATAGCCATACAGCGTAAAACCATGAATTCAATTTTTGAATACTACTGTGTGCCCAAGTTGGATAAAGATGCTTTTCTGCAGGCGCGCATTGTGGATTGGGAAGACATGAATCTGATAAATGGTCAGGCGAAAATTTATTTCGATAATTCGTTTGTCGGAAAATCATCCTTAAACCCGAACGATATGGACGATACACTCAACATTGATTTGGGGCGCGACAAAACCATTTTAGTTGAGCGCAAATTGCTGAAGGAAAAAAGTAAAACCGGATTTGTGGATGGTGTTAAAACTGTGACACGCAGTTACACAATTTCCCTGCGCAACACAAAGGCCACAGATATTAATTTTGTTTTGCTAGATCAGATTCCACTCAGCACACGAAAAGATATTGTGGCAACTGCCGACGAAATTGGCGGCGCCAAACTGGAAGATGCAACAGGCGCGCTCACCTGGAATCTGAAACTAAAATCGAAAGAAACCAAGGTGGTAAAGTTTACTTACACTGTAAAATATCCCGGCAGTTTACAGATTAATCCGCTGATATAGAAATTATCAAACGATAAATTAGAGCGAACTTGTTTTAACAAAAACAAGTTCGCTCTAATTATTTATGATAAGCAATTATAGATTTCTCTTTTTTTGTTTGTCATACAATTGTAATTCTATTCATAATTATTCTTCCTTTTATAAGCTCTTATTATCATTACAAAAAACACTTGCCATCATGAAAAAATATTTATCCACTTTTTCGGGTTTAATTATTTCACTCTCCTTTTTTTATTCAGAATCGAAAGCTACCTCACAAGTAGTTACGATTGCAAATTTCCAGTTTACCCCAACAAATTTCACTATCGATCTTGGCGACACAGTTTTGTTTTCATGGATCAGCGGAAGCCACACAACCACCAGCACCAGCGTTCCCGGCGGTGCTGTTTCCTGGAGCCAATCAATAAATTCAACATCTACCTCATTTATTTATGTGCCGCTTGTAGCAGGTACCTACAATTATCAATGCGCAATTCATACCAGCATGATTGGGCAATTTACAGTTGTGCAATGTGTGCCGCCTGATTATTCCAATGCCATTGCTGTAAATATCAGTGCATGTGATAGCCCGTTTGTGATGGACGCTACCAATCCAATTGCAACAAATTATCAATGGATATATAATGGCAATTCTATCTCCGGTGCAACCAACGCTAGCTATTTGGCAATTAATGCGGGCAGTTATGCAACCATAGTTTCAAACAGTTGCGGGGTTGATACAACACCAACTAATGGTTTAGCATTTATTCCGAAACCAACCATAGCTATTGAGGCATCAAATGATACAATATGTAGTGGTCAATCAATAACTTTTATTGGAACAGGAGGGCTTACTTATTCCTGGTGGCCCACGAATGTTTTTCCGGTTACGGTTAATGGTGATACTGCTACTTCCAACCCTACATTTTCAACTGAAGTGGTTGTGCTTGGAACCAGTTTTAACGGATGCAGTAATTCTGATTCAGTGAAAATTACGGTGCTTGATAATCCTCAAGCCGAATTTTCATTTACACAAAACGGAAATACAGTTACAACAAGTAACACTTCCTTCGGAGCAGCCATTTATGATTGGAATTTCGGCGATGGCTTTACAACCAACAACCCAACCCCATCGCACACTTATACAACCACCGGAGTTTTCACCATTCAGTTAATTGCCACCAATGCAGAGGGATGTACTGATACTTTTGAAATGGTGGTTGACCTAACCTCCGGAATTTCAGAATCACAGAATGAACAATCAATATTAATTTCTGTTGATGCTTCGAATCATAAAATTATTTTAAGTTCGAACGAAAATATTAATTCCTCTTCCGTTAATCTTTTTGATATTTCAGGGAGAATTTTACCGGTAAATGTGAAACAGAATTCGTTCAACTCCATTTCATTATCAACGCAACATTTAGTAAGCGGAGTTTATTTTGTTGAAGTTTTAACTGCTGAAACTCGGTTTATTAAAAAGGTAATTATAAATTAGATTGAAGTCTGAAATTTTCTGAATTATTTTTATTGACTAAAAAAAAGTAATTCATGAAAAAATCAACATTGATTTTATTCGGCATAATGGCACTTCAATCTCATTTGTATGGGCAAAGCTGGGTTGCCATGGCCAACATTCCGGTTACATTAACATTTCCTGTAGTGGTTTCACTTAGTGGAGAAATTCACATGATAGGTGGCGGGGCGGCATCAGGCGCTACTGATATTCATATTCGATACACACCTGTAACAAATACCTGGGACACGCTGGCGCCGGTTCCTTATCTTGCTCAGCAACCAGCCGGTGCAGTACTCAATGGAAAAATTCATTACTTCGGGGGTGGCTATCCAAATTCGGGCACACCGCTCGATAAACATTTTGTTTTTGACCCAACGAGTAACACATGGGATTCTGCCGCATTTCTTCCACAGCCAAGGGTAATTATGGAAGCAGCAGCGCTCAACGGAAAACTTTATGCAATTGGTGGTCAACCCGATAAAACATTGTTTCAGGAATACGACCCTGCATCTGACACCTGGACTACAAAAAATCCATTGCCCGATCAGAATTTCTGGTACTCAACCATTGCCATAAACAATGGTGAAATGTATCGGTTTGGTGGTGGCGGATATGTTTCGCCAGTAGATTTTATTCATCAATACAATGCCGTAAATGATTCGTGGAATTTGATTGGGGCAATACCGGCCACTGTCCATGCCATTGCCGGAGCATCAATAAATAATCAGGTAATTCTTAGCGGTGGATATCATTCTGTAAGTCTCGATAGTACCTGGTTATTTAATGTCAGCAATCAAAATATAATTTCAGGAGCCCAGCTACCGGTTGCCAGGTCGTATCATGAGATGGTGACTATTGACAGTTGCGTTTATTCAGTTGGTGGCGATAACATTTCAGTACCCGCAGTTAAAACTTCGCTGCTCCGTTATTGCCCCGGAGCAAATGTTGCAATTCAATCGATTGCGGATTCAGAAATATTTAAGGTGATACAAAATCCTTACTCGGTACAGATAAAAATTTTAAACGAAAATGACTTTTCAAAAACAGCGGTTGAACTAATTGATGTAATGGGTCGAAAAATATTTTTGAAAAATGCGATAGAAAGCGGAGCCGCACTTTTTGAATTTAATACCAGTCATCTGATAAACTCGGTTTATTTTGTACGAATAAATATTGACAACCAATTTTATACATTTAAAATTCCGGTGACTAATTAATAAAAATTTTTATGGTGAGTTTATGTTCCCGACTCATCAAATTTTTGCTTCCGGTAATTAATTTGAAATAATTATTACAAAATATTTTATTGAATTTTAATTTTATTATTGTGAAACAAAAAAACAATTTTGAGTGCTCGCGAAGAAATACTGAATGGCAAGCGCGATATATTAAATAATCTGGCTGCAAAAAATTCAAATGTTGTTGACCAGCTTTTTGAAAATTATCGGGATTTTGCAAAAGCAAACTGGAATTATGCAGCCCAATCAGGTAAACAAACAGCTGATGATTTGAAGAAAAAATTAACAGCGCAACAATACGCAGGAGCAATACAAAACAGGGTGTTAATGGTGGCCGGAATAAAATAGTTCCTGCTGATTTTTATGGTGTTGATTTCGACAACTAAAAATACGGTCTTGTGAAATTGTAAATGGGTTTGTTCAGCCAGAAAAATTTTATTTCGCTTCTGTTTTTTAAAAGAAATGTCATTGTAAATTTCTAAACTTAAAATAATTATTATGAAACTAAGGAGCCTTTTACTGATAATGTTTTTATTAAATGCTTTTGCAATTTCAGCGTATGCTCAAACCACTCTTCATGAAATTATTTCAACCAAGCCAAACCCTGAAAAGAAACTGCTGATTGTTGAAGCATCGTGCGGTCAATGCCATTTCGGGTTGCCGGGTAAGGGTTGCAATCTTGCAGTGCGTATTGACAGCATTGCATACTTTGTTGATGGAACTGATATTGACTCGCATGGCGATTCACATGCGAAAGATGGTTTTTGTGAATCAATCAGAACTGCCGAAGTACAAGGCGAATTAATTAATAATCGGTTTCAGGTTTCGTATTTTAAATTATTGAAGAAATCAGGAAATAAAAAAGTCAACTAATACCGATACTCATTATAAAATGGACCAAAGCCCCTCTCCTTTTCGGAGAGGGGTTAGGGGTGAGGAGAAAATAAAAAGACTGTTTTATATTGGCTAATGGTATAAAAAATAACAGACTAATTTATAATGAGTATTGGTATAACTGGTTATACTGATTTTAGCTTATATGAAAGTTTTATCTATCAGTTGCAGTTGAATTACTATTGATAAATTAAGAAATACTTAAATTTTTTTTATCCCTTTCTGTTTTTCCATAGCGGAACATTCGAACAGGCCTCGCCATACATCAGGCTGCTAACTACCGGCAATAATATTCTTGCTACCTCCACATAAACCGAAGCCGCCACTTCCTTGTCGCCGCAACCTTTCACTAATAATTTTTTATCCCGATATTCTTCCGGATCAATTTTTTTTAATGCTTGAAACAATAAATCGGCAATGAGTTCGCTTTCCGTTCCGAAACGGTAGTACCTGGCAACTCCATTTAAATTCACTGCAACTAACATAAAAGCCCACATAGGCACAATGGCATCAGCAGAACAGCAAATGGCCACATTTTTATTTCGGTACTGACTCCAGTCAAATATTTTTAATGCTTCACGGAAATCTTTTTCTTTTAATACCAATCCTTTAAAAAGAAAATTCTTTAAATCAAATACCACTGTTTCGCCCGAAGGATAAAACACTTCGAGGTCTAAAGTAATAAGGTCGCTCGAGGCGACCTTATTGATGATGGGATTTATGTTTTCCATTTTTATCGTTGCATTATTTTAACACAACGAAAAATTTTGAGTTCAAAAAATATTTCTAAACTTAAATTTCTGCATCTGTTCCCGCTCGATTGGAGAGGGTTAGCGTGAGGCTAGAAAAACAAGTAGCGGTCATCAACTATGGTAATAGTTTTTTTCAATGCTTCAGAAAAACCATAATCAAAGCGCGGAGCAACTGATTGCAAAACCTGTTGTTTGTATTGATTGTAATCAGCAATAGGTGCCGGCTTGGTTGCAGCTGCAGTTAACTTCATAACAAACACTGCATTTCTGCCAACAACCGGCTTCGATAGCACACCTTCCTTCAAATTCGATAATGCGCCATTCACTCTCGGTTCAAAACCAATATTATTAAAATAGCCATCAGCAAAGGCCATGTTTTCTCCATTAGTAACTTCCTTACCAAATTTTTGAGCAAGCGATTCCAATGTTGCATTCAATGCCACAGAAGCATTTACCTGACCTGCTATTGCTGCTCCCTTCAATTCATTGCGAACAAGCGGTTCCACTTGTGCACGCAAGGCTTCTACTGTTCCTGTTCCTTCAGGTGAAATAGAAACTAAATGGGCTACAGCATAATTATCTCCCAATGTAAACACCGATGATATAGCATCCTTCTCGGCGCCATAAGCCCACTTCACTACTTCGCGTGCAGAGGTTAATCCCGGAATCTGAAAATCATTTTTCTTTGTTTGTTCGTTGGTTTGTTTATTCAGAGTAACATCTGCCATTGCTTTAGTAAATAACTCCGGAGTTGAATGTTCATTTAAAAATTTAGTGGTTTTATCATAAACTGCATTAGTAGTGGCGCTGCTGTAATCCACGCGGCGCGAAACAGTAATTAATTGTACTTGAGTGGTAGCAACAGGTGCTTCTGTCATCCGGATAATGTGATAACCGAATTCGGTTTTAATCAAAGATACTTCGCCCACTTTTCCGGTTTCAAATAAATAATCGTTGAATTTTTTTACAGTCATTCCGTACTTCATATAGCCAAGGTCGCCGCCTTTTTCTCCTGAACCTTTATCATCGCTGTACTTGGCAGCCAATTCTTCAAACATAGCACCGCCTTTAATGGCATTGAAAACACTATCAGCCTTGGCTAACACTTTAACAGTATCAGCGCTATTCTGTGTCGAAAAAAGAATATGACTTGCTTTTACTGAATCGGGCATCATTTTTTTATCTACCAGTACGGCTGTTTTATAAATTCCATCTTCAAAATAAACCGGAAATACAGTTCCGGTAGAAACATCAGCAAGGGTATCCTGCAAAAGCTTACTGCTTAATTTCGATGGGTTGTAATACATTTTATCATAAGCACGGTCGCCATACCGGCGGAAATAATCTGTATCATTTGGAGTGGTTGCAAAATGCTGGTACGAATCATTTACAAACTTAAACGCTTTGGCGGTATCAGCACTTGAAGGCTGCACAGTAAAAATCACATACTCAATTTTGCGGGTTTCATCCTGCTTGTATTGTTCTTTATGTTTATTTATATACTCCTGAATATTAGCGTCAGTCACCTTAATACTTGAATCCGCCATATCAGTAAACGGAATTTTTACATACTGAATCGTGTACTTGGTTTCTTTATCGGTATATTCCATTTCGGCCTGCCAATTTGGAACATACAGTGCGTTTTTTAACAGCGCTTTATACTTTCCGGTAATCACATCGTTCAACACATATTTCTGAAAACTTGCCCAACGGGTTTGCTTCTCCACCACATCTTCGCCCTGCATGCTTTTATCTAAATTATCTAAATAATTTTTTACAGCCATCGGGTCAAACTGACCGTTGTTTGGGTTAGTAAACGATTTTTTCAGTTCAGGATATGGATCAGCACCAAAAAATAAATCCTGCAACTGATCTTTAGGTAAAGTAATTCCCAATTCAGCAAATTCACGATGATTCAGATAATTGTTAATCATTTCATTCCAGGTCTGATCGCGTAGCGAGAACAAGGTATTGTCATCAATATTTTTTGTTGCGCTGTTCAGCTTGTAAGTTTCTACCGTGCTGTCCACCTTTGCCTGAAAACCGCGGATATTAATTTTCATACCATCTATCGTACCTACCGTATCGGAGTTACCCGTTAATAAACCGGTGTTCGAATCCAGGGCGGTTTGCAATACAAAAAGACCAAGACTAAGGCCAATAATAATTACAATAGCGGGTCCTAATTTGTTTCTGATAATCTGAATCATTGCCATTTAAATAGAGCTTCACTTTTTTTTGAAGGAGTGCAAAGAAAAATTTATTCGGTTGAATATCCAAATGAAGAATTTATACTGTTTTAGAACCCAAAATGGATGAATAAAACAGCAGGATTTCAAAAAGAATATTATTCAGATATAGTTCAATAAATACTATTTCTCCTCCAGCAAATTCTCCTTCAACCTAATAGTGCCTCTTATTTTTTTAATCTTATAATTGGTTAAATCGCTATTGGCTTCTAATCCGTCGCCATAAATAATTTCGTCGCGGGTCTGAATTTTTACAAACTTACTGCTTGTTATTTTTTGTGTTTGTTCGTTCCATATCAACTCTTCGGTTTCTAATTTTTCCCCTTTCAGGTTTATCACCACCACACTATCGCGCACAATCATCTCGTTACTTTTTTCATAAGTAATTCCATACTTCGCTGTCAGTTTACTTTCACTCACCATTGTATCATTATAAAAATACATTTTCAACCCCTTCGGCATTTCTGTAAACGGAGTCTTGGTGCGGTGCTTCCTTAATTCAGGAGCCAATAACCTTGCTTTCACTTTTCCATCAGCGCTGTAAAGCAATTCAATTTTTTTTCCAATCTCCACCTGCGCATCTTCCGGCGAAGCAATTTTATTTATTTCTGAAATATCATTTTCACAGGAAGAGAAAAATGGAATTACAAATAATAAAATCAAAGAAAGAAGCCGCATACATTATTCAAACTTCCGTTTCACAAACCAGAAATCGCTGAGCGTGATGGCAAATGTTCCCTTCACAAAAAATTGTTGAATATTATTTTGACTGATGCTTCCGGTTGTACCGGCATCAAAAGATAAATTCAATTCGCTCGCACTCCGGCGAACAGGAAAACCAAAACCAAGAGTGATGGCTTTTTCTGAAACGGTATTCCCATTGAGCATTACATAATTTGTTCCTGCATATCCACCAAACCGATAACTCACATTCCGGAAATACGAATCGTAAAATCCTTTGCCCGGAGTCCATTCACCGCCCACCGCAATTTTTAGTTTGTTAACTGTTGCATCAGTTTCGCCAAACGATTTGTAATCAGCCCAGCTTCCATAATTCAGTTGTGCACCCAACGACCACACCGCCCATTTTTCATTTTGCACTTCCTTCATCTTCGAAAAAATAAATCCGAACCGCACCTGCATCGGAAGTACCACATCACCCTTCACACCTGATACATTGTAAACAGTATCATTTGCAACCAATGCATTACTTGAATAATACAACCGTTCAAACAATAAATCATGATGAGCAGCAAGGTTCGTTTGCAAATTTCCGGTTGCGCCTAAACTCAATTTTATTTTATTATTAAACTCATGCTGAAACTGAATTCCACCTTCCAGCAAAATGGCTCCAAAGTTTTTTGTTTCCTGACTGCGCGAGTAATAAGCATTGATAGCCGAATCGGTTAAAAATAAAATATTCACATATTTCGTGGTGCCGAATAAATAATTAGCCTTTAACCCTACCGATAAATCTTTAAATTTTATTCCGGTGGCTAAAAACACTTTGTAAGTTCCACCGCTTCCGGTGTATGCGTTAAATGAAGTGCCTATGTATTCGGTTGAATCATTTACTTGTCTGATATCATAATTCACACGGCTGAAACTTTGCATTCCCAACGCAAGTCCGGCTTTATTTTTTTTCAATGGAACAGCCAGCGAGAAATATTCAGGAGCAGAATATCCGAATTTTCCGGTAGCCGAATTGGTTTTCACTGATAAGAAATCACCAAAAGCCGCAAACTGAAAAGTGGCATATTTCAAATTACCAAGCGCTGCCGGATTATCGTTATTATAATTTCGGTTGCTGTTGTACGCAGCACTTAAACCGCCCCAACCTCGCAGGTTGGCAGAAGCCGGATTTTTTAATTCACCGATACCGAATCGGGTCAGTACATTATTCTCCTGCGCAAATGCAAACGAAGAAATAAAAACAATGGAAAAAAGGAGAGTTGAACTTTTGAAGTTAACGAGCATTAAACTTTAGAATTTGATAAAGACCACGCAACACAATGTGCGGGACGGCAAATATCTTGTTTTTAAGGTGGGGAACAAACATTGGAGCATCTCCCCCTGAAATAATCACTTTTAAATCAGTGAATTGTTTTTTGTATTCATCTATCATTCCATCCATTTCTTTTGCAGCTCCGAATACAACTCCGCTTAGTATAGATTGTTGTGTGGTACTGCCAATTAATTTTTCGGGCGCCTCTTTTTTAATTTTCGGAAGTTTGCTGGTGAAAGTATTTAATGCGCTGAATCGCATATCTAATCCGGGAGAAATACTTCCGCCGAGGTATTCATTATTCTCATTTACAAAATCATAAATAATACAAGTACCACAGTTGATGATTAAAACATTTTCTTTCGGATACATTTTGCTTCCGGCAACAGCTCCAGCCAATCGGTCTTTTCCTAATTTTATTTTCTCCTG
Organism: Chitinophaga pinensis; assembly: GCA_945903305.1. Lineage (GTDB taxonomy): Bacteria > Bacteroidota > Bacteroidia > Chitinophagales > UBA10324 > UBA10324. The sequence continues at coordinate 65,511 of CAMDOA010000008.1, forward strand.
ATATAAATTGATAACCGGAACCGATGTTTTTTCAGAAAGCAGAATGGTCGGGATTATTTTTCTTATTTCTTCTTCAATTGATTTTGATTTTTCAGTAACAGATGAAATAATGGCTGATTGCGTTTTGTTTTTTGTAAGAATTTTTATTAATCGTTTTAACGATAAATCATTCACTTCAATAACTTCCATTAATTCATCATTGAC
>CAMDOA010000009.1 GCA_945903305.1 Chitinophaga pinensis
GTAGCGGATAATTAAATGTTACCTGCAACCCTATGGCGACACTGCTAACTTGAAACATTTGAACTTTGAACGAACAGTTTTAAAAAAAGAAATATGAGTAAATACGGAAACATTCAATATCTAATTGACAGACCTGAGCCAACCGAAATATTTTTGAAGGCAAGACAGATTGCAGGCATTCAATTACAAGAGCAGTTCAAAATTTTTAATAACGGAAAAGTAGATTCAAGTTTTGACGGCTTTAAATGGGTAAAGACTGAGTTAACTTATCCGTCATTTGACAACCTAACCTTTTCATACAAAAGTTCAGTTTATTCTGTTGTAATAGAACTAATAGACAATACGGGAAGTTCTTTTAGCTTAAAGCAAAGAGAGAGACTACTAAATGCTTGTGCTGAGAACAATTTAGTCCCTTGTCTTTTCAAAATTAACCTTCAAGAAAAGTCAAAAAACTTATTAAGTTTTATGGCTTCCAGCAATATTCAAGACGAGTATGAATTAAATTCTTTAGAACAAGGTTGGAATTTGTTTAATGCAAGGACTAATCAAAAAATAAACCCCTTAACATTATCGTCTGACGAACCTACAAAAATGTCAAAATGGGAGTTAAGTAATTTTGCTATTCAAATAGTTCGCACAGACATTGAGAAAGAAGGAAATGAAGTTCTTTCATTTTGCGACCTTCCCGAAATTAACCCTCAAATTTGGTTTAAGGACAAACAGGGTAATGTCTGTTGGGTCGTAGTGAAACATATAACTTCGGAAATTGATTTGGACTATAAAAAGTGGGTTGGACTTGAACAGCATAACGAACAACTTTTACCATTTGATGGGTTTTATGCTTCCATTCAGTTTCACTCTTTAAAGACGAATTCAATGATTAATTTAAATAGAGGTGACGCTTATGTGGTAAACTATAAAGGACTTGAACGAATTTATGTATCCTAAAAAAACGCACAATGCTAACACGAACAGACACCGCCTTGAATGTAAATCGCTTCGGACAAAGTGTGTGCGGACTTCAAACAGTTGTGCTTCAGACGGACAGCAGGGCAGCAGGTAACATAAGATTAAAAGAAATTTTAAAAAGAAGGGCTTTGTTCGGTAATCAAACAGTGGTGCTTCTAATAAACAGTTGTGGTATACGAACAGTGGTGCTTCTAATCCCTTCTTTTTAAAACTTCTTTAATCCCTTCTTCGTTATCCGTAATTTTTTGGGACACTGCTAACTTTGAACGGACAAGCATTAAACAAGCGACAGAAAAAAAATGAGCAATACGCTTGCAGATAAATATCCTGACCTTATAAAAGAGTGGGACTTCAATCTTAACAAAGAACTTGACCCGACAACTATTCCGACTTCAAGCAATAAAAGAGTTTCTTGGATTTGTCTTAAAAATCCTGAACACATTTGGCAGACATCAATAGCACATCGGACAGCAGGAACAAAATGCCCATATTGCTCTAATCAGAAAATACTTCCAAGTAACAGTTTAGCGACAATTAATCCCGACTTAGCGAATGAGTGGCATCCAACATTTCTCCCCCTCCGTGTCTCTCCGCAGCCATGGAATAAGCGATGCGAGGACACGGTGGGTCAAAAGCTCAAACCCCAGTTGCAACCGTGCTGCGAATAAGGTTAACAAAAACGCTATAACGCAAAACCCTCCCGCCTCAAGCGCGATGCCGCAAAGACATCCCAATAGCTATCGGGATTCATTCCCCCAAAAAAAAAATTTGCATGCAGTAATTTTCACTCCCACAAATAATTGTTAGCACCAATCAATTATTAATAGCTGCATAATTTTATGTTTGTCTTAATGCGATTCCGGAAATATATTTTTTTCTGTTTAGTGGCCATCAACTGGCAACTAACCGCGAACAACGCAAGCGCACAAACCACGCACGATAAATATCAATTGAACATTAGGCAAGCCACCGCTGCTATAAAAATTGATGGGGTACTGGATGAAACAGATTGGCTGCAGGCCGATGTGGCAAACAATTTTTTTTCGATACTGCCTTACGATACATCGTTTGCAAAAAGTAAAACCGAGTGCCGGGTTACTTACGATAAAAATAATTTTTATGTGAGCGCCGTGTGTTTTGATGAGTTGCCCGGAAACTATGTTATACAATCGCTTAAGCGCGATTATACTTATGCGGTTACTGATGCATTTGCCATTGTGCTCGATCCGTTTCTGGATGGCACCAATGGATTTAATTTCGGCGTTAATCCATACAATGTGCCGTGTGAAGGAAGCATAGATTATGGCGGCAGCTTTGGTGTGAGTACTGATTGGAATGTGAAATGGATTTCGGAAACAAAAATTGAAGATGGTAAATGGGTGTGCGAAATGGCCATCCCATTTAACAGTATCCGATTTAAACCGCATGCAGATAAGTGGTACATTAATTTTATTCGAAATGATTTAAAGCGGAATGAACAATCGGGTTGGGTGCCTGTGCCTCGCAGTTTTAATGCCAGTTCGCTTGCCTTTACCGGCACTTTAATCTGGGATAAGCCATTGGAAAAAACGGGAGCAAATTTTTCGTTAATACCGTATGCGATCGGTTCAGTGAATACGATAGCAACGGAAGGAAATGAAATTCATGCAACACCGAATTTCGGATTGGATGGTAAAGTGGCGGTGAGCAGTTCGTTGAATTTAGATGTTACGGTGAATCCCGATTTCAGTCAGGTGGAAGTGGATGCTCAACAAACGAACCTGACCCGTTACAATCTTTTTTATCCTGAGAAAAGAAGTTTTTTTATTGAGAACAGCGATTTGTTCGGGCAGTTTGGGTTCCGGCAAATAAGACCCTTCTTTTCGCGCAATGTTGGATTGAATAATGGAAATGTGATTCCCATTCAGGGTGGTTTACGATTGAGCGGAAAGCTGACTCCCAATAACCGGATAGGTGTACTGAGTATTCAAACTGCCGATGATTCAATAGGCGGCGCAGCCATCAGCGGACAGAATTATTCGGTGCTTGCTTATCAGCGCAAATTGTTTTCGCGCTCCAATCTTGCATTCATCGGCGTGAACCGACAAGCATTCAATCATTTTGAAATACAAAAAAAAGATTTCAATCGGGTGGGCGGCATTCAATATAATCTGGCTTCGGCTAATAATAAATTGGTGGGCTTTGCATTTTTCATGTATTCAAATAATATGGTCAGCAGTTATCGGGCTTATTCGCATGCCGCGTTCTGGATTTACAACACGCAAAAATGGACGGTGGTTTACAACCATGAATATGTAGGGAAAAATTTTATTGCTGATGTTGGGTTTGTTCCGCGTGTAAATAATTATGATGCGGCAACAAAAACTGTAATCCGGAATTCGTATTGGCGATTGGAACCGGCCATTACCCGACGGTTTTTTCCTGCAGGAAGTTTAAAGTCGAAAGTGAATAGTTTTTCGGTTCAATTGTACAGCAGCGATTATCTGAATGAAGAATACAAACCAACTGAACTTTTTAATTCAGTTGTTTTTCAAACCAACTTTCAGAACAGTGCACGATTCGGAATTGATTTAGCAACCACCCATCTGAATTTGCAGTATGGAACTTCGCTCAATTCGAAAGACACGCTTTATTTTCTTCCCGGAAAATATAATTATCAGGATGTGGCACTCCGGTTCAATTCAAACCTGCGTAAAGTTTTTAATTACACATTGAACGCACAGTATGGTTCGTTTTACACCGGCGAAAAATTTACTTTTAATACCACTATCACTTACCGTTTGCAACCTTATGCCAATCTTTCACTCGCGGTTAATTATAATCAGGTTGATTTGCCGGCACCGTTTCAGGATTTTTATTTGTTATTAGTGGGGCCCAAATTAGAATTTACATTCACCCACAATTTTTTCTTCTCCACCTTTTTACAATACAACACGCAAGTTGAAAACTTTAATATCAATGGCCGCTTGCAGTGGCAATTTAAACCGCTCAGTTATTTATACCTGGTTTATAGTGATAATTATGATACTGTTAATTTTGGAAATAAAAACCGCGCCGTGGTTTTAAAATTTGTTTACTGGCTCAGCATTTAAAAATGAATATCAACGATAATCGCGATACTTACCTGCATAAAGGAATGCGGAAAAAATTGGTGGAAGCAATTGCCAAACGGGGCATTATTAATAAAACTGTTTTAGAAGCAATAAACCAAGTGCCGCGGCACTTGTATTTTTTCGACTCTGTTTTTTTAGAAAAAGCGTATGAAGACAAAGCTTTTCCGATTGGCGAAGAGCAAACCATTTCTCAACCCTACACCGTTGCTTATCAAACTTCATTATTGGAAATTAAAAAAGGCGAAAAAATTTTAGAGGTCGGAACCGGTTCCGGTTATCAGGCATCAGTACTTGCCCAAATGGGCGCAAAGGTTTACACCATTGAACGGCAAAAAAAATTATTCGAAAAAACAAAACCCATGCTTGCCGATTTAGGTTACGCAACCATCAAATGTTTTTATGGCGATGGCTTTGCCGGATTGCCCACTTTCGCACCTTTTGATAAAATTGTAGTAACCGCTGCTGCACCATTTATTCCTGAACAATTATTAAAACAACTAAAGATTAATGGCTGGCTGGTAATTCCGGTTGGCGAAAATGTGCAGAGCATGAAGCGAATTACCCGCGTGTCGGAGTTAAACTGGACTGAAGAGGTATTTGCTGATTTTAAATTTGTGCCGATGTTAACAGGTAAATCAAGCTAAAAAATAATTTATTTTGATTTAGTAATATAAAATGCAACCAAATCAGTCTGATTTGTATCTAAATAAAGTTTTCAATTACATTTGCCACAATTTAAAAAATTAAACAACATGAAGAAATACCTTTTACTCGCTTTAGTGATTGTAACCGCCGGCGAAATTTTTTATGCCTGTAAGAAAGGGCCTGAAGATCCTTTACTTTCTTTTCGCTCACGCAAGCACCGTGTATCCGGGTTGTGGCAGGTTTGCTCTTATCGAATTAATGATGCCGATTCATTAATTGATAATGTATCGCCAAAAGATACTGCAGCAACATTCGCAACATCAACTTGCGAAGGCAAAATGACCTATACCCGCAAAAAAACTTACATTATGGAGTTTAATGATAATGGTCTTTATATTTTCAGAAACACTTATTTGTGGACTGTAAAAAGAAAGTGGGATGTTCCGAACGCAGAGTGTCGTGACTCAACAGATTATGTTTGGAAAGACACTACCTGGCTTACTAAAGGTCTTTGGACATTGGCCGGAGGCGTTGGAGATTTCAGAAATAAAGAATTGCTTCAACTTACAGATGGTGTGGATCAGGTTACCGGTCAATCATACGAGTTAATTGAGGTTCGCGAAAAGGAATTGAAATTCAGACAATCAGTTACCGACCCACTAACTAACGCTGTTACTAAATGGGAATGGACATTGTGTCCGTATGCTGATAGTACCATTACAAACGGCAATCAATAAATCAGTTTAAAATATAATCAAAACCCCGGTTCACCAGTTGAATCGGGGTTTTGTTTTTTTATCGCTCCTTTAAAATCCTGTCGAGGTCGCGTTTTGAATCTTTCTTTTTTATCGAATCTCGTTTATCGTGCAGTTTTTTTCCACGCACTAATCCGATTTCCAGTTTGGCGAATCCTCTTTCCGAAAAAAATAAATTAATAGGAATAATGGTGAATCCACGCTCTTTCACTTTCGCTTTTAGTTTTTCGAGTTCTTTTTTCTTTAATAATAATTTTCGTGGGCGCATGGGTTCATGATTAAAATGAGACCCATTGCTGTATTCTGATATATTCAAATGCCGAACCCATAAATCGTTTTTTTGAAATGCGCAAAATGCATCGCCCATATTCGCCTTGCCTTCGCGCACACTTTTCACCTCGGTGCCGGTAAGCATAATGCCGGCAATGTATTTATCCATCACCTCGTATTCATACAGTGCCCGCTTATTATTTATAACCGTGTTTTTTATTTTTACTTCACTCATCTGGGTTTATTAAGTATTTGTTCCAGTTTTTCTTTTGCAATAATTTTTTGCGCTGTTTCACCACTTGCTATTAATCGGTTGTCGGCATGTGCTTCAAACGAACATAGTACCTCGTTTTTGTTCAGTGAAATAAATGTTCCGGTAAAAATTATTTCCGTTCCAACTTTTGCCGGCGCGTGATGAATGACTTTAACCATCGTTCCGATTCCTTCTTCATGAACCTCTTTTATATCGAGCACAAATAAACGGCAAACCCATTCGGCATCGCGTGTAATGGCGTAAGTAGAATAAACCGAATGTAAATGGCCGGTTCTGAATTTTACCAAATCATCGGCTTCCACCTTGCAGGTATATTTTTTTATATCGCCCGTTTTAAAAATATTTTTCATTGTGCAAAGTTGTAAAACAAAAACAGTAAAAAATAAAATTCAACTGACAGCAAGTACCGGAATTTTAACCAGGTGCCTTACCTGCGAAATTGTTTCACCAAAAATAATATCCTTAATACCACGATGCCCGTGTGTTCCCATTACTAATAAGTCGGCCTTAAATTCAAATACAATTTTAGCAATCGCAAAAGTTCTTTTCCCGTATCCTAATTCAAATGATGCGTGGTAACCTTTATCATTTAATTCCTTTGTCACTTGAATTAAATGTTCAATGTCTTCATGCTCTTCTTTATCTGAAATCTGATTGCCTATTAACAAAGCGCCTGCTGATTCAAGTACATGGACGAGAATATACTCAGCAGATTTACCACCAATTGCCAGCGCCTGCGAAATGGTGTTGCTGTCGTTCTTTGAGAAATCGAGTGTAATTGCAATTCGTTTAAATTGTTCCTTATTCTGAAGAGCAGGTAAACTGAAATCGTGAATTTTTATATCCCGTTCTTTTCTCCTGAAAATAAAAGGTCCGAAGGTGATGTAGAGTAAAAGTATGGCGGCAATTATGGCAACCGGAAAAACAAAAACATAAATCCACCAGGCATTATTATAATCTGTCATTAACGAAATTATTTCTTCTGAAACCAGTTTCACATTCAGCGTAACAATAACTAATGCTGAAACCCACGAAGCTAATTTCAACCAAAAGCCAATAGCGAATTCACCCATTTTATTTTTATCGCTAACAAAATGTATGAGCGGAATTACTGCGAACCCCAATTGCATGCTGAGAATTACTTGCGATAGAATCAGCAAACTGCCGGTGGACTCTTCTCCATAATACCAAAGCACTAAGAACGCGGGCACTACTGCTAACATACGAGTAATGAGCCGCCGCAACCACGGAGTAATGCGCAAGTTGAGATACCCTTCCATAATAATTTGTCCGGCCAGTGTTCCGGTAATGGTGCTGCTTTGTCCGCTTGCGATTAATGCAACAGCAAATAAGATTGGTGCAAGCGAAGAACCCAACAATGGTTCAAGCAATTTATGTGCATCAGTAATATCAGCAATATCATGCATACCTCGGGTAAAAAAAACCGAAGCAGCAAGAATGAGAATGGCTGCATTAACAAAGAGTGCGAGGTTTAAGGCAATGGCAGTATCAATAATGTTAAACTTTATTGCCTTTTTCATACCTAACACTGAGCGTTCAATTTTTCGCGTTTGAACCAATGATGAATGCAGGTATAAATTATGTGGCATTACTGTAGCACCAATAATTCCGATTGTTAAATAAAGTGCTGTTCCATACGGAATGCTTGGAATAAATCCGGCGGCTATATCACCCACATCAGGTTGAGCCATCATTAACTGAATAAGAAAACTTCCGCCCATAATTACAACCATTCCGATAATAAAAACTTCCATTTTACGAATGCCGATGTTCATTAGTGTAAGAAGAATTAAGCAATCGAACACAGCAATGGTTACTCCTCCAAGCAATGGTATGTGAAACAAAAGATTTAGTCCGATTGCAAGTCCGAGTACCTCAGCAAGGTCGCATGCCGCAATGGCTATTTCGGCAAGAATATACAATGGAATATTGATGATGGGATGATACATTTCCTTCGATGCCTGGGCGAGATCACGGCCACGAACTATACCCAACCGAATGCAATGACTTTGTAAAAGCAATGCAATTAGATTCGACATAAGCAGCACCCAAATAAGCTTGTAGCCGTAAGCGCTTCCGGCGGCAATGTCAGTTGCCCAATTGCCGGGGTCCATATATCCAACGCTAACCATGTATGCCGGTCCCAAGAAGGCAAACAAGGTTCGCCACCAGTTTTTTCCTTTCGTTTCAACTGAGGAGTGAACTTCCTCGAGTGATTTGGTTGAACTGTTTTTTGAAATCATAATTGTACACTTATGTTATGAGCAATTTCTGCACTAATTTGTACTTTATTTTTTCCGTTAATAAGTAACAGCATGCTTTGATCAAAGGTGTTGCGTTCTATTACTCTCAGTTTTGAACCAATACTGATTCCGATTTTACTCAGATAGCGAAGCAATTCAGGTTGGTCTGTAACAAGATTCACAATGGCTTCCTTTTTTTCGGTTACATCTATTAATTTTTGTAAATCAGTTTTTTTTATAATTCCTTTTTTATCTGGAATGGGGTCACCATGGGGGTCAAATTTTGGATTTTCAAGAAACGAATCCAGCCGTTCAACCAATATTTCTGATTGAATGTGCTCGAGTTGTTCAGCCACTTCATGAATTTCATCCCAACTGAATTCTAGTTTCTCTACCAGAAAATATTCCCACAACCGATGCTTGCGCACAATGAGCAAAGCTTGCTTTGTACCCGAATCGGTCAATGTTACTCCATTGTATTTTTTATACCGGATGAGTTTTTGTGCCGAAAGTTTCTTGAGCATTTCGGTTACCGATGCTGCTTTAGTGCCCAGTGAAGCGGCAATTTCATTGGTTGTTACAGCATTATTACCAATACCTGCATGATGAAAAATAGTTTTCAGGTAATTCTCCACAGAAGTAGTTTGTATCATTTGCTTGACTAAATATATTTTTAGGCAAACCTAAATTTTATTTTTTTAATTTCAAATTTTTCATAATTAATTTAATACCCCGGATCAACTTCAAACCTTAATACTTAAAATCCATCTCGTTTAATTTTCAAGTTTGTGCAACCATTTACTTCTCTTTCGGCAGAAAAAAACACCGGCTGATTTTTAACACCCACATTTACAGCCAATTTGACAAGTTTTAAGCCGCTTATAAAAAACATGGTGCTACCGTTGGCTATTAAAATTGATTTTATAATTTCGACGACCCAAACAACCCTTTGTAATGAAAAAAATCTTCCTTCTTTTAATTACCCTGTTCTGTTATTCAAATCAAAATGTATTTGCACAAACCTTTGGTGGTGTGCCCTCAAGTTTTACTCAGCCTATTCTTTCAACAAAAATTCCGGCAAAAACCATGAGTATGGTTGATGTTGCTGCATTAAATATGGAAGATTCGCTTAATACCGGCAAGGATATTCCGTATCGATTCGGTTATAATCATATAGTTAATATTAACGCAAATAATTTCGGTTTATGGGAAACATTAGCTAATGGTGATAAAGTTTGGCGCGCCAGAATAGTTTGCCCTGATGCTTTAAGCATCAACATTGCTTTTGATCATTTTCGTATTCCGCCCGGTGCTAAATTATTTTTAAGTACACCCGACAAAAAATACATAGTTGGCGCTTATACTTATGAAAACATACAGGAAGATTTGCAATTCGGAACTGATTTAGTTCCGGGCTCAGAAGTTATTTTGGAATATAATGAACCTGCATTTTCATTATTCAGTGGCGAACTGAATATTTTCCGAATAACGCATGGCTACCGCGATATGTTTAAATATGCAAAAGCATTTGGATCATCAGGAAGTTGCAATGTAAATGTCAATTGCCCGCAGGGTGCTAATTGGCAAACAGAAAAAAAAGCGGTTGCCATTATTATTGTTGGTGGCAGCGGTGCCTGCACCGGTTCGATGATTGCCGATGTGCCTCATTCCGGAACACCTTATTTTTTAACAGCTAATCACTGCGGCACTACCGGCACAAGCACCTGGGTTTTCCGGTTTAATTACGAAAGTCCATCGTGCAGTAATATTAACGGGCCAACCAATCAAACAGTTAATGGCGCCGCATTAAAGGCGAATAAGAATTCATCCGATTTTTGCTTGCTTCAATTAAGCAATATTCCACCTCAATCTTACGGTGTGTATTATGCCGGATGGAACCGTGGCACTTCAGCACCTACAGCCAGTACATGCATTCATCATCCAAGTGCTGATATTAAAAAAATTACTTTCGATTATGGCACCGCTACTAACGACTCATGGCCCGGCTGTCCTGCTAACTCACACTGGCACTGCGAATGGGATTTAGCAGTTACTGAAGGCGGATCAAGCGGCTCACCCTTGTTCGATCAAAATCACAGGATAATTGGACAGTTACATGGAGGTGCCTCCTATTGCGGTGGCCCGGATTTATCAGATGAATATGGAAAATTTTCGTTTAGTTGGGATTATGGAACCACTATACCTACACGATTGAAAGAGTGGCTTGACCCGCAAAACACAGGAAACTTGACTGAAGACGGATTTGATCCATGGGCACCGGTTGACACCATTAATCTTTCCCTGGTCAACTTTAACAGTACCGGTGCAAGTATCTGTCTCGGCGACACAGTGGTCCCTGCTTTTACAGTAAAAAATTTAGGTTCCGATACAATTACCTCATTTAATATAGAATATAATTTAGATGGTGCTGCAAATCAGAATTATGTTTGGAACGGATCATTACCACACAACGGAATCACAACCATTATACTTCCATCATTTGTACCGGCAACCGGAAGTCATAATTACTGGGTTCATGTTTCTATAGTAAACGGAATGGGCGCCGATGAACAACCGGTTGATGATACATTGCAAACTTCGTTTACTGTTATTTCAGGATTGCATTTAGCTATTACATTAACTACTGACAACAATGGCTCACAAACTTCAATAGAAATTAAAAACTCAGCTGGCGTGGTGGTTAATACCTGGTCGGGTTTTTCGAACAACACTACTTATGATTTTAATGCCTGCCTGGATTCAGGTTGTTACACTTTCACCATTTTTGATGCCGGAAGCAATGGTATTTGTTGCACAAATGGCATTGGTCATTTTCATGCAGAAGATGAAAACGGTAATGTGATTGTTGATGGAGGAACTTTTACATCCTCGTATTCAAAACAGTTTTGTTTGAATGTACCGGTAACAGCAATTTTTGCAGTAACAGATAATACACTTTGTCTCGGAAAAATTATTACCACATCCAACACCTCACAAAATGCCTACAATTATAACTGGAGTTTAACCGGCCCGGTTACACAAACAAGTACAAACAATACATTCAGCTACACCCCAAGCCAGGTAGGCACTTACACACTTACCTTAATCGCAAATAATGGCGGCAATTATGATACTACTGAACAAACTATTATTGTTTTCCCCCAACAAACATTAAGTTCTACAAGCACGCCGGCAAGTTCATCAACCGCTGCTGATGCAAGCATTAATTTAACGGTAAGCGGGGGAACTTCACCGTTTACTTTTCACTGGAATAATAATGCCTCTACTGAAGATTTGAACAACATTATTGCCGGCACTTACAATGTAACAGTGACTGATGCCAATGGATGTACAAAAACCGCTTCTGTTGTTGTTCAGTTTTTTTCAGGGTTAACCGAATTGTATTTTGAAGCTATCAAGATTTTCCCTAATCCTGCGAATAATGAATTAGTAGTTGACTTAGCAGGAATAGAATTAAACAGTATTTTGTTATTTGATGAAACGGGAAGAAAAATTTCGCCTCCCCTAACTGAACAAAATCAGCTGCTTCATTTCGATATGAAAAATATTGCTTCAGGAATTTATTTTTTACAAGGCGAAAATGAAGTTGGAATTTTCACCCGGAAAATTGTAGTCATTCATCCATAGTGAAGTTTTTTATTTGTTAAAAGTTATTTGTTGATTAGTATCAACTTCTGAATAAAATCATATAGTAAATTTCGCCCCGATAATTTTCGGGGCGATTTTTTTTTCCTGATAACAAACACAATTCGTCACCACCATTTCACCACAAACCATTCAACAAAAACATGCACACAACTGAATTATACAGTCAATATGTAACCTCAATGCGGAAAATTGCTGACATTAAATATTCCATTGCCTTGCTTGGTTGGGATCAGGAATGTTACCAGCCAAAAAAAGGAGCAGCATTTCGCTCACAGCAAATTGCCACTTTGAGTGGAATGGCGCATGATTTATTTGTTAATGACAGGCTTGGTGAACTTTTAAACCGGCTCAATGAAAGCAGTGAATTAAATGAAATTCAGAAAAGAAATGTGCAAGAAACTTTTAAAGATTTCAATCGCGAAAAAAAATATTCGACCGAATTTGTAGAACAAATTGCTCAAGTTACTTCGCAAACTTATCAGGCATGGTTGAAAGCGCGTGAGGCAAATGATTTCAAATTATATAGACCGATGCTATCAACAATGGTGAATATAAAACGGGAAGAAGCAGAAATTCTTGGTTATGAAAATCATCCGTACAATGCGTTGCTGGATATATATGAACCCGGTGCCAATACTGATGAACTGGATGTGTTGTTTAAAGATGTGCGCACAAATCTTGTTTCGTTTGTTAAAGATATAACAGCAACCAACCGAGTGCCCGCTGATTTTTTAAAGCAAAATTTCCCTTATCAGCAGCAGTGGGATTTCGGTATTGATTTATTAAAACAAATGGGTTACGATTTTGAAGCCGGAAGGCAAGATGTATCGCCGCATCCGTTCACTACCAACTTCAGTATGGAGGATGTTCGGGTTACTACACGGGTAAATGAAAATGATTTTAATTCCATGACCTGGAGTTGCATTCATGAAGGTGGGCATGCCTTGTACGAACAAGGTTTATTAATTGAAAATTATGGCTTGCCTTTAGGTGAAGCTGTTTCGCTTGGCATACATGAATCACAATCGCGCTTGTGGGAAAACTTAGTAGGCAGAGGATTTGGTTACTGGAAAGGAAATTTTCCGAAACTGAAAAAGATTTTTGCGAACCAATTGAACCAAGTGAGGGACTTTGATTTTTATAAAAATATAAATAAAGTACAACCTTCATTTATCAGGGTGGAAGCCGATGAATTAACTTATCACTTTCACATCATGGTGCGCTATGAAATTGAAAAACAATTGATGGATAAATCAATTGCTGTGAATGACCTTGCTGAAATATGGAATGCCCGTTACAAAGAATACCTGAATGTAAATGTGCCGGACGATAACCATGGTGTTCTGCAGGATATTCACTGGAGCCATGGCAGTTTCGGTTATTTTCCTACTTACTCATTAGGAAGTTTTTATGCGGTGCAGTTTTTTAATCAGGCCGCGAAAGAAATATCCGGCTTAAACGAACAGATTGAAAAAGGAGATTTACTGCCCTTGCGCGAATGGTTGCGTGTAAAAATTCATGTGCATGGCAGAAGGTATTCCGCCCGTGAATTGTGCCAGCGAATTACAGGCGAACCGCTCAACTTCAACCATTTTATGAATTATGCGCGAAAGAAGTACCAAGCCATTTATGAATTATAAAATTCATTTTGCTGACTAAATAAAAATTGAACCAGTTTAAAATCAGCTTATTATTTTTCTTGTCCATGATGTAAAGAATCAACAGTAATATAAATTTTTCTTAATCGGCATTTCTCATTTATTCAACTACCACTTTTCTTATTACTACTCTTTTTTCAGTTTCAATTTTCACAAAATAAATTCCTGCTGATATAGTTGAAAGTGAAATTGAATTTTCAGTTCCGGAAATATTTTGAGTAAGAATTATTCTTCCCTGCAAATCACAGAGAGAAATAATGCCGGAAACATTTTTCATAAATGAAACATTCAAAATATCAGAAGTAGGGTTTGGGTAAACTATTACTTCATTCGCATTTGAAAATTCATCGTTCACAAAATCAAATCCTGTTTGTGGCAATGTGATGTAAGAAAAATTGATGCTGTTCAGGTAAACCGTATTGTTAGCAATTAGCGGATTGACCAAAGAATCCAAACTATTTCCTGGATACATGATTCCATTGGTATTTGCATTGCGATTAAAACGCGGATAATTGGAAGATGAAATATCGACCCGGATTTTATGGCCGGCTAAAAAAGTAATAGCCGTGTTTGGTAATGTAATGTTGCAATCATAAACAGTTCCGGGAATCATGCCGGCTGTATCATTTGCTGTAAATCCATTTCTGAATCGCATTCTTAAAATACCATCTGATAAAATCATTGACCTTCCATCAGGATACACATCAGTTAACCGAACAGCAAAGTCAGTATCTTTTCTATTAGAAGAAATTTTTAAATGAACAACAGGACTTCCCCTTAGTACTACATCTTGAGTAAGCACTTCAGTTGAAAAAACTAAAACATCATTTCTGCTTTCCACCAATGGCGTCTGATTGTAAGGTCCCTGATCCAAATCGGTTCGTAAAGTGGGCCCACCAATAGTTGGCGATGGATCGCTCGGATTATAATTATATGAAAGTGCATCAGCAGCATTTGTTGGCGCTACATTATTAATTATTCCGTTCTGATGAAAATAAAAATTCGTATTCGTCATTCCGGTTGGCGGCCATGATACAGAATTCTGCCAGGTGTTTTCGCCCATTTGATAATATTGAACAAATGGAGTTTGATCCCAATTGTTATTGATATTTCTTAAATGAAAATCAAAAAATAAAAGTGCGAGTGAATCATTCCAATGTACTGCATTGGGATACGAAAGTTCACCTTGAGTTATACTTCCAACCTGCGCAGTGCCGCTTCCGCCATGCGCCCATGGCCCCATAAGCAATCGGTGTTTATCGCGCACATTAATTGGAGATTGAGTTCTTATACCATTAAAGAACGGAAGCATTTGTTCAGGCGTGTGATCATACCAGCCACCAATCATAAAGCAGGGAACAAGAATACTATCAGGATAAAAATTTGCATTCTCACTGAAAGCCCAAACAAAGTCGTGGACTGTGTGTGCCATGAGTACCGGAGAAATTCCATAACCCAATGCATCTAATTGTTCTACATATTCAGTTCGTAAAACACCTCCCGGAAAATATTCATCATAATCATATTGCGGGCCGGCTACCAACGGACAAATACAAGTAAGACTTGGTGGATTTTTTTTTGCTGTTTGAAATTGAACACGACCAAGAGCCGATGGCCCCCAAGCTCCTATTTTTCCGTTGCTCCATGCTTGTTGTGCAATCCATTCCACCACATCATAACCATCTTCTCCAATTGATGGATTGCCTGCATATGCGGCTGCAGCTGAACCATAAAACCCTCGCCAGTCAACAATTACAAAAATGTAATTGCTACTGTTAAGGTTTAAACCAATTTGCAACGGCAAACTGAAATGATATAAAATACGGTTGTAGGGAGTTTGAATTAAAATGACCGGCCCTTGCGTAATGCCACTAGGAATATAAATATCAGCCGCTAACTTTTGTCCATCGCTCATGGGTATTGAATCAATAATGGGCGATAGTTGTGCTTGTGATTTATCGGAAAATGTAATTTGAAAAAAAAATATGATAACAAAAAAGATTTTTTTCATGGAACTGAAAATTAAAATTTTTATGGATTGATTTCGACATACTAAAACTAATAAAGTTTAACTAATCGCTTTTATTGATTCATTATGTTTTTAAACAATAGCATTGAAACTTGTAACCTGCAAATAATTCATCATTCCATGTTTTTCTCTTAGCATCCATAGAATACTTTTGTCGGCCCGTATGAAAAAATTTCTTTTAACACTTTCCCTAATCACTATTTGTAATTCACTTTTCACAATTGTTTCGGCACAAAACAAATTTACTTTAAGCGGTTATGTAAAAGATTCTGTTTCGGGCGAAAGTTTAATTGCTGCTTCGGTTTTTGTTAAACAAAATTCGCAAGGTGCTTATACTAACGAATATGGATTTTATTCCTTTTCGCTTGCAGCCGGAACCTATGACATCATTTATTCTTATGTAGGATTTAAAACCATTACCAAAACAATAATTCTGAATGCAGATGTAAGAGTGAATATGAATCTTGCTTCCACCGCAAATACATTGAAAGAAATTGTGGTTGAAACGGAAAAGAAAGATGGCAATGTTCAGAATTCAGATGTAGGGAAATATGAATTGCAGATGGATAAAATAAAAACACTGCCTGCAATTTTTGGCGAAGTGGATATTATGAAAACCATTCAATTGTTGCCCGGAGTACAAGGCGGAACAGAAGGCACAAGCGGATTTTATGTTCGCGGTGGTGGTCCCGATCAAAATTTAGTTCTATTGGATGAAGCGGTAGTTTATAATACCGGTCATTTGTTTGGTTTCTTTTCGGTGTTTAATGCCGATGCTATTTTGAATACCACTTTATACAAAGGCGGAATGCCTGCTGAATACGGCGGAAGAATTTCATCGGTGCTGGATGTGAACATGAAGGAAGGCAACAGTAAAAGTTATCATGCATCAGGCGGTATTGGTGTTATTGCATCGCGGTTGACATTGGAAGGGCCGATTAAAAAAAACAAATCATCCTTTATGGTTTCGGGTCGACGAACTTACATTGATGTGTTATTAAAACCATTCATTACCAAATCAAAATTTTCGGGCAGCGGGTATTATTTCTATGATTTGAATGCCAAAGCCAATTACATTTTTTCTGACAAAGACCGGATATTTCTCAGCGGATACTTCGGTCGCGATATATTCAGTTTTAAGAATGCCGATTTGAATATGAGCATTCCTTGGGGAAACGCAACGAGTACTTTGCGTTGGAATCATTTGTTCAGTAATAAACTGTTCATGAATCTCACCACCATTTATAACGATTATCATTTTGAACTGGCGGCCGCACAAAATGATTTTGAAATACGGTTATACAGTGGAATTAAAGACCGCAGCGCAAAAATTGATTTCAGTTATTATCCGCACATCCGCCACGAAATAAAATTCGGTGTCAATTACACTTATCATATTTTTCTTCCGAGCAGTGTAACCGCCAAAAGCGGCGATGTGGAATTTAATCCGGCACGCATTGAAAAAAAATTCGGGCACGAAAGCGGAATTTTCCTGCAGGACAAATACACGATAAATGATAAAGTGGAAATTAATGCAGGTGTGCGTGTATCAATGTTCGAACAGGTTGGACCCTACAAAAAAATAATTATCGGATTCACCGGTTTCCCTGACGACAGTATTATTTATAAAGATGGCGAGCACATTAAAACTTATTTCGGCGTTGAACCGCGATTGATTTTAAAAGTGAGTGTAGATAAACACTCTTCCATTAAGGGAAGTTTTAATTTAAGCAAGCAATACATACATCTTGTAAGCAATAACGGAACTACACTCCCAACAGATATTTGGGTGCCGAGTTCTTTAACTGTAAAACCACAAATCGGCTATCAATATTCGGCTGGTTATTTTCGAAATTTTTTTGATAATAAATTAGAAACATCAGTTGAGCTGTATTACAAAACACTATCAAATCAAATTGAATTCAGAGAAGGATATACTCCAACTCCCAATGAAGATTTAGAAGAGAGTTTTATTTTCGGAACAGGTGAATCAAAAGGAGTGGAAATTTTTATAAACAAAGCCAAGGGTCGATTTACCGGTTGGATTTCATATACACTTGCATTTACCAATCGCACATTTCCAGATTTGAACGATGGAAATCCATATCCCTATCGATATGACCGTCGGAATGTGGTATCGGTTGTAGCTACCTATAAAATTAATGACCGGTGGACGCTGGCCGGAACTTTTATTTATCAAACCGGAATAGCTTTTACTCCACCACAGGGGAAATATTTTATTGAAGGAAATATTGTTACAGAATACGGAACCACCAATGGATTCAGAATGAAAGCATACAACCGCGCAGATATTTCCCTCACTTTTGAAGGAAGAAAAAGAAAAGCAATTCAGGATGGTTGGAACTTCAGTATCTACAATTTATACAACCGCAAAAATCCATACTTCATTTACGATAAATACGATGGCGAATTTTTAGTTGACCCAACTATCTCCGTGCAGGCAAAGCAAGTAAGTCTGTTTCCGATCATTCCTTCTGTTACCTGGAATTTTAAATTTTAGTTAAGCTGGTTGCAGTGAGATGGAAGCAAGAAGAAAAAAAATAGAAATGAAAAAGTATCAAGATACAAGTAATATGACGCAGGAAATAAAAAACTCCAGGACAAAAAAAATGTCGATGCAAATCTGCATACTGCTTACTGCCTTCTGCCTATTGTTCACGGCTTGCGAAAAAAATATCTCCATTGACATTCCTGCTCCATCAGAAAAATTAGTGGTAGAAAGTTTTATTGAAACCGGTACCGGACAGTTTGATAAACCCTATATTCTATTACTAACTAAAAACTCTGCCTACTATTCTACATTTAATTTAGATGATATCAATACTTACTTTGTTCACAATGCCATTGTAAAAGTTTCAGATGGTACTGATACCATTACACTTACTGAAATTACCATTGATACTGCAGGAGTTGAAATCTCGGCGTATGTCGGTTTTGGATTGATAGTACAGGAAGGAAAAACTTATTCATTACACATTGAAGCAGATGGAAAAACAGTTGACGCAATTACAACCATCCCTCAATCAATTCCGCTCGACAGTATATGGGCCACTTATGATGAACTGGTCGATTATCCTGATAAAGTTCGCGTGAATTGCCGGTTAAATGATCCGGAAAAAATAGGTGAGTATGTGCGGTATTTTACAAAAATAAATTCTGAAAACTTTTTACCCGGATTGAATTCTGTTTTCGACGATGCATTAATAAACGGAACGGTTTTCGATTTTCCGATTGACAGAGGTTATAATCGTAATGACTCTATCGATTTTGATGTTTATGGTTTGTTTGATAAAGGGGATACAGTAACTATTAAGTGGAGCAATATTGATAAAAATCATTTTGATTTCTGGCGAACTTTTGAATTCAGTTTAGGAAGCCAGGGCAATCCATTCGCATCGCCTATTGAAATAAAATCAAATATTGTTGGTGGTATTGGCATTTGGGGTGGATACTCGCCCAGTTATTTAACCATGGTAATTCCGGAATAATCAACAGAAAAAAAATTGTCGTTTTTATAATCAGGAAGTTAATATGGCGAAATACTTTTTATACAAATTTATTTCTTCATCTGGTCAACAAACATTTCCATCAATTTATCACTCACACCGGTTGAGGAAAATCCGCCGTCGTGATACAAGTTTTGCATGGTTACCATTTTTGTATAATCGCTGAACAAACTGATACAATAATCGGCACATGCTTCTGCGCTGGCATTTCCAAGTGGCGACATATCCTGAGCATATTTAAAAAATACATCAAACCCTTCCACTCCCGATCCGGCAGTGGTCCAGGTCGGTGATTGTGAAATAGTATTGACACGCACTTTTCTTTTCACTCCGTAGTGATAACCAAAGCTGCGCGAAATACTTTCCAGAGTCGCCTTTGCATCGGCCATATCACCGTAACTCGGAAAAGTTCTTTGCCCCGCTATGTAAGTTAAACCAACAACTGAACCCCACTCATTCAACGCATCTAACTGGTAAGCACTTTGCAAAACTTTGTGCAGGGAAACTGCTGAAATATCGAGCGTCTTCTGCATAAATTCATAATTCAAATCAGTATAAGCTTTTTTCTTTCTGACATTCGGGCTCATGCCTATTGAATGCAAAATAAAATCAATCGGACCATTATGAATTTCCATGCAACGCTTCAGCAAATTATTTAAATCATCCACCGAAGTAGCATCGGCCGGAACCACTTCGGCATTACACTTTGCAGCCAATTCATTTATTTTTCCCATACGCATGGCAATCGGTGCGTTAGTCAATGTGATTGCGGCACCTTCAGCAACTGCGGCTTCAGCTACCTTCCATGCAATGGAACTTTCGTCGAGCGCACCGAAAATCAATCCATTTTTTCCTTTTAAAATCTGATTTGCCATGCCATTTTATTTGTCACAAACATAAAAATCAATTTGAAGAAATGTAAATCAGATAATTTTAATTCGATGAATAAATTTCAATAGCAAAAAAGTTTTTAAATTACTTCTATAAAAATTAATCTATTCTTAAATCAAAACTGAATCTCAATTCAATTCTAAAAGATTATTCAATCTTTTTAAGTCATTGGTGGAAAGTGAAAAAATTGAACTGATTAAAACAAAGGCAATAATTTTTTCAGTTTCAATGTCATAAACTGCAACAGGTTTTAAATCGAAAGAGGGAATATATGAATCACTAAAATGAAACAGATTTATTAATACAGCCGATTTTTTAAACTCAGTGTTTTCTGATAATAATTTAAAATTGACTGCAGAAGCAGTTATAAATCCAATGTGCTTCAAATAATTTTCGCGGATAAAAGTGGTGTTATAAATTTTTCCTGTGAAATTAATTTTTAGGGTATCTGTTTCCGGAAACAAAGAAATCAGCAATTTTTTATTTAACAATTTCGCAATGCTTTCATTAATTATTTTTAATGTATTTGGATTGCTGAAAATTCCTTGCTGTGTTTTCAGTGCCTCTTTGTTGTTCCAAATGGCAAATAAATAATCGCGCATAATTATCATGTTCAGCGGGTCAATCAGATTTTCAGCATGAAAATAAGGCGACATGATAAGTGTATTCACTGCGCCAACACCGCTCATACCTGAAGCAATTATGTTAAAGCCATTGAGCGAATCCTTGTTTTTCTGTGAGTAATCAATTTCTCGAAATCGCAAAATGCCATAAGTCATGTAATCCGCTTCCTGACTAAACTTATTTCCCACAAAATAAAAATGACCAGCTTCTGATTTCTGTTTCTGATATTGACTAAAACTTATAAAAGTAAATTCGCTGTAATTCCAATAATCTATAAATAAAGATTGTATATGATCAGAAATTTCAGCACTTAATTCATCACTTAAAACAATTTCAAGCTTGGCTGTTTTAAGTTCAATGGCATACTTGATATTTGCAAAGCCATATCCACCGGCTATAGTTTTTTCGGGGTTTAACAACACCAACAAAACCAACATTATATATTTCAATTGATACGGCATAAAAAATCAATTTTGTTTTTTTTAAAATTAAATGAGTTGTTCAAAAATGCATTTTGTGTTTTAGTAAACAAATTTTTTTCATTTCATTTTTTCCTTCAGCATTTCCGGAAATCCCATACTGCGGTTTAGTGCATTCACTGCTTTTGCAATTCGGTTTGCTTTAGTGTTATCGGTTTTTGCTTCCTGAATCCACTTGGAAAAATATTTTTGATGCGATCCGGTAAGTGATTGAAAATGTTTTAACCCAATTTCTTCTTCCGCGAGACAATCCATAAAATCTGCATCGAGAACAAATTCAGTTTTGTCTTCCTGTATTTGCACTTCAATCATTTCGCCGGTACGAATTCCTGTTTTTTTTCTGATGGTTGCATTCAATGGAAGAATAAAATTTCCTTCGCCCATTGGCAGCAATGCGGTTTCTTTTATAATTAAGTTGTTGATTTTTCCCTTTACCCGAAACGATTTTTTGTTGTTCGGTTTTATTTTCTGAGCAATTTCGAATGAGATTTCAATATAAGTCCATCCGGTTTTCTCTCCCATTTTTCCAAACTTCTTTGCAACAGTTTTAAACTGAATCATAAATTGTGTGTATTCAATTGTAAAAAGTGTCCTTCGACAAACTCAGCATGACAAAGGCGAAGTGTTAATAGTTGTTTGTGAAATAATATTCACCGAATAAATTTTATAAAAAAATTAAATCACCACACTGTTTAGTTTATCAACTGATAAAGGTTTTACCAGAAAAGAAATTACCTGCGGAAAATCTTTCGCTCTTCCATAATCCTGATCATCTAAAGTAGATGAGAGCATAATTACTTTTGGTTTTGTAGTGATATCGGGAGATAATTTTACATACTCTTCTAAAAAACCAAACCCATCAATAATGGGCATTCTGATATCTAAAAAAATTATATCGGGCACTTTTGATAAATCAGTTGCAACCACATTTTTCAGATATTCAAGCGCATCAACACCCGAAGGCATTACTGCGATGTTTTGTCCGAACCCTGCTATTTCAATCAGGCGCTCATGCATTACATTGTTAATCTCATTATCATCAATGAGTAAAACATTTTCGAACCTTGCTGACATTTTTCTAATTCAGTTTTACATTAGGAATTTCTACTTTAAATGTTGTTCCAACATTCGGAGTTGAAATAACTGAAATTTTTCCTTTTATTTTATTTAATGTTTCTTTTAATATATACAGGCCTAATCCGGAACCACTTCCCTGAGTGGTAGCACGATAAAACATATCAAATATTTTTTCCTGATATTGTGGGGTAATTCCAATTCCATTGTCAGCAATGGTAATTTCAACTTTCGAAGCAGTAACTATTGCATCAACCGAAACAAATTGATTTTGCTCCGTTTTATTCTGGTACTTAACAGCATTAGAAATTAAATTATTTAAGATGACAAGCATTCTTCTTTTATCAGTATAAAGCGGAACCTGCATATCAAAGTTCAGGCGCTTTTCAACTTTATCTGAACCATCCATAAATTGAATTCCGGCTAAAACCTCTTCGGTTAAGACATGTACATCCACCTCTTCAATTTCAATTTCAGTTCTTGTGTTTTTTGAGTATTCCAGAATTTCTTTAATTGTGTTATCTAAATTAGTAACACTTGTTCGCATCATTTCTAAATACTTCTTTGGTTTTTCATCTGTGATAGTCAATTCAACAATATCAACCAAACCAATTACATTCATTAACGGTGCGCGCAAGTCGTGAGAAGTACTATATACAAATCGATCTAACTCTGAATTTGTTTTTATCAGTTCTTCGTTTTGTGTTTTAATTCTTTCCAGCGACAATTTATTATCAGTAACCGCTTTATCTTTTTCCATCAGCACACCAATAATATTAACAATCCGGGTTATAATTTCTGCATCTTTTGCTTCCGGTTTTTCTTTTGCTGATTCGTAATAAGCTTCAAACACTCCCAGTACATTTCCATTTTCGGATAAAATAGGATACGAGAAACACGATGCAATTTTATAGCGTCTTGCAAAAACAAGGTACTCCTTCCACTCTTCATTGGTTTCAATATTGTTGCAAAATGAATTGCACTTGCTCATGGCTGCTTTACCTGATGAGATAGAACCGAAACTGATATTTACATCGCCGATTGATTTTATAAAGTCAGGTGAAATATTGGGGGAAACATACCAGTTGAGTGAATTGGTTTCTTCACTTGTTTTTAAAATAGCACAACGCATTCCGCTGCTTAACTCTTCAATATTGGTAATCAAATGATTTAACGCACGGGTTAAATCATTATCCTTCGAAGCCATTTCCAATACTTGTTTTTCGGCAAGCAATAATTTTTCCATTCGCTTCCGTTCCGAAATATCAGTGATACGGATTTGTAAGTGCGGCTTACTTAAATATTCCACTACACGGAATTCCAGGTTACCCCAAAATGTTTTTCCCTTGCGCGTGTTGTATTCCATTTCCTTTGACCAGCCCCAATTATCTTTTATCTGTTTTTTAATTCTATCTAATTCCGAATCGGCAAACGGATTTTTTTGCAGCGCAATAGGATCTAAACCCACTAATTCTTCCATGGATGAAACTTCGAATAATTCAATGGCTCTTTTATTACAATTAATAATTTTCATTTCATCTAACTTGGTCATCAAATTGGCATCAGCTGATTCATTAAAAATATTTTTGAAAAGATCTTCACTCTTTTTCAGTTTTTCCTGAGTTCGCAATTTTGAACCGAAAGTTATTCCAAGTATTAAAGCTGCTGAACCAAAAACTGTAGCAACGACATCGCTGTTCAATTCTGTTTCCTGCATGTGTGTTATTACCAAAATCAAAGTGAAATTAAATGCCAAAAACACATACAAAATATTTGGCTTTCTAAAAACAGTGCTGCAAACCATAAAAGTTAAAAGCAATGCCACTGTATTATTTATCTCGAATTTATTTGTGGCGCATTCATCAATACTTTGAATAAGCACCAAAAAAACAACGCCATAAATAATGGATAATAAATTCTTTTTTATATACTTAACTATAAACGAAAGCGATACCAAAACAAGCGAGCTTACACCAATTAACATGTTTTCATAAAACAAAAATTTGCTAGTAAGATTGGATTGGTACATGGTTAACCCGAAAATAAAATAGGCGAAACCGGCCACGAATAATAACATGCGAATAAATTTCACATCATCCTCAATAAGACTGAAAATCCGTTTTGACTTATCAAAAAAATTTCGTGCCCTACTAACTTTAAATTCAGCAAACATTTGAGTGTTTTTTTGTTTATAGCGTTGCCATTCTGAAATAGTTTCCGCATTAATATAAATATTTTTTAAATACACTGATTTCATTTTATTAATTTTTGTATTAAATGAAGGACAAAGCAGATTTATTAACGGAAAAGTTACTTATTTGAAAATATTTAAAGAATTTATTAATGTGAATCTTGCATTCAAATTAATAAAGAATGGCTCGATTTCAAACCAACCATGAACAAAACATGCGAATAATTGATCAGGTAACAATTACCTCATCCAGTTTAGGAATTTCGCAATTAACAACTGAAGACAATTCATTAAATGGGCGAATTATCACAGTTAACGGAAAAGAAAAGGTGAATTTTTCTTCATGCAGTTACATGGGATTGGAACAACACCCGAAAATTAAGGAAGGAGCTATTGATGCCATTAACCGATTTGGAACTCAGTTTTCTTCTTCCCGTGCATACCTGTCACTTTCATTATATAAAGAATTGGAAAATTTATTATCGCTCATGTTTGAAATGCCGGTTCTCGTTTCGCCAACAACCACGCTTGGGCACTTCAGTAATATTCCTGTATTAGTCAGTCCGGATGATTTAGTTATCATGGATGCAAAACTTCATGCGAGTGTGCAAATGGCCCTGCAATTAATAAAAGCTCGTGGAGGTAAAATTGAAGTAGTGCGACACAATAGAGTGGATATGCTGGAAGATATTATTCTGGATAATAAAGATAAGTATAATAAGATATGGTATATGGCCGATGGCGTGTTTAGCATGTATGGAGATTATTCTCCGGTAGATGATTTAATGGAATTATTAGACCGTCATGAGCAATTGCATTTGTATTTTGATGATGCGCATGGTATGTCGTGGTGTGGTAAAAATGGAACCGGTTATGTGCGCAGTAAAATGAAAAGGCACGAAAGGTTGTATTTAACAACTTCATTGAATAAAGCTTTTGCAGCTGGTGGTGGCGCATTAATTTTCCCGAATGAAGAGGCCAAAAGAAGAGTAAAAAACTGTGGCAGCACCATGATTTTTTCCGGCCCTATTCAACCGGCAAGTTTAGGTGCCGGAATTGCATCAGCCGAAATTCATTTGTCGAATGAAATTTACACATTGCAGGAACAACTTCAGAATCGGATTACCTATTTTCATGACTTAGCGAAAAAATTAAACCTGCCATTAATCAGTGACTCTAATTCACCAATAAAATTTATCGGCGTTGGTAAACCCGGTGTTGGATACAGTATGGTACGCCGGTTAATGGATAATGGGTTCTTTGTTAATCTCAGTGTGTTTCCAAGTGTTTCTTATAACAATACAGGCTTAAGAATTCCAATTACTAATCATCATCGTTTAGAAGATATTGAAATGCTGTTAAATCATGTTGCGCGCGAATTGCCATTAGCATTAATAGAAGAACAGTCAAGCATCAAGCAAATTTATCAGGCATTCAGATTAGTGGGTTAGTTTTTTAATAAAGTGAATTTTAATTTTATTAAGAAATAATTCAGTCGAGCCGAATTTTTACGAAGAGAATTTAAAATTCAACTAACTCAATTATGAAAAAAAATGATCCTAAAAACAAAGTGGTTGTCATATCGGGCGGATCAAGCGGCATTGGATACGCCATAGCTGATAATTTGTTAAGCAAGGGTGCCATTGTTTGTTTAATTGCCAGAGATGAAACCAAATTGAAAAACGCATCAGAATTATTAAGGCAAAAACATCAGGATTCATTCGTATATTTTTATGCTTGCGATGTTAGCAATCACGACCAATTGAAAGTAACTGTTGAAAAAATTATTGTCGACAATAAACAAATTGATTGGGTAATTAATAATGCCGGCATTGGCGAAACCGGCCGATTTGAATCGCAACCCATTTTAGTGATGCAAAATGTTATGAATATTAATTATTGGGGATCGGTTTATCTCACGCTGTTAACAATGCCATATTTAAAAAAATCGAATGGCGCCGCCATTGCTTTTGTCAGCAGCATTGCCGGTTATGTGGGTCTATTTGGTTATACGCATTATGTGCCATCAAAATTTGCAGTTACCGGATTAGCCGAATGTTTACGAATGGAATTTAAAGATTATGGAATACCGGTTACAATCGTATATCCGCCGGATACTGATACGCCGATGCATGAAAGAGAAAAACTGAATACTTTACCTGAATGTACCGCGCTTAGTGCCAACGCAAAAGTGGTATCGGCTGATTCTGTTGCATTGAAATTAATTGAGGGTATGGAGAAAGGTAAGTATGAAGTGTATTGCAATGGCGAAAGCAAAACAATTCGGATATTAAGAGGATTAATGCCAAAGTTATTTTTTAATTCTGTTGATGGTATTGTTAACAAAAGCAGAAAGAAATTGCTGATAAAAGCAACCAACTGATTCTATTTATTTCTATAAGTCGCGAGACTTTGTGCGCTGATATCTGATTCAGTATTTTATTTCTGAAATTTTCGGTTGGCGTGTAATTACCAATGGCACGAACATCGAATAAATGCCCTTCCATTTAATGAGTATTTTAGATAAAACGCATTGCATGCACAACCACAGAAGTAAAACCATACATGCATTTGATTCCGTGCAAGACAAACCTGTTCATCGGATACATCCAATGACCTTGGTGGATGCCAATGTGGTGCATCGTATACATCTACTTGCTTTGGTGGTGGCCACGGAAGCTAGTGGATACATTAAATGACCTCAGTAGCCGCCACGGAAACGATTTGATACAACGAATTGATTTGGTGGCGAAATTTTGAGGGTTTTATACCAATACAAATCGTTTGTTGAATTGAAATCGTGTGTTTTATTCTTTTACAAATTGTTTTATCAAAACACTTCCATCATTTTTTCTGATGGAAATAAAATATTGAGCTGCGGATAAATTGCTCACATCAATTGTGTTTGAAGATTCTTCAATTGTTTCCTTGGAGAAAATAGTTCTGCCAAGCAAATCTTTTATTTCTATTATATCACCTATAGAAAAATCTGATGTAACGGTCAGCAGTTGCGAAACCGGATTCGGATAAATAATAAAATCAATAGTTGCATTATCCATGCTTTCATCTTCCATGCGAAGCGGAGTGCTGAATGTGCTGATTGCTGTCCACGGTGAAGTTGGAATGCCTGATGCATTGCAAACAGTTTGCATTCGGTACTGATAAGTGGTATTTGCTGTTAAACCATTTAATTGTTTAATAGTGAGAGGCGCAATAATGGTGTAGGTAGTCCATGCAGTGGTTCCGAGTTTTCTACCTGAAAATTTATAAGAGTATGCATTGGCAACCGCAGCCCAATTAATAGTTGCATGTATTGGTGTCAGGTTCGAAATTGTTATACCGGTCGGTGCCACACAACTAACGAGTGTTGTAAAAGTTTGTATCGGCGACCAGGATGAATAAGTTGTTCCATCAGTGCATTTAACTCTCATGCGTATATCATATGTGGTAACCGGAGATAATGCAGTTAAGTTTTTTGAAGTTGCAGTTGCTACTGCTGTAACAGTACTCCATGTAGTTGTGCCGGTAATTCTTCTCTGAATTTGAAACTGCGAGCAACACTCAGTGCTCCAGTTAACTTTTGCTGATGTGGATGTAATGTTTGAAGTTGAAATGCCTGATGGAAAAGTGCAAATACAAATTGGCATATTGTCAATTTGAGAAATGAAGCCTGTATGTTGAATGACATTGGGAAAGCAAGTAATTCCTGTGCCTGCAATATCAAAATCAGAAGATGAACCAGTAAAATTTTGTAATACTGGCATGCACTTTATTTCCGAATTATAGGCTATCTCAAATTTAGTCATTGTTGGAGGTAATTGAGGTAAACTTTTTAAATCATTATTCGGACAATACAAATCAATCAAAGAGTTTGGTAAGGCAGGCAACGACAAAAGATTATTATTCTGGCAATGGAGTTGAATCAAAGAGTTAGGAAGATTTGGTAAGCTTTGAAGATTATTAGAATGACATGCGAGATATTGCAAATTGGATGGGAGAGCAGGTAAACTTTGAAGATTATCATATTGGCAATATAACGCGACCAAATTATTGGTTAGTACAGGTAAATTAAAACTGGGATTATGTCCGCAACCAAGAGATTCAACATTTTCCAAAGGTGGTAACCCACCAAGATTATTATCAGAAACATCTAACCATATAAGACTTGGTGGAATAGCAGGAAAACTTGTAAGATAATTCGAAGCACAGCCAAAATCATATAATGAAGTAGGCAATGGCGGTAAACTTGTTAGATTATTATAAGAGCACGCTAAAGTTACTATTGAATTTGGGAGGTTAGTGAAGTTTGAAATTTGATTGCTGCTGCAATCAACTATTGTAATTGAATTTGGAAGCTCAGGAAGAAATGTTAATTGATTTGAACTACAATCCAATTGCCACAGATTTACAAAATAATGAATTCCTGTTAAGTCAGAAATATTTTGACCAGAGCAATTAACAATCATTTCATTCACAATATCACTGCAAGAAGTATTCATCTGATTTCCATTCATACAAGAAGGATAATATGTTTGAAGAAATGCAACAAAATTCGCATCCGGAATTGTAACCCACTGCGCTTTACAAAAAGAGAAAGAGAAAATAATAAGTAGAGTTGCAAGAATTTTTTTACTCATAAGAATTTATTTAATTGTAAGGTCTTCGTGAATCTTCGATTTCATGATTGAAAGTTGTGTTGGTATAAATGTAAATAAAAACTCCAATCAACACCCCACAGAAACAAACTCAAACTTCTTCCCGCTGAACAAACCTTTATCGCTCAGTTTCAAATCAGGAATCACGAGCAATGCCATGAATGAAAGAGTCATGTATGGTGCATTCAGTTTGGTTCCAAGTTGTTTGGCGAATGCATCAATGGAAGAATAGTTTTCTGCTACTTCGTAAGCATCAGCATTGGTCATGATGCCTGCAACAGGCAATTGAAGAATTTTATCGGTTACACCATCAGTAGCTGAAAGTCCACCCTTAGATTTTATAATCAGATTCACTGCACGGCAAATGGATTCATCATCAACACCCACACAAATAATATTATGCGAATCATGACCAACGCAGCTTGCAATGGCTCCGCGTTTCAATCCGAAATTTTTTATGAATGCTATGGCAGCTGGCGAATTGTTGTAACGATTCAACACAGTGAGTTTTAAAATATCGCGTTCCAAATTGCTCACAATAAATCCGTTATCAGTTTTTGCATCACCAATAATTTCATTGGTAATTAACTGACCTTCGAGTGCTTCAATTACTCTTATACTTTTCGCGCCGTTTGATTTCAGTTTAAAATCTTTTGGATTTTTTTCGGTGCAATTAAAATTGTTAATAATTTTTTCCTCCACACTTTCAATTAAACTCTTACAGTTCAAGCCTCGGCGCGTGTCCTCACGCGCCGAAACTTTCGGTTCGTGGAGACACGAACCGAGGCTGTTGTTTTCAGCAACCAGCTTTCCATGAATAAAAGTCTGATGCACATTAAAATCTTTCAAGTCATTCACTAAAATAAAATCGGCGCTATCCCCTTCACACAATAATCCATGATTGAGATTGTAATGTGTGTGCGCATTCAAGCAAGCAGCACGCAACACATCAAATAAATCAAAACCCTTCTTCACAGCACGACTAACCAATTCATTAATGTGACTCACCACCAAATCATTCGGATGTTTATCATCAGAACAAAACATAATCTTATCAGGATATTCTTTCAGTAATGGAATCAATGCTTCAAAATTTTTCGCCGCGCTTCCTTCACGAATCAGAATTTTCATTCCGTGTTCTGCTTTAAATTTAGCTTCTTCATAAGTAAAGCATTCGTGGTCGGTGCTTATTCCGGCGCTTATATATTTCAGGGCTTGTTCACCTGTTAATCCCGGCGCATGACCATCAACAGGTTTATTTAATTTATGTGCAGCCGCAATTTTCTTTTTCACTTCTTCATCATAAAATAAAACGCCCGGCCAGTTCATCATTTCGGTCAGGTACTTTATATCGTCCCTCTGCAATAATTTTTCTACTGCAATAGAATCCAACTGTGCCCCCGCAGTTTCAAACCCGGTTGCCGGCACACACGATGGCGCTCCGAAGTTGAACCAGAACGGAACCTTGTTTCCATTTGCAATCATGTACTCCACTCCTTCCACTCCCATCACATTTGCAATCTCGTGCGGGTCACTGACTGTGGCAACTGTACCATGCAAAACTGCAAGCCGTGCAAACTCCGATGGAATGAGCATACTGCTTTCAATATGAATGTGTGCATCAATAAATCCGGGGAGAATAAATGTTGAGTCTGCTTTTTCAACCCTTGTGATTGAAATTATTTTATCGCCTTCAATAATTATTTCAGCAGGAAATATTTCTCGATTATGGATGTCAACCAATTGACCTGTGATTTTCATACTTAAATAATTTAAACGATTAGTTATATCAATCTGTAATATTAATTATACAAAGCTTCAATTAATTGCTACTAATTATAATGGAAACTTTGGGTACTATTATTGCGTATTATAATTTCGCTTTAAATAAATAACCACATGAAATCAAAAATCTTTACTACGCTCTTAGTTTTAACATCTTTTTCAACCTTCGCTACAACACATATTTTCACCTTTGGTGGTTCATTGGGTGATGTATATAGTCCCATTCTGGTAAATGTTCTAGTGGGTGATACTGTTACATGGAATGGTGATTTTGCCTCGCATCCGCTTGAATCGCAAACTATACCTGCAGGTGCAGCTTCATTTGTTTGTACAACCGGAACAACTTTCAGTTATGCTGTACTGTTTGCCGGCGATTATTTTTTTCGCTGCGATAATCATTCAACCATGACCGGACAAATAAAAGCATCTACCCCATCGTCTGTCAAAATCACCGATTCAAAAAATGAAATTTCTATATACCCGACAGCTGTTCTCAGTTTTTTAAAAATAAATATGCCTTTATCGAATAAAATATATGTGGCTGATGTAAAAAATATTCTCGGTCAAACCGTATTGCACTCCGAACTTGCCAATGGCAATGTAACCACACTCAACCTATCTGATATTTACAATGGAATTTATTTCATTGCCATTCGTAACGATATGGATGTAGTGAAAGTGGTAAGAATTGTAAAAGAATAACTTTCGATACAAATACTATAACTGAAAACGCCCTTCAAAAATTTTTGAAGGGCGTTTTTTTTAAGTAATTACTTCAATTCAACAAAATATTTATTGAACTATTAAACAATTGAACAAATCAACCAATGAACCAAATCACTAACTCGCTTGCGCCATGCGAATAATATTCAAAGCGCCGCCGGCTTTAAACCATTCAATCTGTTGCGCATTGTAAGTATGGTTCACAATAATTTCTTCCTTGCTTCCATCTGCATGATTCAATACAAGCGTTAAAGGAACTCCGGGTCTAAAAGTTTTCAATCCAACAATATCAATGTTATCGTCCTCCAGAATTTTATTGTAATCGTCTGGAGTTGCAAAAGTGAGTCCTAACATTCCCTGCTTCTTTAAATTGGTTTCGTGAATGCGGGCGAATGATTTTACCAGCACAGCACGAACACCTAAGAAGCGCGGTTCCATTGCCGCGTGTTCGCGTGAACTTCCTTCGCCATAATTTTCATCGCCAACTACAATACTTCCTATTCCTTCCGCTTTGTACGCACGCTGAACTTTCGGAACTTCATCATACACTCCAGTCAGTTGATTCTTTACAGAATTTGTTTTTTCATTGAAGAAATTCAAAGCACCAATCAGCATGTTGTTCGAAATATTATCCAAGTGACCGCGAAATTTTAACCATGGGCCAGCCATTGATATATGATCAGTAGTACATTTTCCATTTGCTTTAATCAGCAATTTTAAATTATGAAGATCCGTTCCTTCCCATGCTTTAAATGCATCTAACAATTGCAAACGATCAGAAGCCGGATTCACTTTTACTTCTACTGAACTTCCATCATCAGCCGGCGCCTGGTATCCGGCATCTTCAACTGCAAAACCTTTTAATGGCATTTCAATTCCTTTTGGTTCTGCCAGTTTTATTTTTTCGCCCTTGCTGTTTGTTAAAAAATCAGTCAACGGATTAAAAGTTAAATCTCCTGCTATGGCAAGCGCCGTAACTATTTCAGGTGAAGCAACAAAAGCATGTGTGTTTGGGTTACCATCATTGCGCTTGGCAAAATTCCGGTTGAACGATGTGATGATGGAATTTTTTTTCGTTGGATCAGAAGTATGTCGCGCCCATTGACCAATACAAGGTCCACATGCATTTGCCAGAACAACGCCACCCATTTTTCCGAAAGTATCTAAGTATCCATCCCGCTCAATCGTAAACCGAACCAACTCAGAACCCGGGGTAATGGTGAATTCAGATTTAGCGTTCAATCCCATTTCAACTGCTTGTTCAGCAACCGATGCACTGCGTGAAATATCTTCGTACGAAGAGTTCGTGCAACTTCCAATTAATCCAACTTCCAATTGCGCAGGCCAGTTGTTTTCTTTTACAGCTGCCGCAAATTTCGAAATCGGAAAAGCTAAATCAGGAGTGAACGGACCGTTGATATGCGGTTCCAATTCACTTAAATTAATTTCAATTACCTGGTCAAAATAGTTGGAGGGCGAATCATAAACTTCTGCATCACCAGTTAAATGTTCTGAAATTTTATCAGCCATTTGTGCAATCATTTCGCGACCTGTTCCATTCAGGTAATCAGCCATTTTTTTATCGTATCCAAATACAGAGGTTGTAGCACCAATCTCAGCGCCCATATTACAAATGGTTCCCTTTCCGGTGCATGAAATACTTTCGGCACCATCGCCAAAATATTCTACGATTGCTCCTGTCCCACCTTTCACAGTAAGGATTCCCGCAACTTTTAAAATCACATCTTTAGCTGAAGTCCAACCACTGAGCTTACCAGTTAATTTTACTCCAATCAGTTTCGGAAATTTTAATTCCCATGCCAAACCTGCCATCACATCACACGCATC
Source organism: Chitinophaga pinensis (assembly GCA_945903305.1). Taxonomy (GTDB): domain Bacteria; phylum Bacteroidota; class Bacteroidia; order Chitinophagales; family UBA10324; genus UBA10324. The sequence goes on from CAMDOA010000009.1 coordinate 33,444, forward strand.
AGCACCGCCAACACCAATGGCAACCATTCCCAAACCACCTGCATTCACAGTATGCGAATCGGTTCCAATCATGAGTCCTCCGGGAAAGGCATAATTTTCTAAAACCACCTGGTGAATAATTCCTGCCCCCGGTTTCCAGAAACCAATTCCGTATTTATCAGAAACAGATGCTAAGAAATCATATACCTCTTTGTTTTGCGATTTTGCTTTTGCTAAATCTTGTGTGGCACCTGTTTCAGCCTGAATCAAATGATCGCAATGAACTGTTGATGGAACAGCAACAGTCGGGCGACCGGCTTGCATGAATTGAAGCAACGCCATTTGTGCAGTAGCATCCTGCATTGCCACACGATCAGGTGCAAAATCAACATACGATTTTCCGCGTTGATGAATTTGTGTTGCCACACCTTCCCACAAGTGTGCATATAAAATTTTTTCGGTTAATGTTAGCGGTTTGCCAACCAATTTGCGGGCTGCTTCTATTCGTGCAGGGAACTGTTCGTACACCTTCTTTATCATTTCAATATCAAATGCCATGGAATTTATTTTTTTCAGCCGCGAAAATAGTCATGGAAAACAAGGGGTGCAAAGTGTATGATATAAATTAGTTTCAAAGGTGAAATGGATTTCTATTTTTGACGACCCTAAAACAATTTTCAATGCGTTTACTACTTCCTCTTTTCATTTCTGTTTTTATTTTGATTTCTTCAGGCAACGCTTTTGCACAAGTCATTATAACCGAAATTAATTACAACTCCGATTCCACTACCAATTCAGGCAACTGGGTGGAGCTTTATAATAAGTCTTCTTCAATGGTAGATATAAGCGATTGGAAAATAAAAAATGCACTTAATGTTATATATAACATTCCGGCCGGCACCCAACTAAATGGTTTATCTTATATTGTTGTCGTTCAGGATTTAGTAAAATTTAATTCCATTCATTCAGGTGTTACCAATAAAACAGGTCCATCAAGTGTTGATTTCGGAAACAGTGGCGATAATGTTCAGCTATTAAATGCGAGCAGTGCCTTTGTTATAAGCGTTAATTACAGCGATTCGGCTTTATGGCCACGCGGGGCAGATGGCTTCGGAAGAACACTGGAACTGGAAGATTATAACGGCAATCAAAACGATGGAGGCAATTGGTTTGATGGCTGCATGTTTGGCTCACCGGGAGTTGCATACTCACCATGCAATCCTGATTTAGTATTCAGCGAATTAAATTACAACAGTAATCCAGCTATGGATGCAGGCGATTGGATAGAAATTCATAACACAACTTCTGCCGCAATTAATATCGGTGGTTATAGTTTAAGTGACAGCAAGGATTCAAATACTTATCTGATACCTAATGTTACTATTCCTGCAGGTGGTTATCGGGTGCTTTGTAATGATGTAACAAAATTTTTGACCCGCCATCCGGGAATTACCAATGTGAACGGTGCATTTACTTTTGGTTTTAAAGGAAAAGGTGAGGCCGCCAGATTGTATGGTGCTGATGGAAAATTAAAATTTGCATTTTTATATGATAATAAATTGCCATGGCCGGTTGAAGCTGATAGTCTTGGTTTTACTCTGGAACTTTTAGATATTCATGGCAAAATGGATGAAGCATCCAACTGGTTTAAAGGTTGTCTGGAAGGTTCGCCGGGTGTTGCATTTGATCCGGGATGTCTCGATGGTATTGAAGAAACAAATTCAACAATAAATTTTTCGATTCAACAAACATTAGTTTCAACCACGCTCAACATTAATTATATAAGCAATGAAAATAAATCAGCAGAAATAATGGTGGTTGATTTATTAGGAAGAGTTGTGATACAAACCAAAGCAGAAACAGGAATGAATCAGTTAAACATTTCAAATCTTGCAAATGGAATTTATTTAATCCGGTTAAAGTCAGGAAATATTTCGGTGGCTAAAAAATTTATAAAGCAATAGTTTTTTATGAAAAGAATAATTGCCGTTTCCATTTTCTCGCTATCTATTTTCTTTTCCTTTTCATCATGTAAAAAAACTGCCGGTATTGGTGGCACTTCTACCATAAAAGGAAAACTGTTTGTTGCTGAGTACAATATATTGGATATTCAGGATTCCTTTTATGTAGGGAAAGAGGATATATATATCATTTATGGTGATAATGAATATTTTGATGATAAAATTGAAAGTAGTTACGACGGTACTTTTGAATTTCCTTATTTAAAAAAAGGTAAATACACTTTGTTTTCCTATGGCGAATGTTTACCAAATGATTCATTATGTTTTGGAGGAAAAAAAGCATTTGTAAAGGAAGTTGTGATTACTGAAAACAAACAAATAGTTGATATAGGGGATTTAAGAATTGTTTGGCTTCAATAACAAACTAATTATTTTGAAAACAGAAATCAAACAAGAAATTATTGAGTTGTTAAACACCCTGAAACCCATTTCTCTTTCTGAGATGGATGATGTGGAATTGCTAAACCGGTTTGACACCAAGTATGTAATTCATATCGACCGGTTAATTGAGTTATTGAAATTAATAAAGAATGATTATCGAATACTTGAAGTGAATGGTGTTCGATTAAATCAATACAACAACCTGTATTTCGATACGGCTGACTATAAATTTTATTTACAGCACCATAATAAAAAAGCAGGCCGATTAAAAGTTCGTTGCCGAAGCTATGTAGATAGCCATGTTACTTTTTTTGAAGTAAAAAAGAAAACCAATAAAGACAAAACAGTAAAATCAAGAGTCAGTATTCCGGCCATCACCGAAACCTTTAATGAATCGCAACAACAATTGATTGCGAAAATTGCCCCGGATTTAAATTTCGAAAAACTGATTCCGATTCAACGAAATGATTTTTGCCGAATGACTTTGGTAAATATGCAAACCATGGAGCGCGCCACCATTGATGTTGATCTTTCGTTCTACAGAAACAATAACAATAAAAAAATTGATTTACCAAACCTGGTCATAGTAGAGGTGAAACAAGATGTGCACTCGGGCATTTCGCCAATCACACGGAAATTAAAAGAAGAAAAAATTTATGCCACATCAATCAGTAAGTACATACTTGGCGAAATGTTATTGAATAAAGAACTGAAAAGAAATAGTTTTAAACCTAAATTGCTCACCATAAATAAAATTGAACATGCATTGGTTGCTTAACGCCATTTTCGACCTGAAGGAATACAAACTATTTGATGCGGCTGATTTTTTTGATCTCGCAATCAGATATGGTTTCAACTTCATTATCACCTTTATTATAGTCCGTTTAATTTATTATCCAATCTACCGTAACAAAGATTATCTGTTTACCTATTTTATTTTTAACAGTGTGATTTTCATGGTTCTTTATGTTATGAACAATGTGAAAATGGAATTTGGTGTTTCGTTTGGTTTGTTTGCTGTATTCTCTATTCTCCGATACCGTACCGAAGATATTCCGATTAAAGAAATGGTTTATCTGTTTCTGATTATTGCGGTGGCACTTGTCAATTCAATGAGCACCAAAAAAGTTTCGGTTGCAGAAATAATTTTAGTGAATGCAGTAATTGTAGCATTGATTTTTTCAATGGAACATTTGTGGCTGATGCGCGCAGAGAACTATAAAGTAATTCTGTATGAGAAAATAGAAAATATAAAACCAGAGAATTACGAAGCGCTCTTGAATGATCTGCGTGATAGAACCGGCCTGAACATTCACAGAGCTGAAATAAAAAACATTGACTTTCAAACCGACACCACACGACTAACAATTTTTTATCATGTGGATCCAAAAAATCCCTGGTAATTTATTCAGCAACCTACAATGCTGTCAATGATAAAAATCCAGTTACTTGGTTTCCTTTTTATTACAGTAATTTTTATACTGATTGATTCTGAAAAAATAATTGCACAAGAAGTAGTTGGAAGCGGTGCCTGGATAGGTATTGATTTGAAAAAAAAACTATCGAAAAAATTCGATTTTAATTTTTGTCCGCAGTTGCGAACCATTGCCACACCAGCACAATTTGGTTCACTTTTATTGGAGGCAGGTTTGGAATACGAAGTGTTAAAAAAATTATCCGCTTCGGCTTTTTATCGTTATGACATAAGTTCCACCTCCACGCAACACCGGTTGTATTTTGATTTATCCGGTCAACATAAATTCAGTAAAAAAATAAACACTGAATTACGAATAAGAATTCAACGGCAATTTGAGCTGAATAATTTGGCCGATAATTATCTGAGGCCTAAACTTTCAATCAAGTATAAACTCAATAAAAAAATTTCACCTTTTGTTTCAGGTGAATTGTTTTATCATATTTATTACAAAGGAAATGAGTTCGATAATTTCAGGTTTCAACCCGGCATCAACTGGGATTTGAAAAACAACATGAGTATAAAAACATACTACCTGCTCGATTATGAATTCAATGTAAAAGCGCCTGGTGTGCAACACATTGCAGGAATAACTTTCGGGAAAGATTGGTGATGCAATTAGTTAATTCAAATTGAATTATTTTAATCGATCTCTTTTTTGAATGCAGATACATCTTGTTACGCTCCTATTTAATAAGTCATAGCCATTATCGTTTTACATTTTTTTCATTCATTCAATTACATTCGCCACTACAATGAAGATAACTAAAATTCTGATTGCAAATCGTGGTGAAATTGCTTTGCGAATTATGCGCAGTGCGAAAGAGATGGGAATAAAAACGGTAGCTGTTTATTCTGATGCCGACAGAACCGCCATGCATGTTCGATATGCTGATGAAGCAGTTCACATTGGCGATTCGCCTTCCAATCAATCCTACTTGCGTGGAGAAAAAATTATTGCCGCTGCAAAACAAACCGGAGCGCAAGCCATTCATCCCGGCTATGGTTTTCTGAGCGAGAATGCAACTTTTGCCGATGAAGTAAAAAATGCAGGATTAATTTTCATTGGTCCATCTGCAGATTCAATGCGCATGATGGGAAGCAAATTAGCGGCAAAGGAAACGGCGAAGAAGTATAATATTCCAATGGTGCCAGGAACCGAAGGTGCCATAAGCGATGCGAAGGAAGCAATAGCGATTGCGAAAAAAATAGGATTTCCGATTCTGATAAAAGCAAGTGCTGGTGGTGGCGGAAAAGGAATGCGCGTAGTAAACAAAGAAGAAGAATTGGAAGAACAAATGAAGATGGCGATTGGCGAAGCCGTCAGTTCGTTTGGTGATGGCGCTGTGTTTATTGAAAAGTATGTGGCTGCTCCGCGACACATTGAAATTCAAGTGCTGGGCGATCAGCATAGAAATGTGGTTTATCTTTTTGAGCGCGAATGTTCAGTACAGCGCCGACATCAGAAGTTAGTGGAAGAAGCACCGAGTTCGGTTCTATCTCCAGAGTTGCGTGAGCGAATGGGTAAAAGCGCAGTGGATGCAGCGAAAGCTTGTGGCTATTACAATGCGGGTACAGTAGAATTTTTAGTGGATGAAAATCTGAATTATTATTTTCTGGAAATGAACACGCGTTTGCAGGTGGAGCACCCGGTAACAGAATTAATTTCCGGAATTGATTTGGTGAAGGAGCAAATAAAAATTGCGCAAGGCGAAAAACTTTCGTTCACACAAAGTGATTTGAAAATTCATGGTCATGCCATTGAGTTGCGCGTATGTGCCGAAGACCCGATGAATAATTTTTTACCCGACATAGGAAAGTTGGAAAGATATGTCCGTCCGCAAGGAGCCGGTGTGCGCGTAGATGATGGAATGGAAGAAGGACAGGAGATTCCGATTTACTACGACCCGATGATTGCTAAACTGATTGCGTATGGTAAAGACAGAACGGAAGCTATTGAAAGATTAACCCGCGCAATTGACGAATATAAAATTTCTGGTGTTGCCACAACCCTTTCATTTGGTAAGTGGGTAATCAATCATCCCGATTTTGTAAGCGGAAATTTTGATACATCATTTATAGCAAAAAATTTTACCGCTGCAATTGAGCTGGATGAAATGAACACCGATGAAAAAACAATTGCTGCTTTATTTGCTGCTTCATTCGGAAATAAAAATGCTGCGACAGAAAAATCTGATCTACAACAACGATCAGCCAATAATTTTTCGAACTGGAAGAATAACAGAAGTGAGTGAGAGAATTTTAGATTTTTGATTTAAGATTTTTGATTTTTTTTGCTGCTATAAGTTTCACACAGAGGATTACAGGAGAAAATTTCTCAGAGAAGCACAGAGAATTTTTACAAAGAACATTTTAAATAATTCTGCAAAATATTTTTCTAAAAATTAAAATCTCATGAAAAAAATAATATCCATTCTCTTTTTTTCAATACTGATTATTCTTTTATGCAACAATTCAACTTTTGCCCAACTATCTTCTCAGGTAATTGATAGTCTTGTTCAGAATGCAATCAAAAAATTTGAAGTAGCAGGAGTTGCGGTTGGCATAGTTAAAGACGGCAAAATAATTTACGAAAAAGGATTTGGTATGAAATCAATTGAAACAAAACAACTTGTTGATGTAAACACAAATTTTGCAATCGCATCGAACAGCAAAGCATTTACATGTGCAGCACTTTCAATTCTGGTTGAAGAAGGAAAATTGAAATGGACTGACAAGGTGAGAGATTTCATTCCTGAATTTAAAATGTATAATGATTATGTAACTGAAAATTTCACCATTCAGGATTTACTGACTCATCGAAGCGGACTTGGATTAGGTGCAGGTGACTTAATGTTATTTCCTGATGGTTCAGATTTTACGATTGATGATGTTGTTAAATGTTTTCAATTTTTTAAACCTGTTTCAGCATTCAGAACACAATTTGATTATGATAACCAATTGTATTTAGTAGCAGGTGAAGTGATTGCGAGAATCAGCAAAACGATCTACGAAGATTTTATTCAAAATAAAATTTTAAAGCCACTGCAGATGGAAAACTCCTACAGTTCTTTAAACAGAATGAAAGACAAAACCAATCTCGCCATACCCCACTCAACAACTTCGGGTACAATCAAAAGCATGAATTCTTTTGGCGACCAGATAAACAGCGCAGCGGGTGGCATTTATTCCAATGTGCATGATATGTCTAAATGGATGTTGCTTCTATTAAATCATGGAAAGCATGGTGCTGATTTAAAATCTCAACTTTTCACAGAAGAAAGCCTTCAGGAAATGTGGAAGATACAAACCGTAGAAGATGCAAATCATAATCCAAGATACAACTATCATTTCAGGGGATATGGATTGGGTTGGGAATTAACCGATGTAAAAGGAAACCTAAGTGTATCACATACTGGAGGATTACCTGGAATGCTATCTATTGTTACAATGATTCCTGACTTAAATCTAGGGGTTGTGATTTTAACCAATACCGAAAGTGGTGGTGCCGGTGTTTTCTCCGCTGTAAGTCAAACCATCATAGATAGTTATCTCGGACTTTCAGATTTCGGTTGGACTGATAAATATCTAACTTATTTCCAATCAGTAAAAAATGAAGGTGACAGTACTACCAAAATGGTTTGGGAAAAAGTAAAAAACTCCACTACTGTTTCATTTAATAAAAATGATTTCGTTGGAATTTATCGGGACAATTGGTTTGGAAAAATGGAGGTGTTTGAAAAAGAAAATCAGCTTTGGATAAAATCATACCGGTCACCGAAACTTACCGGACAATTATTTTTTTATAACGCAAATACATTTGCAATTAAATGGAATTATCAAGACATGAATTGCGATGCTTTTGCCATGTTTTCATTAGATGAAAATGGAAAAGCACAAATCATAAAGATGAAAGGCATTTCTCCTAACATGGATTTCAGTTTTGATTTTCAGGATTTAGATCTTCAGCGATTGAAGGAATAAAATGCAAACAACTGTTTCGTTATTTTTTCTTCAAAGAAATTCCTCTTCGACCAGCTTCTTCTAACATAAACTGATAGGCCTCATCATAATTGTTCGAGAGCTTGCCATCGAGAATAGCTTCGCGTATGGCATCTTTTATTTCGCCCACTTCTCTTCCGGGCTTTAAATCGAATGCTTCCATAATTATTGCTCCATCAATGGGTGGTTGAAAATTGCGGAGGTTGTCTTTCTCTTCCACTTCCTTCATTTTAATCTGCACCAGTTCAAAGTTGCGCAGAAATCGGATTACTTTTTTTTCATTCTTACTGGTGATATCGGCTTTGCATAATTTCATTAAGTCATCTACATCGTCGCCGGCTTCAAACATTAACCGTCTTACTGCCGAATCATTTACCTGATCGTTTGACAAACTGATAGGTCGTAAATGAAGCAGCACCAGTTTTTCCACATATTTCATCTTTTCATTCAACGGTAATTTAAAGCGTCGAAAAATTTTCGAAACCATCCTTGCTCCTACTGCATCGTGGCCGTGAAAAGTCCAGCCCGTTCCGACTTCAAATTTTTTAGTAACAGGTTTGGCAATATCATGCAACACTGCTGACCACCGTAACCAAAGATTATCGCTCTTCAAACAAACATTATCAATAACCTGAAGTGTATGATAAAAATTATCCTTGTGCCCCTTGCCTTCCTTCATTTCAGTGCCGGCAAGTGCCACAAACTCCGGGAAAATCAGTTGCATGATTCCGGTCTTATATAGGAGGTCTAACCCGATAGATGGCTTGAACGACAATAAAATTTTATTGAACTCATCGGTTATTCTTTCAGTGCTTATAATTTTTATGCGCTCACAATTATCATTGATTGCCTGCAATGTTTTTTCTTCAATCTGAAATTGCAACTGCGATGCAAACCGTATAGCGCGCATCATGCGCAACGGATCATCGCTAAAAGTGATGTTCGGGTCGAGTGGAGTTTTTATTAATCCTGCAGCTAGATCTTTCAATCCTGAAAATTGATCTATTAATTTACCTGATTCATTACTGAGCAATTCAATTGCCAGTGTATTAATTGTGAAATCTCTTCGGCTTAAATCATCCAACAGTGATCCGGTTTCAACCGCCGGTTTCCGCGAGTTTTCAGAATATGATTCCTTGCGCGCTCCCACAAATTCTACATCCATATCCTGATACCTGAATTGCGCAGTTCCAAAATGTTTAAAAATATTTACCGAAGGTGCAGGTTTAAAATTTTTAGCAACTTTTTCGGCCAGTTCAATTCCACTTCCTAAGCACATAAAATCAAAATCTTTACATTGTCGTGATAAAATTTTATCACGAACATATCCTCCAATAATATAAGCAGGCACATTTAATTCTTTTGCTGATAAAGCAACCTTGGAAATTATATTTTTTTCCTCTTGTGTAAAAATCAATCCCGGTAATTCTTGTATTTTAAATTCACTATCCATACTCGGCAAATTTAACCCCATCTGATAAAGTGTTCAAAAATTATAGAATACATCCATCTTCTTTTCAAAAAATATTTCAAGAACCAAATTATTTCAAAGCTTACTCGAAAAGAAATTATGTCAAATCTGAATTAAATAATGCGATAAATATTTGTGAATACATTTTATTTCCACCTACATTTACTTTACAATTAAACTCCTGTATATGAAATACTTTTTTGCTTACCTCATAGTAATTACCACTTGCAGCAACTTATCATTTGCACAATCTTTTAGTTTTATAGACAACAAAGAGCAATTTATTAGCCCAACCTGCGCCGGTTACGACGATTTTTATGTTCACATGAAAAATGAAAAAAACGATAGTTTGTTATTGCAATGGATAGGAATACTTAATCAGTTAGATCCGTGTTGGGAATCATCGTATTCAATTTGTGATAATTATAACTGCTACTTTGGTATTCCGACTTCGGTTAGCACCATGGCAAAAATTGGCCCGGGCGACACCACCTTTTTAAAATTTTCAAATGCGATGATGACTCATTATGCAGGCACTCCGACAATAAAATTTTTAGTTTGGGATATGGATTTACCTACATCAATTGATACAGTAACTTACCATATTACCATTTGTCCTGATTCAACTTTATGTACCGAATTTTCCGCTGTTGCTCCTCAAAATTCATTTGCAACTTTAACTATTTTCCCTAATCCGGCTAATGAAAAAATAATTGTTCATTCAGAAGAAATACAATCTGTTCAAATAGTCAATTTGATTGGTCAGGTAATTATAAATGAGCAATTTGCGCTGACCAATGAAGTAACTTTAAATATCGCTTTACTCCCAAAAGGCATTTATTTTATCCGTGTACTTACTGCTGAAGGATGGCAAACAAATAAATTGATAAAGAGTTAAATCAATTTTTCTCTGGCTGATTTTATGTTTTGTGCTGAAATCACCAAAGCCTGATATGCATTGGCAAATGGCTTAACAATGGAATCTTAATTTTTAATTTGATAGCCAGCTAAAACCCATTTAAAAATCACATTTATTAAAGCCCAATTTGTATTCTGATATTTATATTTCAAATTTTGATTTAACTATTTCCAACTCCGAAAATTCATTTTATTTTCCCCCCATAAACATTACAAATGAGAAAAGTACAAAATGGCGATACAGTGAAAGTTCACTATCACGGGACATTAGCGAGCGGCGAAACTTTTGATTCTTCAGAAGGCCGCGCTCCACTCGAATTTATTGTTGGCGAAGGACAGGTGATTGCCGGCTTTGATAATGCAATGATTGATATGGAAGTTGGTCAGTCAAAAAAAGTGGAGATACCGATGCTCGAAGCGTATGGCGAAGCGCACGACGAAATGATTTTAAAATTTCCGAAAGCAAATTTCCCAGCTGATTTTGTTCCCGAATTGGGAATGAGTTTGCAGATGAAGGATCAGCAAGGTAATCCGGTTCCGGTAATTGTTGTTGGTATTGAAGAAGAAGTAATAGTGCTTGATGCCAATCATCCTCTCGCAGGTCGCGATTTAATTTTTCAGATTGAATTGGTGGAGATTGACGGAGGGAAAATAATTATGGCCTGAATAGTCAATACAAGTATTGAGTAAATACAAGTACTGAGAAAATTCAGTCAGCAAAAAAAAATTCAATAGTATTTTCTGCCTACTGTCAACTGCATACTGTCTACTGCCTACTGATTTTAACTATTACATTTAGGCAATCATGAATGCCGATACAAATTCACATGAATTGCATGACCTCCTGAAAAAATATTGGGGTTACGATCAGTTCCGGCCTTTTCAGGAAGAGGTGATTCTTTCGGTTTTGAATAAGCGGGATACTCTTGCTCTGATGCCAACCGGTGGAGGCAAGTCCATTTGTTTTCAGATTCCGGCTATGTACTTGGATGGAATGTGTCTGGTAATTTCTCCATTGATTGCATTGATGAAGGATCAGGTAAATAATCTTCGTTCGCGGAAAATTTCTGCAGTTGCCATTCACTCCGGAATGAGTTATCGCGAAGTGGATATGACTTTAGAAAAATGTATTGAAGGTCATTACAAATTTTTATACCTCTCTCCAGAAAGATTGACCACGGATATTTTTCGTGCGCGATTACCAAAAATGAAAATCAATTTAATCGCCGTTGATGAAGCACATTGTATTTCGCAGTGGGGTTATGATTTTCGTCCGCCTTACTTGCGCATTGCCGAAGTACGCGAAGAGTTAAATGATATTCCTGTTCTTGCATTAACTGCCTCTGCAACTAAAGTGGTTTGTACTGACATCATGCAGAAACTGCAATTCAAACAGCAGCATGCTGTGCGAAGAAGTTTCGAACGAAAAAATTTATCGTACTCCGTTTTATTTGAAGAAGATAAATTCGGCCGCTTGTTAAAGATGCTGGATAAAGTAAAGGGAACAGCAATAGTATATGTGCGCAACAGAAGAAGAACAAAAGAGGTTGCCATGTTTCTTCAACAAAATAAAGTAAGTGCTACAGAATATCATGCAGGTTTATCACATGGCGAGCGATCGCAAAAACAGGAAGACTGGATTCAGAATAAAGTGCGCGTGATTGTTTGCACCAATGCGTTTGGAATGGGAATAGATAAACCTGATGTTCGGCTTGTGATACATTGGGATGTGCCTGATAATTTAGAAAGTTATTTTCAGGAAGCAGGTCGCGCCGGTCGCGATGAAAAAAAATCTTATGCAGTAATCCTGTATAACAACTCTGATGTAACAGAGTTAAATAAGAGAGAAGCCGACCATTTTCCTGATTTCGAAGAAGTAAAAAATATTTACAATGCCATTGGAAATTTTTGCAAAGTGGCTGATGGTGCAGGGCAGGGCGAGAGTTTCAATTTTGATTTGAATGTTTTTTTGAAAACTTATCAGTTCAATGCCATTCGTACTTTGCAATCATTAAAACTTTTGGAGCAGGAAGGATATTTATCTTTTTCCGATTCGGTTTACTTACCATCGAGAATTATGATGACCGTTGATAAGGAATCATTGTATCGGTATGAAGTCATGCATCCCGAACACGAAGCGCTAATCAAAGCAATCATGCGTTCGTATGGCGGTGTATTCGATTATTTTTCTCAGGTGAGGGAAGAAGAACTGGCGAAAGCATTGAACACTACTTACATTGAAATAATCAAGCACTTGCGTGTGTTTCAACAAAGTAATTTATTGCAGTACGAAGAGCGAAATGAAAATCCGCAATTGTTTTTTCTGAAGGAAAGAATGCGAAGCGAGCAATTGCAATTCAATACCGAGCTGCTGAATCAGCGAAAGGAAAGTTATCACAATCGATTGCAGGCCATGTTGCATTACATTACTGATCATGCGCATTGCCGCAATGAAACTTTGTTAAATTATTTTGATGAAGAAGAAACCAGCCGTTGCGGAGTTTGTGATGTGTGCCTGCGAAGAAATAAACTGGAAGTTAGCGACATTGAATTTGAACACATAATTGAACAACTGAAAAGTTCGTTAAGCAAAAATCAACTGGAATTCAATCAGCTTGTACCAACTGTTCATGGCGTTACAGAAGAAAAATTGTTGCATACTTTGCGCTGGCTCATCGACCAGAATATGATTACCGAAAACGATAGACACCAGTTGCAGTGGAACTGAAACGAATCATTTTTACTGTTATCAACGATTTGAATTACGATCAGCGTATGATTCGCATTTGTACTTCAATGCATGAAGTCGGATATGAAGTAATTTTAGTTGGAAGAGAAAAGAAAAATTCAAAACCGTTATTTCCGCAGCCATTCAAACAAATGCGCATGAAGATGTGGTTTGAAAAAGGAAAATTGTTTTACATTGAATACAATCTCCGATTATTTTTTTTCCTGCTCACTCATCGATTTGATATTGTATGTGGAATTGATTTAGATTCAATCATTCCTTGCTTATGGATTTCTAAACTGAAAGGAAAATCGTGTGTATATGATGCACACGAACTATTCACCGAAACTCCTGAAGTGGAACGAAGAAAATCAATTCAGAAATTTTGGTTGCGTGTTGAGAAATATGCAGTGAAAAGAATTACCAAAGGAATTTGTGTTTCAGATGGATTAGCAGATTATTTTAAATCGAATTATGGAATAGAATTTTTAGTTGTCAGAAATTTTCCGGTTCAAGGAAATGAAAGCCAGTTACCAATCGAACCAACTAATGCAGTTCGGTTACAAACCGGGCTGAACAGTGTTACCGCACGGTTGCAAACCGTGCCGAGCAATCAGAAAATTATTTTATATCAGGGAACACTCAATGTAGGAAGAGGATTGGAAGCATTGCTTCATGCAATGAAATCAGTTGATGCAAAATTGGTTTTGGCAGGCGAAGGAGATTTGTCACACGAATTAAGAATACTTGTGAAAGAATTAAATCTTGAAAACAAAGTAGAATTCAAAGGTTTTATTTCCCCTTCTGTTTTAAAAACGCTGACACGACAATCATACATCGGAATAAATTTACTGGAAGTACGAAGCAAAAATTATTACCACTCCCTTGCTAATAAATTTTTCGATTATACAGAAGCCAAAGTTCCATCACTCAATATGAATTTTCCGGAGTACGAAAAACTGAATAAAGAATTTGAAGTGGCGGTTTTGATTGATGATTTGCAAACAGAAAAAATTGCTGAATCATTAAATAGTCTGTTAAATAATGAACAACTTTACAACCACTTAAAACAAAACTGTTTGCAAGCGCGTGAACAATGGAATTGGGATTTAGAAAAAGAGAAATTGATAACTGCGTTTAAAGAAATTAATTGACCAACCAACTCCACATTATCTCCTTCAATGTTCCGTATCCACCAGACTATGGTGGTGTGATTGATGTGTATTATAAAATCAAAGCACTGAAAGAAGCTGGAATAAAAATTCATCTGCATTGTTATGAATACGGTCGCGAACCTGCCGAACAATTGAACTTGTTGTGCGAGAGTGTAAATTATTATCACCGCGAACACAGCTTTCGCGATTTCAGCAGTTTCAAACCATACATTGTAAAAACACGCAGAGCAAAATCATTACTGAAGAATCTTGAAGAAAGAGATGCGCCAATTTTGTTTGAAGGTTTGCATACCTGTTATCACCTCGATGCACCTTCTCTTGAAAAAAGAAACAAACTGGTTCGCATGCACAATGTTGAAGCTGATTATTATCGCGGTCTTGGACAATCAGAACAAAACATGTTGCGCCGTTTTTATTTTTATACTGAATCTGTGAAATTGAAATTTTATGAAAAGATTTTGCACAAGGCCAATCATATACTTCCGATTTCTTCTATTGATTTCAAAACACTTTCAGCAAAATACAATCAAGTTAATTACTTGCCGGCTTTTCATCCGAATGAAATTTGTATCAGCAAAGTTGGTCGGGGTGATTTTATTTTATACCACGGAAATTTATCAGTGAGCGAAAACATTCAGGCGGCTGCGTGGTTAGTGAGTAAAGTTTTCAGTAAAATAAATTATCCGTGCATTATTGCCGGAGCCAATCCTTCGCCAACTATAAAAAAATTAATTGCCCCATATCCGCACATTCAATTGGTAGAAAATCCGACTGAAGCAAAGTTGAATGAGTTGCTGGCGAACGCACAAATAAATGTGTTACCCACTTTTCAGCAAACCGGAACCAAACTGAAATTATTGAATGCACTGTTCCGCGGAAGATATGTTCTCGTGAATAAAGCAATGGTGGAAGAAAGCGGCATGGAAAGTTTATGTATCGTAAAAGAAAAATCAGAAGAAATGGTTGACACCATTCATCAACTGATGGAAAATGATTTTACACACGAAGAATCTGAAAGAAGAATAAATATTCTGGAAGAAAATTTCAGTAACAGAAACAATGCGCTTAAGCTAGTACAGTTGCTTGACTCGCCTGCTCCATAATGCGACCGCCTTCGCACAATAAAGTGCGCGAAGGAAATTTTCCTATCACCATTAAATCATGCGAAGCAACTAATACAGCAGTTCCTGCTTCGCGACAAATTTTTTGTAACAACTGAATAATGTCATCGGAAGTTGCGTGATCCAGATTTCCGGTTGGTTCATCTGCAAGTATTAATTCAGGATGATTTAATAATGCGCGTGCAATAACAACTCGCTGTTGTTCGCCTCCTGAAAGTTCGTGCGGCATTTTAAAATCTTTTGTACTCAGGCCAACCATACCCAATACCTCAACAACACGCTCATGCATTTTATTTTTATCAGTCCAGCCAGTTGCGCGCAGTACGAATAGTAAATTTTCATTCACGCTTCTATCAGTCAGCAATTGAAAATCCTGAAACACAATTCCGAGTTTGCGACGGAGAAACGGAATTTCTTTCGCTTCTAATTTTTGTAAATCATATCCGCACACCATTCCGTTTCCACCGGCAATATCCAAATCTCCGTACAATACTTTCAGCAATGAACTTTTTCCGCTGCCGGTTTTCCCAACCAGGTAAACAAACTCGTGCGCATTAATTTTCAGGTTCACATCATTCAATACCAAAGCTTCGTCCTGGTAAATCACTGCATTGTTCAATTCAATTATCGGAGTACTCATGCCAATTCAAGTTTTAAAATTTTTCCGTAAGGCAATTCTGCAATCACTTTTTTTATTTTTTCTTCCTGTTCGCCCAACCCACATTTCAGCAAAGCATTTTCAGGCCGGTCGGCGCGGAAGTAAGCAAGCAGAGTGAATTTGTCGTCGCGAATTTGTACATAGTCCGGTATTTTCACTTTGCCTTTTATTTTTATGATGTACATGATTCAATTACTGCTGCGTCAAAATTAATTGTGTTGCCAATGAGAAAAGGTTTTGTTGAAATCATATTGTTAACAGAACATTGATGGTTGTCAAATGTTTTTACCTTGCTCGTACCAAAATATTTCCGACAATGCAAAATGAAGTACTGGATAATATTTATGATAAAAAATATTTACGCCAAGGCGATAAAAAATTAATTCGCAGTTGGGCCATGTATGATTGGTCAAACTCAGTTTATTCGCTGGTGATTACATCAGCTGTGTTTCCGATTTATTATGATAGCGTAACACCAATCGAAGTTCATGCATTCGGAAGAGTATATATGCGCTCCGCATTATATTCTTATGCATTATCGTTTGCGTTTTTAGTCATTGCAATTATTTCGCCCTTGCTTTCATCTATTGCCGATTACAAGCGCAACAAATTATTTTTCATGCAATGCTTTTGTTACATCGGGGCTGTCAGTTGCGCTTCGCTTTATTTTTATGATGGCAGTAATATTTATTTCGGAATTATTCCATTCTCACTGGCTGCAATTGGGTTTTGCGGAAGCTTAGTTTTTTACAATGCCTTTCTTCCTGAAATTGTTGAGCCAAGCAGGCAGGACAGAGTAAGCGCATTAGGATTTTCACTCGGTTACATTGGAAGTGTTTTATTGTTGATTGTAAACCTGCTGATGATAATGAATCCGGAAATGTTTGGTTTGGTAAAGGGAACACTACCTGCGCAGCTATCATTTCTAACTGTGGGAATCTGGTGGGTTCTGTTCGCACAAATTACTTTTTCGGCATTGCGGAATTTTCAAAAGGGATACAATCAACATTTAGTCAAGCGCGAAAAAAAGTACAATTCCATTTGGGGTGGATACAACGAATTAAAAAAAGTATGGAGTCAATTACAAGAGTTAAAACGATTGCGGTATTTTTTATTCGCATTTTTCTTTTACAGCATGGCCTTGCAAACAGTCATGTACATCGCCACACTTTTCGGAACTGATGAATTGCATTTGGAATCCACACAATTAATTCTCACTGTACTTATCATTCAGTTAGTAGCAATTGCCGGAGCTTATTTATTTTCAGGATTATCAAAACGATACGGAAATATTCATGCCTTGCGTATTGCCATTATTATATGGGTTGGAATTTGTTTGCTTGCATTTGTTGCGTTCAAATATTTGGCAACCGACGAAGCAACAAAATCAAATTTCTTTTACATCGTTGCGTTTTGTGTGGGAATGGTAATGGGCGGCACACAATCACTTTCGCGCTCAACCTATTCCAAGTTACTTCCTGAAACAGAAGACCACGCATCGTTCTTCTCATTCTATGATGTGTCAGAAAAATTAGCAATAGTAATCGGCACCATCACCTACGGACTCATTTACGAAATCACGGGAAGCATGCTGAATTCGTTGCTTGCTTTCTCTGTGTTTTTCATGATTGGACTGTTTGGATTGTTCCGCGTAAAAAAAGAAATGAAAACTCATTCATAACAATTACTTATCGCTGTTAATTTAGCGCGCGCTTATGGCAACCAAAGTCAATTTATTTATTCCGTGTTTTGTTGATCAGTTGTTTCCGCAAACTGCATTCAACATGATTAAAGTGTTAGAGAAACTGGATTGTGAAGTTTCGTACAACCCGAACCAAACCTGTTGCGGACAACCTGCATTCAATGCCGGATTCTGGAGTGAGGCACGCGCAGTAGGAGAAAAATTCATTCACGATTTTACCGATTACAATTATGTGGTTGGTCCAAGCGGAAGTTGTGTTGGTTTCGTTCGTAATTTTTATTCTGAACTTTTTGATAACAGTGCCTTGCACAACGATTGCAAACAATTGCAGAAAAACACTTTTGAATTCACTGAATTTTTAGTTGATATATTGAAAGTAAAAAATATCGGCGCCGAGTTCAATCACTCAATAACTTATCACGATGCATGTGGTGCTTTGCGCGAATGCAAAATCAAAACTCCACCACGCACCTTATTAGAGAATGTAAAAGGATTGGAGATTCGTGAAATGAAGGATTGCGAAACCTGTTGCGGATTCGGCGGAACTTTCGCTGTAAAGTATGCCGACATCAGCACAGCAATGGCCGACCAAAAAGTAGAAAATGCTTTAGCTACCGAAGCAGAATATATTGTAAGCACCGACATCTCTTGCCTCATGCACATTGATGGCTATATCAAAAAAAATAATTACAACCTGAAGGTGATGCACATTGCTGATGTGCTGGCACAGGGGTGGTGAGTAATTCTATTTGATATCGAATTATAAAAAAAAATAATTCACATATGGCAAATGACAGTAAACCTGAATTTATTTTACCGGAACAAAGTTCTGAAGAAATATTTATTGCAGATTTTCTAGAAAACAAGGGGATTAAATTTGAAAAGGAAGTAATATTAAATAATCTCAAGGATGATATTAAAGCTTATCGTAGAGTTGATTTTCATTTACCAAAACTTGGAATTTATTTAGAATACTTTGGTCAATACAATTCAAATAAGGAACGAAGAGACGATTATGATTTTAAAGCAAAACTTTATTTTAAAAACAACATCCCAACTGTAATTCTTTACCCGCATGAATTGGGAATTATTGATTATAAATTTCATGTAAAAATTTTAAAGGTATTTAAGAATAAAAAATTTAATTTGAGTAAGCAACTGTTTAAATACAGAATGAATAGGTATGTGGGACATGTGGCAGATGATAACGGAAGTTTGAAAACATTTGTATTTAGTGCTGTAATAATTTTAGGAATAATAAATTTAAAAACTGGATTAGAAGGTGAATTTTTAGCAGTAATATTTATCGTTTGCTTTGTACTTTCAGTATTCAGCATTTTAGAAATTCTAATGGATATCAGAAGATTTTTTTATAAAGATAAATAAGAATAATTCCTGAAACCCAATATCTATTTTATTTTTCATCCGGAATAGTTCCATTGAAAAAATCCATTCATAAAATTATAGATTTGCTTTCAGCTTGAAAAGAAAAAATCATGTCGGAAAAATTAAATTTTAAAGGAAGTTTTCAGGATAGAAACAATGCCATGCACAGTGTATTGCTGTCATTATATTCTTTTAAAGAAAATGGTGTTCAGATTATTTATTCGCCGGCGCTGGATATAAGCGGTTATGGAAATAATGCGAAGCAGGCAAAATCTTCATTTGAAATTACTTTGGCTGAATTTGTAAAATACACAACCAACAAAGGCACTTTATTTACTGAGCTTAAAAAATTAGGTTGGCAGGTGCCACGCAAAAATGCTGCTTATAAAAAATTTTCGGCACCTCGATTGGAAAAGCAATTGACCACTAACGATTACCTCGCTGATATTTTTAACAGTAAAGAATTTACAAAAACAAATAAGAAGGTAGAATTGCCTGTTGCTGCCTGATAAAGTAATATGGCTGCGCAACATCTCAGAAATATATCGCTACGGGATTTTGAAATTTTTCTGATTAATCAGGGATGCAAATGCACCCGAACAAAGGGCGGTCATAATCATTGGACACGCGCCGACCTGAATCGCCAATCACTTTGCAAACACACATTTCTCCAGTTCCCGAATTTATTTTGCGCAATTGTTTGCGCACTTTGGGTTTAAGCAAGGAGGAATTTTTTAAATTATTTAATCAGAAATAATTTCCGTTAATACAGTGAAGAAAAAATTCACAATTCACCAACAACAACCTGAATAAAATCATATCCGATATTGAATAACCGGTTTATTTTTCCTCCCGAAATTATTCCATTGAAAAATCCATTCAGAAAAATTTATCGGCCGGTGATTGGAATGATGATAATTATTATCATCGGAAGTTTGGGCTATCATACTATTGAAAATTATAATTGGCTGGAAGCAATATACATGACCGCTATTACCATCAGTACCATTGGTTTCATGGAAGTAAAGCCATTGAGTGAAGCAGGAAGAGTATTTACCATATTTCTAATTGCAGGAAATTTTACTGTTCTGGCTTACTTTGTTTCGATTTTGTGGGGCTATTTATTAGATGGAGATTTCAGAAAAGACTACCAACTTTATAAAATGAAAAGGCAAATTGAAGAATTAAAGGATCATGTAATCATCTGCGGCTTCGGTCGAAATGGAAGAGCAGCCGCACAAATGCTTTTGCGCAATCATGTTCCGTATGTGGTGATTGAAAAAGAAATGGAACAGCTTGATGAAACTGAAATGGAAATTCCGTTTCATTTACATTCTGATGCCACGCGCGAAGAAGTATTATTGGAAGCAGGTATAAAAAATGCGAAAGCACTCATCACCACTTTGCCTGACGATGCAGCAAATGTGTTCGTCGTTTTATCAGCTAAGGAGTTGAATAAAAATTTACTGATTATTAGCAGAGCAACCAACGATTCGTCCATCAGGAAATTAAAACATGCCGGTGCTAACAATGTGATAATGCCCGACAAACTCGGTGGAGTTCACATGGCCAACCTGGTTATAAATCCAGATGTAAAAGAATTTTTAGACTGGATGCAGATGGAAGAGAAAGGTCATTTCGTGATTAAAGAAATTCGTTGCGAAAAAAATTTTGTATTGAGTGAATTAAAACTCTGGGAGAAAACAGGCGCTTCCATTTTAGGAATTAAAAATGCGCAACACCATTTTATTTTAAATCCCGGCCCGAATTATAAAATTGAAAACGGGCAACTGCTTATTCTGATGGGTGAAGAAGTGCAGATTGAAAAAGCAAAGGAAATGTTGAGATAAAAATCAATTAACTAAACTTGCAGTCAAATGAATATTATTGAAAATATCAGAATGGCGCTTCGATCTATTCGTTCCAACCTTACACGAACAGTTCTCACCTGCCTGATAATAGCTTTTGGTATAATGGCTTTAGTAGGAATATTAACTGCCGTTGATTCACTTAAAGCATCAATATACAGCAACTTCAGCACGCTCGGTTCAAACACTTTCAGTATCAGGCAAAGCGGGTTAAACATGCGCCGGCATGGTGGAGGGAATGATGAAAAAGCAAGTCCACCTATATTATTTGAACATGCAAAACTGTTTAAAGACCGGTATACTTTCCCTGCAAAAGTTTCTGTTTCCACCATGGCAACAATGATTGCCACAGTAAAATTTAATTCAGAAAAAACCAACCCAAACATTGGTGTATGGGGAGTTGATGAAAATTATCTGGAAGCTACAGGGTATGAAATTTCGGAAGGACGGTTTTTTACTTTTAATGAAGTTCAAACCGGAGTAAGTGATGTGGTACTCGGAAATGATGTTGTATTAAAATTATTTAAGGGAATAACTGATCCCATAAATCAATTTGTAAGCATAAACAACATGCGTTATAGAATTATTGGTGTTATGAAACCGAAAGGGAGCAGTATGGTTCGAAGTGGCGATAACACTGTTTATATTCCCATACTCAATGCTATTCGGTATTACAGGGGACCAAAAGCTTCGGTTGGAGTTTCTGTAACAGTCGAAAATATTAATCAACTCGATTACGCAATTGATGAAGCTATTGGATTATTCAGAGGCATCAGGGGATTACAGATTAGTGAATCGAACAATTTTGAAATGACTAAAAGTGATGCCATTGCAAACACAGTGGTAGATCAGGTGAGTTATGTAACCTTTGCTGCCACTATTATTGGGGTGATAACTTTGTTTGGTGCTGCTATCGGTTTAATGAATATTATGCTTGTATCAGTAACCGAGCGAACCCGTGAAATTGGCGTAAGCAAGGCACTTGGCGCCACCCGCAAAAATATTCGCATGCAGTTTTTAGTAGAGGCAATTGTTATTTGTCAAATAGGCGGATTGCTGGGAATATTTTTTGGAATACTTGCCGGTAACGGAGTGTCGTTATTAATTGGAGGCAATTTTATTATCCCCTGGATTTGGATTATTGCCGGTATTATTTTTTGTTTCATTGTTGGGTTGGTTTCCGGTTTATATCCGGCTATTAAGGCTTCAAAACTCGACCCAATTGAAGCATTAAGATATGAATAGTTTTTTATGCCGTTTTAAATCAATAACAATTTGGAACACTTTATTTTCAAGTCATATAGCATTAAGCAACAATTTTATATCAGTTATTTAATCCCCATCCATCTGTTTAGATAATTTGCAGATCCACTTTCGCTAAATACACCTGCATTCACCGCCTTTATATCTTCGATTGAATAAAATGCTGAGTTATCTAGTTGCATAATCCGCTTAACAATTTCTTTTACTGTTTTTCTTTTTACGACCATGTAAATCATTTTAACCGGACCTTTTGCACCATGCGCATCAACGATAGTCAACCCATGATTTGCTGCGACCATTGCTTCAATTATTTCTTCCGAGTTTTTATTGGTGATAATTCGAACTACCTGCAAGCCAAGTGCAATTCTATTTTCCAATACCAAACCAATATAGGTTCCGGCTGCAAATCCGCCTGCCCATCCAATATAACACGCAAAATTATT
The DNA here is from genome assembly GCA_945903305.1 of Chitinophaga pinensis. Taxonomy (GTDB): domain Bacteria; phylum Bacteroidota; class Bacteroidia; order Chitinophagales; family UBA10324; genus UBA10324. The sequence continues at coordinate 56,034 of CAMDOA010000009.1, forward strand.
CAGGTTATTCATTACATGGCTGGCAACAATTATCCAAATTAACACTTCAAAAAACCCAAGTACCGGCGCAATATTTCTATACCCTTTTCCGACCATTACATTTCGAAGAGTGCCAAGTGTAACATCAAAAATGCGCGATAAAAAAATAATGAGCGGCAATACCACCCAATTAAATAAATCAATACTTACCATTTGCTCAACAGCCATAACTAGCAGAAAATTAAATTTTTTGTGGAAGGGAAATTGTAAACAGATTAATTTGAAAATATAAAAATTCAAAATTAGTGGTGCTGTTTTACACGAAGAATTATTATTAAAAGCTGCTTAAACCTTTTAATGTTTATTGTTTAGGAATTAGTGCTTGTCTGAATGTTTTTTTCCTGCTATATTCCTGCGGAATTAATTCATGAAACTAAATTTCATTCTGTAACTTTTGAAAACAGGATGCAATTAATTTATTAAAAAGCAGGAAATTAATTTCTGTTTATACCAAAACTTTACCTTGAATCTTGTAAATGAAACTGCACCAATTCATTTATCGGCGATTGAATAATTTTTCCGGTTTTCATTCTAAAATCATTGGCGGTTTCTTCTAAAATTTCTTTAAAATAGTAGGAGATACTTCCAACACAATTGAATAACTGCGAGGTATAATCAGGATAATGAGACACAATATTTTCAAAAAATTCGTGAAAAGCCTTTTCAACAATATTTCTAATAAATGGATGTGAAATATTGCGTGAAGCAAAAATTGCGAACGAAGCAAGAAATCTGTTAGGCAGGGGTTTTTCATAAATGCCCGCCAAAATCTCCAACTTATTCAATTTAAACTGCTGTTTAAATTTCTCAGTTAAATCCTCCGGCATCAAATTTCGAAGATAACTGCGAAGTAACAGCCTGCCTATATAACTTCCACTGCCTTCATCGCCCAAACCATATCCTAACGAATCAATATTCATAACCACATCCTTTCCATCATAATAAGCTGTGTTGGTGCCTGTACCAAGTATTGCTGCAAATCCTTTTTCATTTCTTAACAATGCCCGGCAGGATGCTAACAAATCATGTTCAATATAAGCAGTCGCTTTTGGAAAGCAGAAATCAAGCGCATCTTTTATAATTTTTTGGTTGTCGGTATTTGAAACTCCGGAACCATAAAAATGAATTTCGCTAATTGAATCTGCATCAAAATCATTCAGTAAACTATTCTTCAGCGATTGAATAATCGCCGGAGTTTTTATAAAAAAAGGATTATACCCTTCAGTATGCATTTGAGTTTGTATTTGATTTCCATTCAATACTACCCAGGTTGTTTTGGTTGATCCTGAATCGGCAATAAGTTTTGTCATAAGTTTTTTAAAAAATGTAAAAATATATATACAATACACATCGTTTAAAAAGATTTAATTAAATCTCGTGATATCTCCATTTAGTGATATATAAATACTTTGGAACTATTTTTGGCGTTAATAAAAAAAAATTAAAATGAAAGCTAAAATTTTTGTGTTTGCCCTTCTGATATCAGTTCTTGCAGTTGGAATTTTTTCAGGGTGTAAAAGAGATAAAAAAAATGAATCGCTTGATCCGCAGATTGAACAATTTAATAATGATGCGAATTATTACAAAGCCGAATCGGATCAGGTTGATAGCGATGTGAATGGCGCACTGGGTGATATTCCATCATTTGGAAAAGCCGAAGAAACCTATTCGAGCCCCATGTGTGGTGTTACTATTGATTCTACTCAAATAGCTCAACATATTTTATATTTTAATTTTGATGGCATTACTCCGTGTTTTAGCCCATCGCGCACCAGATCGGGGCAAATAAAAGTAGAATTAACAACCGGTAATTTATGGAGCGATGTAGGTGCGGTACTTACTTTAACTTATATTGATTTTAAGGTTACAAGAATGTCAGATAACAAATCGATAAAATTTAATGGAGTTAAAACTTTAAAAAATATAAATGGAAACAACTGGCTTACTTTTTTATTAGGCAGCATCACCTTAAAATATCAGGAGCGTGCTTTTAATATTGCTGTGGTTTTTGATGATGGAAGTACTTCAGTTTGGAACAGCGCGAGAATTACCGAATGGAGTTATTCAATGGCAGACAGCAAAATAACCTTTTCGGCATTAGGCGATACCACATTAAGTGGTTTTAGTACTGTTGATTCATGGGGTGTAAACCGTTATGCAATGGATTTTACAACTTATTATAATACCGCTATCGTTTCCAATTCTTATTGCGGATTATGGCGCCCAAATAGTGGTGAACTGGTGCATCATGTTGATGGGGGTGATTTTACTTTAACTCTTGGAGTAGATCAGCAAGGCAATGCATCCACTTTAGCCTGCGCCTATGGATACAAGGTTAGCTGGACCGGAAACAATAGCAATACCTCATCAGTGATTCTTAGTTACTAACAGAGCGATTTCGAATAATTTTTTTTCAGAACGGTGAGCAATCACCGTTCTTTTTTTTATTAATAGCATCATAGTCAATTTCATGCTTTTGTTGCCACCTAGAAATTTTTGCAATAATACTTTTATTTTAAGGGAAATACACTAACACATGAAGGCTGAAATTTATAAAACAGGTTTTCCATAAATGCTGATTTTATTATTGCTGACTATTTATTATTAATCCCGCTGTTATAAAAAAACACTTTATTAGTATACTTGATATTATTTCTGATTTTCAATTAAAATAATAATCAGCAGCAACAAATTGAATAAAATAATAAAGCACACCCCGCATTTATAAAATATTAATTTTGAATCTCTAAAATTTACAAAAAGATGATACCGAATGAAGAAATTTTAAAATCAGGAGCCTACCACGAAAGTGGCAGAATAGTTTTTGCCTATAAATGTTCGTATGGCTGTGAGAGCGTTGAACTTTCAAATACTGATTCGGGAAAAGGGAATTCTAAATTAAACGGTTATCACCATTTAGAATTTATTCAGGCAATTTTAAGTGGTAAACCTCAAAATATCATTTCAGAAAACCCGGGTAAAGCTATTGAAGTTGCTAAAAATCTAATGGAAATTTATTGTGCAGGTTCGTGCGCTAAAAACTTTTTTGAAAACAATAAATCAACTGATGGATTAAATGAATTGGAAATTCCGGCGCAGGATGCAGGATACATCGATAAAATTCAAAAATTTTTAAAGATTCACCATTCGAATCATACTGATGATTATCCATCGCAGGTAATTAACAGAATTTTTACTGATTTAATGAAACCCGAAATATGGAAACCCATTGAAATTCTTGCTGATCGAATTTTAAAAACTGAGGATAAATCGCTGAATCGGTTTTACATTGAAGACACCTTGATGATGGCAGGTTTTAAAATCAACAAACAAATTATTAAGCAAGGCATTTCGGTTCAGGAAAATGAAACACCAAAAAGTAAACCTGAAGCAACACCGGAATTAAAACCGGACCTGACTAAAGAGAAAATATTAGATAAAGCATTAAACGATTTTTTGCATTTAGTAAAAAAAGATTGGGCGACCGATGAACTCGATGCTTCGTTAAATTATTTGAAATTCATTTTTAAAAAATTTAATGGTTAAAAACAAACCGAATAGTTAATTTTAAACAAACTAATTTCTCCAATGAAACACACCAAACAAATTGCACTTTTATTATTCGTATCCACTTTTTTAATAATCGCTTTTGGCTGCAAAAAAGATAAAAACAAAATAAAAGTCAGAACGCACACTTTTGCCATCAATTGGTTCAAAGATGCATCAACCAGCAACCCATCATCATTTATCGATTTATATAATGGCAAGGCATATAATCAGGCCGATGCTGTTTTAAAATCTGATAGTATCGATTTTTTTATTTATGATCGCTCAGCACTGTTGGTTTCAAGTCAGGCTTTATCAGTTATAAATATGGTTTTTTATGGTAATAATAATTATTCAGCGTATGATACTTTCAATACCGTGGTTGGGGTGGTTTCTTTTCCGAATTACAATAACTCAACCATGAGCGAAGTAGCTATTACTTCAACCGAGTATAACGAAATTGAAAACAATGATGACATTGCAAATCTGTTTACCGAAAAAAGTTTAAACGGAGGTTATACAGATATTGATATTGCTGCCGCCGACTTAACTGCAACAACCAAGTACTATATGTTTAATTGCACGAAAGTTAGTAAGCGTGGATTTTTCAGAATTGTTTCTTCAAACTATTTACCTGGAGGAAACATGACTATAGAAGTGAAAGTAGAGCGTTAATTTTTTTTTGAATATTTCAAAAAAGAAATTGCAATAACCAGCTGTTTTATTTTTTAACTCTTTCCGGGTTTTCAGAAATAAAATCTTTCCAGCCTGAATAGCTTTTCCCGTTACTGACCGGTTTTCCTTTTTGAAAATGATGACAAAGCGCTACCGCCATGGCATCGGTTGCATCAAAAAATTTAGGCTGTTCTTTAATTGATAGAATTCGACTAATCATTGCTGCCACCTGTTCCTTACTCGCATTTCCATTGCCGGTAATAGATTGTTTTATCTTTTTAGGTGAATATTCAAAAACCGGAATTTCATTCATAATTGCCACAGTAATAGCCACGCCTTGTGCACGCCCGAGTTTAAGCATGCTCTGCACATTTTTTCCGAAGAAGGGCGCTTCAATGGCTAACTCATCAGGTTGATACTCTCGAATAGTTTGTTGTAATCGCTGATAAATAATTTGCAATTTTCTGTATGGGTCGGCTATACTTTTTAAAATAATTACATCCATTACCACCAATTTATAATTATCGCCCTGTACATCCAATAAACTGAACCCAAGAATATTGGTACCCGGATCAACTCCGAGTATAAGCGTGTGTGGCAACGATGAAACAATTTTTTTCAAAAGGATTTGAGCGTGGCTAAATGTATATTTTTGCGCGTTCTATTATGAAAAATAATACTGACAACCGGAACGAAAAATCGTATTCATTTTATTGGTGGAAATGGCTGGTGTTTGCACTGGCAGCATTCGGTTTATATTATCAGTTATTTCAAAATGCAAACCTTAGCAGAGCTTGGTTTGAATATAAAACCAATGTTTCTTCTGATGCAACTATTCTTACCGTGGTGGTATTTATATTGATGATTATTAACTGGAGTGTGGAGGCATACAGATGGAATTCATTATTACGCAAAGTAGAATTGCTATCGTTTTTCGATGCATTAAAAGCTACCTTAAGCGGAATAACTTTCGCCTTGTTTACTCCTAACCGAGTTGGAGAATATGCAGGAAGAGTGTTGTTTATCAATACTGTATCAAGGTGGCGTGTGTTGATTGTTACAGCTATTGGAATATATGCCCAATTGTTAACCACCATTTTATTTGGTACAATTGGATTAGCCTATGTGATGATAACGAACAGCGTTTTGAATGCTTCATTTTTTATTGAATGGACGGTTATTTTTTTATTGATTTTTTCGGCCATGCTTTTATTCATTCTTTACTTTAATATCAGTTTAATTGAAAATTTATTGGAGCGGTTTTCATTCCTCAGCAAGGCAAAAATTTATCTCCGGGTATTATTACATTATTCTTCTGAAGAATTATTAAAAGTGTTGTCGTTATCTGTAATCCGATACTTGGTTTTCACCATTCAATATTTATTGCTGCTGAAAATATTTAATATCCATATTCCGTTGATTGAAGGCAGTGCATTAATTGCTGCCATTTTTCTGGTGCAAACAATAATTCCGTCTATCGCCATTGCTGAAATAGGAATTAGAGGCAGTGTGGCATTGTTTTTTCTTACTCCATATAGCAATAACGAATTAGGAATTGTAAGTGCCGCATGGGGATTATGGTTAATTAATCTGGTCATACCGGCAATCATCGGAATGGTTCTAATTTTATTAAACAAGAGAGCAAAACGAAAATGAAAAAAATAATTTTCTTATCTGTTACTGTTTTTACTTTCAGTTCCTTCATTCAAACCGAAAATTCAAAAAGCGATTGTCATATAACAAACACTTCATTTCAACCGGGTGAAAAATTGATTTATAAAATAGCTTTCAAATGGGGCGCACTCTGGTTAAGTGCCGGCGAAGCGAGTTTTTTATTGGAAAATTCAACCTACAATAACAAACCTTGCCTGCATGCAACCGGATATGGTTCAACCTATCGCTCGTACGATTGGTTTTTTAAAGTGCGAGATAAATATGAAACTTATTTTGATCCGGAAACTATGCTGCCCTATAAGTTTGTGCGCGATGTGAGTGAAGGTGGATATAATTTTTATAACAATGTAACCTTCAATCATAAAACAGGGAAAGCAACTTCTACAAATGGAACTTTTGATATTCCTGAATGCAGTCAGGATGTTTTATCGGCAGTTTATTACATGCGATGTATTGATATAAATAAATATAAAGTGAATGATACTATACCAATCAAGATTTTTCTTGATGATAAAAATTATCCCTTGTATGTTCGTTACATTGGTAAGGAAGAATTAAATAC
>CAMDOA010000010.1 GCA_945903305.1 Chitinophaga pinensis
TTTATATGTTGCCAATCACTTGTTTGATTCGTGTTGTTGTAGTTTAAATTAAAAAACTCCGGATGATCGGCCACCACTCCGTAATTACTTAATGAGAAATTAACAGATTGAACGGTGTGATCCCACGAATGCCATTCCCACACAATGTTTCCGCCGGTAGTGCCAACAGGTTCCACTTCAATAATTTTATCGGGCCACATGATGTGGTTTACCGAACTTCCTTTTGCCACAGCTTCTGCAGCCGTTTTTAATTCATACGAAATCATTAACACATTGCCATTTGGCATCGGGCATATATCATGATGCAGATTATAAGAAGAAGTAGAATAAGTATAGGTCCATAAAACAGTTCCGCTGTAACTAACCTTTTGTACTACACCTGTCATTCCACCTCCACTAAATGTGGAGTTGTTTATTTTTACTGTTCGCAATAACGAACCACCCGGTAATAAATAACAAGAATATCCGGTGCCTCCTCCCGTTAAATTCCAGGTGTGAAAGGGTGTACCATTCGTATCAATCAGGTTAGCAGTACTGCTGTTTTGTACACTGTAAAGCGTGTAATCGCCCCATTGTTGAGCATAAGAAAATTCAATGCTAAGCATGGTAAGCAATAACATAGAAATGGATTTGAAACTTTTTTTATTTATCATGTTTGTTTTTATGAATGGGTACAAAAGTATTTTTCCTGATATAAAATCAGTCAGATAGTTATTTTATTCAAAGGTTTAATGAGGATGAATTTTTAGACAATGCGAAAAACAAATTGAATCACCACTCCATTTAATCAATCCGGTTGAACACCATTAGTAAAAGGGTGAGCGCGAATTTTTACTATGTAAAAATGAATGAATTCAAAAAAAAAGAATGTAAAACGCAGTGGCAGTAAATAAAAATTACCGAATCAAAGTCACATCACCTTTCAGAATAATCAGATCTCCCTTCATGGTTTCAACTTCGGCATAATAAACAAACACACCGGTATTTACGGGCGAGTTTCTGAAGGTGCCATCCCATCCCTGATAAATTCCGTTTGACTCAAATACTTTTTCACCGGTTCGGTCATAAATCATCAGGTGAACATTCTGCAGGCTTCTTCCATACACATAAAAAATATCGTTTACTCCATCATTATTCGGAGTGAAAGCAGTTGGAATAAAATAATTGATATTCGGAACCACAATAAATTTTCCCATTATAAAAGTATCAGTACATCCGATGTTGTTATAGGCAATCAACATCACTTCATAATTTCCTGAATCAACATAAGTATGATAAGGCGAAAAAACAGTACTGCTGTCGCCATCGCCAAAAAACCATTTGTACGAGCTGGCATAAACAGATTTATTAATAAAACTGAATGTGGCATCTTTTATTTCAGTTACTATTTCTGCTTCCGGTGTTGCAGTAAAATTCGCAACCGGATTATTTAACACTTCAATAAAATTCGGTTTGGTTAATGAATCCACGCAACCTGAGGCTGTGGCGACAATTAATTTCACAGTAAAATTTCCGGGGGTATAAGTATGTGTAGGATTTTCGTCGGCACTTGTTCCATCATCACCAAAATGCCAGAGAAACGAATTCCCCAGTAAACTTTGATTGATAAAGGAGGTAGTAAATGGACTGCAACCCAAACTATCAGTTACAGTAAACGAAACCTGCGGCAACAAATCAATTAAAATAATTTGCGAAATCTGCGATGAAGTGCAATTATTTTCAGTAACCGAAAGGGTGATTGTATCAATTCCTGAATTTAAAAAATGAATAGAGTAGGGTCCCATTCCTGTTCCTGTATTAATTGTTCCGTTATCAAAATTCCAATTGAAAGTTGCTCCGGATGTTGCTGTTCCGTTGTATGTAATCAATGCATCCTGATCAGGACAAATAACAGAAGGTGAAATTGTAAAATCAGCTGTAGGAACCGGATTTACTATTATAGTATGAGTTGTTACAATTGATGGACAACCATTTTCAGAAACCGTGAGCGTTACATTGTAAGTACCTGCCGAATTATATTTAATCTGATATGGTCCTTGTCCGCTTCCACTCAAAATTATTCCGCCACCAAAATCCCAAGTGTAAATTCCGGTTGCAGAAGCGCTTCCTGAATAAGAAATTAATGCGCTGTCTGATTGACAAATTGCAGCAGGTGAATTAAAAGTTGATGTTGGAATCGGGTAAACAATTATGGAATGTGAAGTAGCCGGAGAAGTGCAGCCATTTTCAATTACTGTTAATGATACATTGTAGTTGCCTGCATTTGTCCAGCTTAAACTATATGGCCCTTGTCCGGGACCGCCGGTTGATACGGCACTACCGAAATTCCAATTATAAGTTGATGAAGTTGCCGATGTTCCTGCATATGTTGCCGTTGAAATATTTCCTGCACAAATGGATGCAGGAGTAAAATTAAAAGCTGAAGAAGGTATTGGATGCACTATCACATTTACTGTTGAAGCAGGAGAAGCGCATCCATTCACTGAAGCAGTAACTGAATAATTTCCGGAATGCGCAACAATAGAATTGGCTCTTGTTGGGTTTTGTAAAACAGATGTAAATGCTGAAGGACCTGTCCAGGAATAAGATGCTCCCGTAATATTTCCTGCACTTAAATTAATTGTTTGCCCTGCGCATAAAGGTGAATTACTTGTTGCCCCCGGAGCTAACGGAACAGGTTTTACTAAAACGACAATGCTCGAAGGCGGACTTGTACAGTTAAATACTTTTACTGTGGCATTGTAAGTTCCGCTTGATGCAAGTGTTGCCGCAGGTATTGTTGGATTCTGTATTGCAGAAGAAAAACTATTCGGCCCTGTCCAGGCAAAAATTCCGGTTGGAACATTTGCTGCATTTAATTGCAAAGTTTGTCCTGCACAAATCGGACTGTTCGATGATAAAACCGGAGAAGCCGGAATCGGATGAATAACCACATTTGAAGAAACAGTATTTCCTACACAACCCGCTAAAGTCATAGTGAGCGAATAGCTGCCCATGTTACTTGCAACAGTTACATTATTGATTAAAGGATTTTGTTGATTGGAAGTATAACCATTCGGCCCGGTCCATGAATAGGTAGATCCAGCAACCGGTTGCGTGGTTAGGTTCAGTGTTTGCCCATCGCACAAAGGACCATTATTAACAGGAGTTGCAGGTGGCGATAAATTTATTACAGCATTTGTAGTAGCAGGCAAACTTGTACAGCCAAGAACGGTTACAGTTGCATTATAATTTCCTGAATTAGCAAACGGAACATTTGTGATTACAGGATTTTGCAAAAATGAATTATAGTTATTTGGCCCCGTCCAATGAAAAGTTCCGCCTGTAACATTTTGCGCTGTTAGATTTAAAGTTTGCCCCGAACACATCGGTGCATTATTGCTGATAATTGGTGGAGCAGGAATTGGATTAACAACAACATTTGTGCTTGATGGATTTCCTAAACATCCATTGGCAGTGGCGATCACGGTAAATGTTCCCGCATTTATTGCTGATGAAATGGGTATGATTGGATTTTGTTGTGAAGAAGTAAAACCTGCAGGGCCAATCCATGAATAAGAACCACCGGCAATTGTTGAAGCAAATAATTGAACCGATTGACCATTACAAGTCGGACTGTTACTGCTTGCTATTGAATTCGGAGTTGGATAAATGATTACATTGGTAGTAAGCGGCAAACTATTGCAACCATTTACATTTATTGTTAATGAATAATTTCCTGCATTGGCAACTATTGTACTTGCGATAACCGGATTTTGTAATGAAGAATTAAATCCACCAGGGCCTGTCCACGAATAGGCAGCGCCTGCAACAGTTGCCGCATTCAAATTAAGAGTAAACCCTTGACAAATTGGAGCATTACTTGTCGGAGTTGGTGCCGTTGGTATCGGATTTAAAATAACTGTTGTTGTTGATGGAGCACTTAAACATCCGAGTTTAATTATGATGCAGGAATAAACTCCGGCATTGGCAGCAACAGTTGAATTAATAATTGGATTTTGAAGTGAAGATGTAAATCCATTTGGACCAGTCCATTGATAAGTTGCATTATTTATTGTGGCAGCATTTAATTGCATTGTTGCCCCAAAACAAATCGGACTGTTATTAGAAAGCACAGGAGCCGCCGGAACAGGATTTATCATTACAGATGTTGTTCCTGCATTTGTATTGGTACATCCGTTTGCAGTTACTGTTAAAGTATAAACTCCGCCATTGGTACTTGCTGCATTTGTTATAACAGGATTTTGCAATGCAGAAGAAAATCCATTCGGTCCAACCCATGAATACGAACCACCAACTATTGTTGCGGCAAATAAATTTATTGATGTGCCCGGGCAAACCGGACTATTGGAAGTTGGAGTCGCAACCGGTATTGGATAGATAACCACATTGGTTGTAAGCGGAAGACTATTACATCCATTCACATTTATTGTTAAAGAATAATTTCCTGCATTAGCAGCAGTCGTATTTGGAATTGTTGGATTTTGTTGGTTAGAAGAAAATCCATTCGGTCCGGTCCATGAATAAGTTGCACCACCGACTAATGCCGCAGTTAAGTTTAATGTATTGCCGGGACAGAAAGGGGCATTGTTCGAAGGAGTTGGCGCAGTCGGACTTGGAAATAAAATAACATTGGTTGTTGATGAAGCACCTGTGCAACCGAGAACTGTAATAGTGCAAGAATAATTACCGGCATTTGCTGCAACAGTATTATTGATAACTGGATTTTGAAGTGAAGAGGTAAATCCATTCGGACCGGTCCATGAATAAGTTGCGCCTGCAACCGCAACTGCTGAAAGTTGTAATGCAGCGCCAACACAAATTGGTGCGTTGCTCAAAATGGTTGGAGCCACAGGAATTGGATTTACAACCAAATTAATGTTTCCGGTATTAGTACTTGTGCATCCATTTAAAGTAACAGCCAAATGATAAACACCAGAATTTGCGAGGGTTGCATTTGTAATAACAGGATTTTGTTGCGAAGATGAAAAACCATTCGGGCCTGTCCATGCATAAGTGCCACCGACTACTGTAACAGCATTTAAATTAATTGTTGAACCAACACACAGCGGACTATTGCTTGATGGTGTGGCGACAGGAATTGGATTGACAGTAACAATTGCAGTGGCGGTATCAGCGCATGGATAGCCTTTATTCACTATCAACTTCGCAGTATATGTTCCGGCGGTGTTATAGGTGTATGTTGGAGAAAATAAAATTGAAGTGTCTGAAGTTCCTGCCACACCAAAATCCCAGAAATAATAGGTAGCAGCTGTACTGGTGTTAGGAAAAGTCAGCGGGGCTCCTTTACAAACTGTAAAAGTGGGAGGAATAATGGCGTTCACATTTTGAATACATTGAACAACATTGAATTGAAAATCTCGGTAGTGAGAACTTAATAAAACTCCGTTTCTATATTCTTTTACACAAACACCCACTACAAATTGCCCAAGCGTATTTGGCACACCGGTAATCATTCCGTTTGATGTATTAATAGTTACCTGGGGCGAACCACCAACCGGGTTACTAAAAGTATAACCTCCGGTAAATGGGATGGGGGTATAAGGTGGGGGCGAAGCAGGTGATGGAGTTGGATTACCCTGGCCACCGCCATTAAAAGGATTAAAAAAACTATAAACCAATTGGTCGCCGTCTATATCAGTTGCCACATGATTAAACACAAGTGGCTCATTAACGCAAATGCAAGTCGGTGGGAAATTGGTAAACTCAGGACTGCTGTTTCCAACGGCAATAGCTGATGGAGGTATTGAGGCCATAAAAGTAGCGCCATAAGTATTCGGGTTGCTTACATTTAAGATGGTGCCATTTCTACAACATCTTTGATAGACTAATGTATATCCGCCGGCCAAAGGCGGAAGCACTTTATTGGTGGTATAAACAGCAGCTTCAACACAAATATTGGGTGGAGTGGTTAGGCAAATATTCCCGGTGTTATTTGGAATTGAAATGGGTCCTGGAAAATTGATATCAATCGAATCAATTAAGGCAAGGGTAGTAGAATTGAAAAAATAAACAGTGATTGGATTGTCAAAATTTGTTTGTGCATTACAATCTCTGTATAGCTCTAATTTTATCTGGTAAACATTATTGCCTAAAAACTTATAAGTCAATTCCCCACCAACTATATGAGTTGCTTTTGATTGAATTGGATGTAACCAAAACAAAAACGCAAATAGCAGAAGGAGGGTTTGCTTCATTTCTGTTTCAATAATACTTCAATTATCTCAGGTATTGTTATTCATTCCGATTAGTGTTTCACAAATCTTACACTATCATGACTATTGCCTGAATTTAAATTGATTTCATAAAGGCCTGAAGCAAAATCTTTCAGGTTTATTGTTTCGTTCATTTGCTTGTTAATTGGTGAAGCGAAATTTTTTATCATAACAATCTGCCCCAATGAATTCACAATACTCAATTCGGTCTTTTCATTTTTTATTACAAAATTCAAATGCAATAAATTATCAGTAACCGGATTCGGATAAATCAAAAATTGTTGGTTGTTTGAAAGTTCATTTATTCCATCAGGAAAAACAGATAATTGTATTTGAATAGTATCACCACCCGGGCAACCGGCGCTTGTTACAACTAATGTTACAGTATAAGCACCAGTTCCACTGAAAGTGTAAATCGGATTTTGATTACTGCTTCCGTTTCCATCTCCAAAATTCCACGACCAGCTTGATGCGTTAAAGGAACTGTCGTGAAACAAAACTGTATTGCCATTCATGGTGTAACCAAAATTTGCAGTTACATCTTGTGTAACAACAATTATCAATGATGAATCAGTAGTACTGCATCCGGTATTGTTGCTTGTAACAGTTATTGTATAAGTTGTAGTTGTGGTTGGGTTCACCTGTGTATTATTTGTTGTAATTCCTCCGGGGTTCCATAAATAAGTATTTCCACCACCACCTCCTCCGCCACCAGAGCCAGAAGCAAGATTTACAGTGCTTCCTGTACATACAGTATCGTCCGAAGATGTTGGGTTAATGTTTGGACCATTTGCCACTGTAATATTTAAAGTAGCTGAAGCAGCACAACCAGAAGTATCAGTTCCGGTAACAGTATAAATTGTATTTGTTCCCGGTGTTGCAAAAACAAGATCGCCGGTTGAATTATCTAATCCGGTTGATGGACTCCATGTGTATGTAGTAGCTCCGGTAACAGAAAGAATAACGGGATCTCCGCCATTGCAAAATGCAGCCCCGCCATTTGGTGCAACAGTTAAAACAGGAAGTGGCGAAGTACTCACATTTATTGAAGTAACTGCAGATGTATCAGCACTGGCAGAATTCGAGCAGCTGATATAACAACGGAAATAAGTGGTGGCTGTTAATGTATTTGAAGTATAAGTTGCCACATCAAATGCTTCATTAGTCCACGGACCTGTGGCACTTAATGAACTTTGCCATACAATAGAAATTCCCGATGCACCGGTTGTTTGTCCGGTTATAGCTAAAGTTGTTGTTCCGCTTCCGTCACAAATTAATATGGGATTTGCATTTAAGTTTCCAATTGTTGGCGTGCCGGTACATTGCGGAGGATAAGAAGTCCATGAAACATTATCAATAAAAATATGATTTCCCGAATGGCCTTCCCCGCTAAAAATTAAATAGTTTGTATTTGTATTAAATGATTGCGGCACATCGAACGAATAAAAGTACCAACCAAAAATGCTAACGGTATCGGGCAAATTATAGCTTGCCAAGCGGGCAATAGCTCCTAATCGAACCGCACCGGTTAAGTCGTTTATTGTATTCACCATTAGTGTTAAACTATCAATGGAATTAACCAAACCTGTATCACGATACATCCAGAAAGAAAGCGTGGCGGTATCTGTTGCTGTTAATCCTGAATAGTCAATTACCGGAGTAAACATAGCTTGTGTACTTATGCCGGTATAACTATGGCTGCTGAATCGGGCCATTCCCGCTCCACTGAAAGGTGCGGCAATAGGTGGAAATGTTGCATTCGTACGGCGAACCCAGATATCACCAGGATTTCCACCGATACCAACCGGAGTATTTAAAGTCCAGCCAGTTGCCGGAAACGCTAGGGCATCAAAACTTTCGGAATTGACAATTTGCGCAGAAGAATAATTAATATTAATCATCAACAAAAGACAGGCAGAAAATACATAAATCAGGAACGGATTCTTTTTCATTTCAATTTTTTTAATTGTGTAAATTTTTTAGCGGACGCAAGAATAGAGGTTTAAGTAGCTAGTACTTGGTAAACTTTGTAAACGGTAAGGCTAATTTTCCAGATTAAATTTAATATTAATTAAAGCAATAAAAAGTTTGATAACAACGATAATTAAATGATCAACAGATTGATATTGTTGTTGATAGACCCGGCGATAAAATAATTGTGGTGAGACCCAGATTTGAACTGGGGACGCAAGGATTTTCAGTCCTTCGCTCTACCAACTGAGCTATCCCACCATTGGTTAAGAGGGCGGCAAATATAGTTGCATTACTCAATTATGGAAATCAAACGCTCAGTCATTGATTTAAAATTTTATTTACCAGCACTTGTTTCATCAGCGCACCTAACTGAAGATAAAAATTTTTTGAACCGAAGTATTTCTGTAATAAAAAATTCATCAATTAAAAAAAATTAAATTTCCGTAAGTAAAAAATTGATTCGCCATAGTTTCCAATCATGCTATTTCAAAATATTTATATTTACCCCGTTACAAAATTTATTCAACACATTAATTAAACGCCATTCTGCAAATTCAGTATGAGCAAGACCAAACCAACCGACAGCAAAATGAAATTTATTGTTTCTACAGGAGCGTTGTTAAAACAGCTATCGCTCATTGATGGGGTTATCAGCACCAACACGGTGTTACCCATTCTCGAAGATTTTTTGTTCGAAATAAAAAAAGCAAAGCTCACTGTTTTCAGTACCGACCTTGAAACTTCAATGAGCACAACACTTGAGGTGGAAGCAAAGGAAGATGGAAAAATTGCCATACCGGCCCGCATGCTTATTAATATTTTAAAATCGCTGCCCGAGCAACCACTTACATTCAGTATTGATGAGCAGAGTTATGGAATAGAAATAACTTCCGATAATGGAAAATACAAACTAACTGGCGAAAATGGCGATGACTATCCGCGCATTCCAATTGCCGAAAACATTAAGGATATAAAAATCAGTTCTTCCGTTTTAAAAAATGCGATAAGCAAATGTTTGTTTGCGGTTGGTACTGATGAGTTGCGCCCGGCTATGACCGGAGTTAATTTCGAATTATCAAAAACCGGAATCACCTTCGTAAGTACTGATGCGCACAAATTGGTTCGCTTTAAAAGAATGGATACAAGAAGCGAGGCCGACGCATCATTTATCATTCCACGAAAAGCATTGCAATTGGTTAATGGCTCGTTGCCCATAGATGATACGCAGGTTAATTTATCTTATAATTCCAGCAACGCATTTTTCAGTTTTGGCACTGTGAATCTTATTTGCCGATTAATTGATGCGCGCTATCCGGATTATAATGCGGTGATACCAACCGATAATCCGAACAAATTAATTATTGGTACAACCGAAATTCTGAATTCGCTCCGCCGATTAATTATTTTCTCTAATAAAACCACACATCAGGTAACTTTTGAATTAAAAGGAAGCGAGCTTACCATAACTGCCCGCGATTTGGATTTCAGTAATGAAGCTACAGAAAAATTAGTTTGTAATTATAATGGCGAGGATATTGAAATATCATTCAACGGCCGGTTTCTCACTGAAATTTTAAGCGCCATCAGTACTGATGAAGTGAAGTTTGAATTCAGCACCCCAACCAGAGCATCATTAATTTCTCCAACAGCAGGTGACGATAAAGAAGATACGCTGATGCTGGTGATGCCGATTATGGTGAATAACTAAATACTGATTTGATAATTAGAGGATGTGCTAATTTGATATTGGAGTAACGACTCAATTATCATAGATTCAAATTTCCAAATCTTTCAATCACTCAGCAGGTTTTACTGATTTTTCCTCCAGCTGCTTCAGCTCTTCCTCGGTCTTTATTAAGTTGTTTGCTTTTAAGATGTGAAACCAACGCACCATCTTTTTTATATCGCTGTTGTGAACGCGAACTTTATCGTGAGTTGGAATTACGGCAGTAAAATATTTCCGTAACTCATCATTCGAAGCTTTTGCGTCCGGTGGAGGAGTTTCTGTTTCCGCTTTCAACATATCAGCGAACACAAATTTCAGTTCGCGGTTTTCATCATTGTCTAAATAAATGGTGATGTTTTCCAATGAAGAAATGTTGTGTACCCTTGCAGAGATGAATTGTGATTTTCCATCTTCGAGTCCTGTAACAATTACTCCGTTTGATTTGGACGAAAGCACTCTGAAAAGTCCTGACATTCCGGTGATGGCAACTATTTCTTGAAATTCCATAAAAGAAAATTTTGGGTTGCGAAAATAGAAATAATTTTAAGCGCCGATCAAAACAGTTTAAATGGCCAAACAAAAACTTCCGAATTCCAAACCGCTTGATATTAAACCACTGATAAAAGCAGAGTGGTACGAGCAACCGAATGTGCAGGCAATGGTGCTTGCAATGCTTGCAATGCTTTTATACGCTGTCACTTTTCAGAATGAGTGGGCGCTCGATGATGTCATCAGCATCACCATGAATTCATTTACACAAAAAGGATTTGCCGGAATTCCCGACCTGTTATCGAAAGATAGTTTTTATGGTTTTATTGGAAATGCAAGCGACCTCTCCGGCGGCCGGTGGCGTCCACTTGCATTAATAAGCTTTGCAACTGAAATAGAAATTTTAGGCTGGAAAAAAACCGGTATTGACAATAATTTATCTCTTGCACATTTCATGCATTTTAATAATGTGCTCTTGTATGCTGCCATTGCATTTTTACTTTATCAGTTATTGTATAAACACATCACAAAAAAAATCTGGCCATCATTCATCATTGCTTTGGTGTTTGTTGTTCATCCGATTCACAGCGAAGTAGTGGCTAATATCAAGAGTCGCGATGAATTGCTTTCGTGGTTTTTTCTTTTGCCCACTTTGATTTTTGCACTCAACTGGAAGAAGAAAAATAAATTTATCTTTCTCTTGATGAGCGCAGCTTGTTTTTTTATGGCGTTATTATCAAAAGAAAACGGGATCACTTTCATTGCCATTTTGCCAATCACTTTTTTCTGTTTCACAAATTTGGATTGGAAGAAAAGTTTTCTGGCAACAATACCTTTTATCATAATTACCGTTCTATATATGCTTCTGCGATTCTCCATAATTGGGTTCGTTCACAAAGAAATTACCGAGGTAATGAATTCGCCTTACTTGTATGCAACTCCTATGCAGGCACTCGCGACAAAAATATTTGTACTCGGAAAATATATCATCATGCTTTTTCTCCCCTTGAAACTGAACTACGATTATTCATATAATCAGATTCCTTACTCAAACTTTGGTGATTGGCAGGTATTGCTTTCCATTGTTGTACAACTTGGATTGTTGATTTATGCTTTAAAAGAAATCAGAAAGAAGAGTTTGATTGCTTATGGAATTCTGTTTTATTTCTTCAGTGTATTTATTGTTTCCAACCTGGTGGTTGATACCGGTGGGGTGATGGGCGAACGATTTTTGTTTCAGGCATCGTTCGGATTTTTAATTGCCATTGTTGCGAGCATTTCATTGCTATTACAGAAAATTAGTATTGAACAAAAGACTTTGAAGCCAATCTTGATTTCTATTCTTATCATTATCGTACTTCCATTATCATACAAAACATTTTCGCGCAGCAAGGAATGGAAAAATGATAAAACACTTTTTATTATTGATGCTGTTATCAACCCGAATAGTGCACGAACTAATAATGGAGCCGGAACTTCCTATATTTTTTTAGGCGACGAAGCAAAGGATTCATTACTGAAAGCCTCTTATTACGACAGTTCGGTTTACTTATTAAAAAAAGCATTGCGCATTCATCCGAAATACACCGACCCTTATTTGAATTTGGGCGTAGCATTCAACAGAAAAAAAATGATTGACAGCGCTGAATTTTATTGGAACATAGCCCGTTCGATGCAGCACACACACCCGAAGTTGGGCGAATTTGATAAAGTGCTGGTTGCAGAATTCTTGAGTGAAGCAGCAAAAATTTATCAGCAAGGCGATACTACAAAAGCAATAACCTGCTACCGAAAGGCGGTGATGTATGGACCCGGTGATTATAAAACCTGGTACAACCTTGCCGGCGTTTATTTCACCATTCATAAATACGACAGTGCACGAATATGTTTTGAGCAAACATTAAAACTCAATCCGAAAGATGAAATGGCGGCCAAAGCGCTCAACTTTATGAATGCGACAAAAAAATAAATTTCCTTAACGAAAGATGCCATCCCTTAAAGGGATGGCATCTTTTTATTTATAAGAATTAATTTTTATGGCAGATAACGAAACGAGTTAAAAAACTTGTCTTTTTGCATTTCAGGCATTTCGCCTACAATAGGATTACAGGTGAGTTCAAATAATTTATTGTCTTTATAAAATGCACGAACAAGCGATCTCATTCCAAACATTTCATAACCATATTCCATACACAAACCGCCATTGAACTGAAGCTCTTTCATTTCATTTATTTTAGTTGAAAACAAATCTTCAATGACTCCCACATTGGTTTTTACACGATCGCGAAAAGATT
Organism: Chitinophaga pinensis; assembly: GCA_945903305.1. Taxonomy (GTDB): domain Bacteria; phylum Bacteroidota; class Bacteroidia; order Chitinophagales; family UBA10324; genus UBA10324. Next base: position 12,720 of record CAMDOA010000010.1, read on the forward strand.
GCTCAGTAAAGTTTTCGGTATTGAAATTAACACTCACATAAAAATTAGTTAAGGGCTCGTTCAGTGTTGCAGAAATAAACCAAGAGTCACCTTTTTTTTCAGCTTTAGGTTTTTCAGGAAATTGAATTTCAAATTTTGCTTTTTTCTTTTCTGCATAAGTTACCCAATCACCTTCGCCATATTTGAAAGCCATTATAGAAACAAGCACCAGAGAAATTAAGGACAGCCGGATCGCAGTTTTCATTGTAATTTTTTTTGTGAATTTAACATCACTTCGAATCGGAATTTATAAAAGTTGTTCGCAAGTAATTAACAAGCGTATTATTTTTTTCCTTTCATATAGGCAGTGCATCGGTCATCTATATTTTTTCGGAGGTTCATATAAAACAACCCATAGTCAAGAATGTGATAAATTTTCCAATCAAATAATTTGCTGCCACGGAAAACAGGTTTGTTAATCCACAACAATCCATTGTGCACCTGCGCATCGCAAATATTCGGATAAACATGATTCATATTCCGAAGCAATCCTCCATTATTATAACTGAAATCAGCATACAAAGAATCGGTTCGCCAGGTGAGCGGGTTGGTACACACCGCATGATTTAAACCATATTCATAGTAGGTAGGAGTATAGCCATTAGCAAAAGTGTTCCACGAAATCCAGCAATTAGTTTGTGTTGAATCTTGGCACGGAACAATGCAACAAAAAGAATCGGTTGGTACCGGCATACCAATTAAATAAGCGCACACTAATTGTTTTTCTAAATCCTTTCCATCAAAATAATCTTTAAGTAAGCGAGCGGCATGTATCGTTCCCTGGCTGTGACCGGCAATAATTATAGGGCGGCCATTATTATTATGTTGCAGGTAATATTCAAAGGCATTTTTCACATCGTCATAAGCCGTATCGAGCGAATTTCTTTTTGCATCCATGTCCTTTGTATAGAAAGCACTGATGTGAGCCTGCCGATAACGCGGCGCATAAATTTTGCACGATACATTGAACACACTCGCTTGTAATTTTATAGTTGAACCATCGACTTTCTTGTTCAATGCTTTATCATTCACATCTGCATTCCATTTAAATGCTCCTTCGGGTTCATCAGTGAAAATAGTTGGGTGAATAAAAAACACATCCACTTTCGCTGAGTCTTGTCCGTATTTTAATTTCTTATCTGGCATTTCATCTCCTTCATCTTTCATGGCAGGAAGCGAAGCCCAAAAATCATTTTTACTATAATTGGGCGCAGGCGGCACGGCGCTTTGGGTGAATGGTGATTGAATTAAATATCGCTTGGAAATATGGCATGAAATGCCGGCCGTAAGAAAAAGGATTACAAGAAAAATTCGCGCAATAAGTGTCATTGAATGAATAAAATTCCGGTCAACATTACAAAATGGATTATGAATTGGCTGTGTTCAGAACTAAAAAAAATATTCTTTGCGGTGTTTTAACGAAAAAAAATGAAACCTAAACGAATTTCAAAAAGCTAAATTATTTTTTTAGCGATACCAGGTTTTATAAAATGGAAATTCATTTTATAGCACAACCACTTTTTTTACTTCATTATAATTTCCAAAACTTAATTCAAGCAAGTACATGCCGGCAACAGCCGGCTTATCGAAAACCTGCAAATGAGTTCCGCCGTTATAATTTTCATTTTTGAGTATTGAAATTGTTTTTCCGCTTAAATCAAGCAAGCGAAGCTGAATTTTTCCTGCCGCTGAATTTCTAAAGCTCACATACATTTTTTCTGCTACCGGATTTTGAACGGTTAAAAAATCAGGAGAATTATTAATAGCGGAAAGTGAACTGAACGGATTGGGTTGAAACACTAGGGAAGTGGTATAGCAATGATCGCCGCTACTGCCGTTATTATTATTAGCGCAAATGGAGGCTACATATATTGTTACATCGCCAACATTTGTTGATGGGGCTTGCCAGTCAAATGTCCATGAATTAGTAGTGTTGGCAGTTTTATGACCAACATAAGATCTGTTGTTAGCAGCAGTTTGCAGCGAAGTTGTATTTAAATTAATAAGCGACCAGATGCCTTGCTTGTTATTTGAACCATCAAGTACTGTTGCCTCAAATCCGAATCGGGTCATTCCTGTTTCTGCGGTAGTTACAGTAACGGTGTAGGTTGAATCGGGTTTGTAAAACGGTTGATTGAATGAAACATTTAAAGTGCCGGTAAATGTGTTGGGGGTAGTATTATGACAGCCTGATTTCCCGCAGGTTGTTTCAGCTGGAGCACCTGTATTGACAGTGGGAGGCTGCGCAACTTTTGTATAGCTTTCTGTTGTCATTAAAATAAAAGTAAAGGACAATACGGTAGAGGCAATTATTGCGAGCATGCTTTTTCTTTTCATAGTTTTATTTGTGTTTTACTTTTTTGTGTATGATTTTAAAATTTGTTGTGTATGGTTTTCCGCATCTATTTTTTCAAATACCTTTTCAATAACACCCTGCTCATCAATAATAAATGTAGTTCTGATAATGCCCATGTATTTTTTGCCAAATAACATTTTTTCTCCCCACACTTTATAAGCATTAATTATTTTTCTTTCAGTATCAGCAATCAAAGAAAAGTCAAAGCCATGCTTGGTTGCAAATTTATTATGCTGTTTAATACTATCAGCGCTTACGCCTGCAATTTCAAAACCCTTGTTTCTTAAATTTTTATAGTTGTCGCTTAAGTTGCATGCTTCTGTTGTGCATGTGGGTGTATCGTCTTTCGGATAAAAAAACAGAATTAATTTTTTACCGGCAAAATCAGATAACGAAATCGTTTTTCCATTTTGATCAAAGCCTGTAAATGGAGGTGCTTTTTTATTCTCTTTGATTGGCATATTTATATTTTAAATTTTATGGTTGTGGTTTTCACATTAGCTACTTCATCGGCAACCACCAGTTTTAAAGTATGCTCACCTTTATTTAATTTATTGTCGTTCTTCCAGGTGAGAGTTTTACTTTTAAAATCAAACTCAAACAAAACCCATTCATCATCAATATATCCGTTGTATTGAACAATGCCGCTCAAATTATCGGCAATTTTTATTTTGATATTATCAGCCACAAGTGTTTCATTGTTTTGGATATTAATAAATGATACAGTGGGTTTTGTGGTGTCGACAGAAACATAAAACTCACCGAATTCACGAATTTTTGTTATGAGATATGCGCCATTCCATTTCGATGTTTTAGCGCTTACTTCTCCTTTATAATTCCGAACACAGATAACTGCTTTTGACCGAAGGCTTTCAGAAAGTTTTTTTGGTATTATCTGAATAGTACAATAACTGTGTAATGGAGTAAACGGGTCGCCGCAGGTATATACAGCGGAAAGTTTTTGTGTGTCAGTTGAATTTGTTTTTCTGCATTGAAATTTCAAATCATTGTAAAATACTCCATCCGGAAAGTTTATTTTAATGCTATCCTCTGTATAATTATTTTCTTCGTTCCACTTAAATAATTTCTCCTCTTTTTTCAAAGATGTTTCAATATCCTTTTTAATTGAAAGCGATTTTTTAATGTTAAAACGAAGCACCGATTTGTTTCCGGCATAGTCCTTTACAATTACTTCTACCTTGTGTGATATGGTATCTGTCAGGTTTATTATCCCTCTGTTATTACAGTCATAATAAATTCCTGCATTATTTCCGGGCAATAAAAAATTACGATAAACCAGTACTCCGGTGTTTTTTTTCTCGGCAAAATCAATGTGTGCATTCACATACCGGCCTTCAGAAAAATCAAGGCGGTCTAACTTGAAACCATAAAACGGTTTTCCGTCAATAGTTGAATGTATTGAATAGATACCGAAATCTCCATCAGCATCATTGTTATCGGCAAAATCAGTAGCCCGAATGCCGAATGACAAGTATTGTTTATTGAATATTATTGTTTGGCTGACCGAATATTCATTGCCTTTTTTTATTAATGCGAAAGTTTTTTTTTCATTTGATGGTGCAGTTAAACTAACCGGATAAACTACCAAGCTGTTTATTGTAGGGGAAATAAAATCTTTAATGGATATCCATTGCAATGGATTTAGAGGAAAAGATTCGCCGGAGGCATCGCGAATTTCGAAATGAAGATGAGGTGCCGTAGAGGTTCCGGTATTGCCTGATAATGCAATTATTTCGCCTTGCTTCAGCGGGAATAAATTTTTCTCAGGATATAAATCTACCTCAAACGATTTTTTTAAATACTGTTGTTCTCGAACATATTTTTCAATGGCTTCATTATATTTTGACAGGTGACCATAAACACTCATAAAACCATTGGGATGCATAATGTATAATGCATGACCATATCCGCCGGCCTGCACTTTAATGCGCGAAACATAACCATCGGCAATTGATTTTACAGCGATACCGGTTTTTCCTCTTGTAGAAAAATCAATACCGGTATGAAAATGATCGCCACGGGGCTCACCAAAATTGCCACTCATATAAAGAGGAATATCGATTGGATTTATAAACACACTATCGGTATTATTTGTAGTTGGAATCTGAAAGGAAATAAATAATGCAAGCCCGAATAACAAACCAATAATGGTGAATGGAAAATATTTTTTCATCGCACCAATATTACTGAATTGACTTCTCCGTAAATCTGTATCGCATTAAAGTTGTCAGTAACGGGTAGTTAATTGTTTTATAAAAACACCTTATTGGCAATAGGTTTCAAACACAGTAAACGGTAAGAATAAATAAGTCGGAAATATTTTTTTACTATCTGTAAATTGAAACAGTGCTTGATTTTTTGTCAAACATAAATTGACTATTCGCTTCCTTGGCCTCTTCAATGGATGAAGTCTTCAGGCTTACTTTTGCCTGTATAAATATTTTTTCCGGTAGAATTTTCAGCGGAACCGATATTCTGTTTACCGCTGAACCGGAACCGCCAACGGTAAATGTTTTTGCAGCCTGTATTATTTTTTCCTGATTATTTTCATGAGAGCTGATATTTAAAACAGCGCTTCTGATTTCATTTTTATCCACGGTCATAAATTCAAAATACAAACTATCCGAGTCCTGACTCAATTCAATTTGAGCCGGAGCGATTTCTCTGTTTTGTTTATTATTGAACAAAGATATTTTGAATTTCTTTTTGCGGCCGGCTTTTGCCTCTTCACTATTGCCAATCATTTGATAGGCAAAAATTCCGCAACAGAAAATCACCGCAAAACAAATTCCGTATGATGCTAAACGCAAAGTTGGTTTTGTTTTCAGCTTTAAAATATTTTTCGGAAGCAATTCAATGTGTGGCTTCATCATGGCAAAAGGTATTTGCTGCCTTTACGCTTTCATTTTTTGAAAGTTACCATTGAGAAATCTTGTCAATTTCTTCGACAAGTTCAGGCTGACAAACACAATTCGGTCAAACCACTTCTTTCGAATTGGAAATATTTTTCGATTCCAGCCATTTTTTATGATTCATCACTGCGCGGATATCGGAATAAGTAAACTCATCTCCTAACATTTCTTTTATGGCGGCGCTTGATTCGCCAACTGATTCTTCCAGCACTTTTAAAATGATTTCAATTTTTTGCAACGATAAAATTTCAGTCACTACAATTTCTCCGGTTGGAATAAAAGTTAACAGATGACCGACAATGGTACTTGCAGTCAGCTCACGAAGTTTTGCAATTTTAGCAATAGATTTTCCTTCTTTGAATAATTGAAAACTCACACGATTGGTATCGCCCTTCTTCGGTTTAGTTGACTTTATTTTTTCAATCAAATGACTGGTATCAATCGGAATTTCATTTTGCTTTTCAACGAGTGCTAACAAATCATTCGCGTTGCTTCCCTTCATCAATGCTTCAGCAAACTGAATGGATTGTTTCAGCTGAATTTTTTTTCTTTCCGAAACAATCAACAGGGTTTGTAATCCGTGCAGGAATTTTTTTGTTTTCTTTTTCAGTATGTTTTCTTCTAAATAAATTTTTATCAGCGCAATAATTTCATTCAATGCTTTGATAAAAAAGTTAGAGGCAGATTCAATGCGATGATGCAGGTGCTGGTAAGTATCAAATTCAGCAGTGGCCAACAAACCTTCCAGCTGTAACACAAATTTTTTTGCGACTTCGTTTTGCTCCGAAATTTTTTCGACCAATCCTTTTGCCCACGCTTTCACCGAATTTTTATCAGTCACTTGCCGGTGAGTTAATTCTTCATCGAACTCATTGAATGCCTCCACCAGTTTTCCCCAATCATAAAATTTCAGTAGCGAGCGACTGATAAATATTTTTTGTTCGACCTGCAAATTTTCTTTCAGCAATTCTTTATTCAATTCCGATTTTGAAAAAGCTAAAACCCGATCGTCGGTTGAAATGGATTGCGGCAAAATTTTAGAATACAAAATCAACCCTTCCATTCCTGTAAGGCGACTGAGCGCGACATAAACCTGCCCGGCAGCGAACGAATCTCCCGCATCAATAATTGCTTTCTCAAAAGTTAAACCCTGACTTTTATGAATCGTTATTGCCCATGCCAATCGGATTGGATACTGCGTGTAGGTTCCAATTTCTTCTTCATTCAAATGATTTTTCTCTCGGTCAAATGAGTATCGGATATTTTTCCAGGTTTCTTTTTCCAACTCCAATTCATCGGGGTCATTCGGAAACTCAACAACTATTTTTTCTCCGACAATTTTTTTTATTGTTCCGATTTTTCCATTGTAGTAACGGCGGATTTCACCTTTATCATTTTTGATGAACATGATTTGCGCCCCTTCCTTCAATTGCAAATTCATTTCAACCGGAAGCGCTTTCTCGCTGAATTCCTTTTCAATTTTCCCCGGAAACAAATGCAGTTTACCCGGCAGTTTATTTAATTGTGTTGAATTGATTTCGTCGGCTTTGTAATTATGTGTGGTGAGTGTGATGTAGTGTTCATCATCGCGTGAAATAAATGACGGGTGATATTTTTCATGCAGCATTTCCAAATCAGTATTTGTAACCGAGTTGTTCCGAATATTATTTAAAATGCTGATGAAAGCTCCTTCCGTTTGCCGGTAAATTTTTTTCAGTTCAATGTAAAGCGGTTGCGATTGCTGAATCACCTGCGCATGAAAAAAGAACGGACTCTCATAAAATTCACTCAGCAAATTCCATTCATCTTGTTTTGCTACAGGTGGCAGTTGAAACAAATCGCCGATATATAAAACCTGCACACCACCAAAAGGTTGCGTTAATTTATTTCTGAAATGACGAAGTATGGTATCTACAGCATCCAGCATATCAGCACGCACCATTGAAATTTCATCTATCACCAGCAACTCCAGTTCTCGAATCAGTTCGCGCTTCTCCGCAGTGAACCGAATATTTTTCAGCAATGAATATTGGTCAGAAACATTTTCGTTCCATGCCCGTGATTTCACCGGAAGAAAAGGGCCAAACGGCAATTGAAAAAAAGAATGTATGGTAACACCGCCGGCATTGATTGCCGCAACTCCTGTTGGTGCAACCACAACCACTTTCTTGTAAGTATTTTCCTTAATAAATTTTAGAAAGGTGGTTTTACCGGTTCCGGCTTTTCCGGTTAAAAAAATATCGCGCCCGGTATGGTTAACAAACCTTGCTGCCATTTGAAATATCTCGTTTGATTCATCATGCTTTTGCATTTTCGAAATATATGATTTTTAATTTTCAGCTTCTTGCCGATACTGAATTATAATTTTGTAAACAAAGCGAGATACATTATTTAAATTTTAAGCGGAGGCTATTAAATAAAGTCACAATTAACTTATCGTACAGATATTTTTCCGGCATTTAAAAAGCAGTAGCCAATTAAACCCCTACTAAAACTTGAAATTTATTTTTAAAATCCATATGAAAATCATAAGAAATTTAAGGTCAAACTTATTAACCAAAAAATTCGGGTGCCGGATAATTAAGAAACCTGTTATTTAACAACAATTTTATTGTTGCTGATTTTTTCATTTACAAAAACCTGAAAATTATATACGCCTGAAGTTAAATTGCTGATATCAATAATTTGCTGATTGGAATTAATTGATACCAGGTTTACTATCTGACCAATGGAATTATATACTCTAATGAAACCATTCTCCCATTTCATTCCTGAAAAATCAAAATTCAATTGATCATTTGCAGGGTTTGGAAAAATTTGCGGATTGTTTTCATTCGCAATTATCGGGGCCGATACATTTTGAGAAATTAAAACCCATTGCTGGTAAGGAATTTTATTGTAAGCAGTAACCGTAACCAGCATTGAATCACCTGTGATGTTTGTCAAATCGCCATTGGTAATAGTGATGTTTGCGTTACCTCCAGAAATATAGCCTGTTCCCAAAACTTTATCTTCTGCATACAAACCAACCATTGCATTATTTATATTGCAATTTACTGTAAAACTGGTTGCCCAACGACCAACCTGGCTTGCATGAGTAGCGGTTAATACACTTGGCACATCTGTGCGAATCATTACTGAAGGATCACCAAAGCAGACCCAAGTATCAGTCATGGCAGTTCCCTGTGTTCCGTAAGCATCATTCATTTGCATACAACCCGCAACAGAAATACCCCCAAATGTTCTTTTAATATTTGTTCCTGCATTTTCAGTTAATACTTTATTGAATTCATCTTGCGCCTCCATTGGAGGATTCCAGGATTGGTTTATGGTACTATTGAAATTAGCAATTGAACCAGCGGGTGCCCCGGTTGCATCTGTTGCTCTGGCCCATGATTCACCAAAGCAAGTATTCGGAACAAAGTTTCCGGTTTGACATCCAACAATCCAAACAAAAGGCAGCTTGCGTGTATTGGTTAAAGCATCAATTGCAGTAGTGTTAAAACCAGTTGTTACAATCAAGCTAACATCGCCATGTCCGGTATAATTAATTAATCCAACGCCATTATTTACAAGTGTTGTAACATCGGAAGAAGCAGGATTTCCGGCAGCATCAGCACCACCATGAGAGGCATCATACAATTCTGATACAGTGGTATAATTATAACCCATTAACTGAGTACGAATACCTCTTTCGTGCTCCCAGTCAAACTGATTGTCATCACCGGGTCCTTCATCTGAAGCAATTCCAATTGCATTTTTATACCATGTTCCCGGAGTAGGATTTTTTTCATACTGAACTGTACGATCAACCTGTGTATTAACTTGTGTTAATGAAGCTGCTGAAAATCGCCCGACAAAAATATCGGGATAATGATTGGTAGTACCACCGGCCAGGTAACCATAATTCTGATCCGAATCTTGGCCGCCATTCAAGCTGCTTGGCACCTGAGCCGCATCTCCAACCAATAATAAGTAGGCAAAATCACTATTTGTGTTGTAATATGTTTGTATATACGATTTTATTGCAACTGCTGTAGTGCCAATTGTGGATACATCCTTAATCTCTACATCAATTCCCTGTTGTTTTTTCCAGTCAATAAATGGTTGCATTGCGTTCATATAAGCACCGTAACAAATGATTAACATTCTGCCGCCCTCAACTAAAGGGGTATACCTGACTTGATTTTGGGTTGCTTCAAAATTCAGAAAATGATTTTTATAAATCATCACAAACTGATCGACAATAGTCGTTAATGGTTTGGTGCGCACTAATTCATTTATAACAGGTGATGATATTGTGTTTAACTCAACAATAATTTTTGTTGAAACTTTTAATTCCTTGGTTACCGGATTATATTGAATTGGATTTATTACAATTGTTTGCCCCCTATAATCGCGAACAATATGAGGCGTGCGAAGTGTTGCTGTTGCAGATGGAAAAAAACTATTAGTGGTATAAAAATCAGAATAAGTAAATGGAATTGAAGCAGGATCGGTAGGTCTGATAATATTTCCTTTTGAAGGAGCAATATTGATGTTCGAATGGGTAGTGTAGTCAACAATAGTGTATAATACATCCATTGTTTTATTATCCGGAATAATTACGGATGTAACTAATTTTTGTAAATCAGGTGCTCCTGAAATAAGCATTGGAGTACCATCATTAATAATCGCCTTGTATTCAATTCCATGAGGCGTTTGCACTTCAATTAATTTAAATCCATGAACATTAACTTCTATCACAATTTTATTCTCTGACTGATGCAGTACAGAATAGGTCGTTTGATCTCCTTTAATGTCAGTAGCGAAAGAATTAAAAACAAGGATTATTATCAAGGAAGACAATAAGAGAAAGAATTTTTTCATGGACTAATTTTTTTTTTGGTTGCGAAAGGTATTACTTCTAATGAAATCTCAAAACACCATACAATCATCGGTCGTTTTTAGTTTCAAACCAATTGTTAATATTCAGTCACAAGATGAATGAACTGTGCTTCTATTTTTAGCCGCACAAAAATTTTGTAATGGCCTCAACAGAAGAATTAAAAAACACAGCAATACAAGTACGAAGAGATATTGTCAGAATGGTTCATGCGGTTCAATCAGGCCATCCGGGAGGTTCATTGGGGTGTACTGATTTTTTGACAGCACTTTATTTCGAAATCATGAATCGCAAAAAGGAATTTGAGATGGATGGAATTGGTGAAGATTTATTTTTTCTTTCCAATGGCCATATCAGTCCGGTGTTTTATTCAGTGCTTTCCCGTAGCGGATATTTTCCTGTTGAAGAATTAAAAACTTTTCGCAAACTGAATACAAGGTTGCAAGGTCATCCAACTACACACGAACATTTACCGGGAGTAAGAATTGCAAGCGGTTCGCTCGGGCAGGGAATGTCGGTGGCATGCGGAGCGGCTTATGCAAAAAAAATGAACAACGATTCAAGCATCGTTTATTCACTGCACGGTGATGGCGAATTAGATGAAGGTCAAAACTGGGAGGCTATTCAATTTGCAGCGCATCATAAATTAGATAACATGATTGCAACCATTGATTGGAACGGACAACAGATTGATGGACCAACAGAAAAAGTAATGGCGAACTTAGATTTGAAAGCTAAGTTCGAATCATTTGGCTGGCAGGTGTTACAGATGAATGGAAATGTGATGGAAGAAATTTTAGCAACTATGCAAAAAGCAAAATCAATAACAGGAAAAGGTAAACCTACAGTTGTGCTCATGAAAACAATTATGGGATTTGGAGTTGACTTTATGATGGGCAGTCATGAGTGGCACGGTATTGCACCGAATGATGCACAACTGGCAAAAGCGCTGGAACAATTGCCTGTTACACTTGGTGATTATTAAAAATACTAAACCGCAGAGCCGCAGAAGAAATGATAAAATCAAAAGTTGCCAGCAACTTTTTTGTTTGTGAAAATTCATGTGAGAATCCGCAACAATTATTTTCGAAAGAATTAATCTGTGAATCCCTGTCCGCCTTTGAAGGATGTGGCTTAAATTTTTACACTGAAATAATTTCTATCGAAACTTCGTTAATCAATTAAAGCATTCTGATTGCTGAAAAAAATTCTACTACTTCTTCTTATAATTCTGATTGCTGAAAAAAATTTCGCACAAACTTCCCGTATATTAATTGTGTTGGATGGAAGCGGAAGCATGAAACAAAAATTTCAGCAACAGGTAAAATTTGAATTAGCCGGAAATATTCTCGTATCGTTTATTGATAGTATGGAGCGCACCAATCCGAAAGTGGAATTCGCATTGCGTGTGGTGGGTCATCAGTATCCTCGAGCGCAAAACAATTGCAAGGACACGAAGCTGGAAGTTCCTTTCGCAAAAAAAAATTCGGCAAACATTAAACTCGCACTCAACCGAATCAATCCGCAGGGACAAACTCCAATCACCTATGCACTCGAACAATCGCTTAATGATTTTCCTAAAGATTCCACTGCATTTAATTCCATCATTTTAATTACTGATGGAATAGAAACATGCGGCGGAAATCCGTGCGATCTTGCTGAATTGTTTCAGCAAAAAAGAATTGTACTTAAACCATTTATTGTCGGATTGGGAATTGCTGATTCGCTGAAAAAATTCTTCAACTGCCTCGGAACATATTATGATGTGGCTGATGAAAATGAATTTGGTGGTGTGTTGAATGCAGTTATCAAACAAGCATTGAACCGAACCACAGTTCAGGTTAATTTATTAGATGCCTACGGAATGCCGAATGAAACAAATGTGGAGATGAGTTTTCTCGATCACTACTCACACAAAACACTTTTCAATTTCGTTCACACACTGGATGCACATGGAATTCCTGATACACTTAGGCTCGACCCGAAAGGAAGATATGATTTGGTGATTCATACTTTTCCTCCTTTACGAAAAAACAATATCGAATTGCTTCCAGGAAAACACAACATGATTGCGTTGGATGTTCCGCAGGGTAAATTGAATTTGGTGATTGACGGACAATCAAATTCATACACACCGGTTCAGTGTATTGTTCGTAAAGTCGGAACCGAAGAAATTATATATGTGCAGGATTTTAATTCCACCAGAAAATATTTAGCAGGTGATTATGATTTTGAAATTCTCACGGTGCCAAGAATTTATAAATACGGAGTGCGCATGCAGCAATCACCTGAAACTGCTATTCACATTCCGGTTCCGGGAACTGTTACATTGCAACCAATGCAATTGGTGGTGGCAGCTTTATTTGTAAACGAAAATAATGCACTCACAAAAGTTTATGATTTCAATGCACTGAAAACAAATACAAGTTTGCAGGTTCAGCCAGGCGAGTATATTTTAATTTTCAGACCCGATAAAGGAAAGCGCGCTAACCTCACACAGCAAAAAGTATTTACAGTTTCATCCAACAAAACAATACAGGTGAAGCTATGAGAAACAGATTCTGCATTTTTATTTTTTCAATTTCAGCCGTCACTCTGAGCTTGTCGAAGAGCATTTTTCTTCGCCTCGGTTCGTGTCCCCAAGAACCGAAACTGCGTCGCGCATTACTCATTTTTATTTTTTCACTCGCAACTGTCACTCTGAGCTTGTCGAAGAGCATCGCGCAAACCACTCCTTCAGTTCCAATTACAAGAATTTTATTTTTAGTTGATGCTTCTTCTAGTATGATGGTGTCGTGGGGAAATGAACCGCGAATGATTGTGGCAAAAAGAATTCTCGGAGAGATTATTGACACGCTCAAACGCAAACCGAATATCGAATTAGGATTGCGTGTGTACGGCAGCCAAACTTTAGCATCGCTTAATGATTGTTATGATACAAAACTGCTTGTGCCATTTGGAAGCAACAATGCAGGCATCATAAAAGAATCGTTAAAAAATCTGGAGCCAATGGGAATTACTCCAATCAGCATGTCGATGGAAAAAGCAGCGAATGATTTTCCGAACGATGTGAATGCACGAAATATTTTAATATTAATTACTGATGGTGCTGAAAGCTGTGATACTGATCCATGTGCGGTTTCGCTTGCGTTGCAAAAAAACGGAGTGTTCCTTCGACCATTTATCATTGGATTAAATGCCGATAATTCCATTGTTGCTAATTTACAATGCATGGGTGCTTTTTATAATGCGCAATACCCGCAAGGATTTAAAAATGCCATGCAACAAATTTTAAATGCTGCGCTCAATCCAACATTCATTCAAGTAAATCTGCTCGATGTAAATAACAATGCTTCTGAAACCGATGCAGTCATGACTTTTTACGATAACCGCAGCGGCGCCATTCGATACAACTATACCCACACACTCAACTACAAAGGAATTTCTGATACCGTAAATCTTGACCCAGTAAGTGCTTATAATTTAGTGGTGCAAACAACTCCGCCGGTTGAATTGAAAGATATAGAACTCGCACCTAAGAGTATTAATAAAGTAAATGTGCCTGCACCACAAGGATTTTTATTTATAAAACTTCAGGGGAAAACAATTAACAACAACATCAACAGCAAAATAAAATGTCTGGTAAAGCAGAGTGATAAATACGGAACGGTTACAGTTCAGGAAATAAATTCATCACAAAAATTAATATGCGGAAAATACGATCTGGAGTTTCTCACACTGCCAAGAACAAGATTGAACAACATTGATATTTCACAGAGTAAAACCACCACAATAGAAATTCCAACTCCGGGAGTTTTATCAATACAAAAAACAGTTCCCGGTTACGGAGGAATTCTTTGGTTGAACGGAACCAACTGGCAAAAAATTTATTCGCTCAATGGTTTCGGTGGAATGGAAACTGTTGCATTACAACCGGGCACTTACAAAATTATTTTCCGCACTAAAATGTCGAAAAAAACTACAGACACTAAGGAACAACTCATTAACATTACAGCCGGAGGAACTGCCTCGGCAAAATTTTAAATTATGATGGAACAGGAAACTTTAACCATGCTCGAACAATACACCAACAAAGACATGAAGGAAACACGCGGCGGCTTTGGTGCCGGACTCGCGGAAGTTGCAAGAAAAAATTCAAAAGTGGTTGCACTCAGTGCAGACCTTGCTGGTTCTCTTCGCATGGATGAATTCATAAAAGAATTTCCTATGCGGTTTATTCAGGTGGGAATTGCTGAAGCAAACATGATGGGTGTTGCAGCGGGATTAACCATTGGTGGAATGATTCCTTACACCGGAACCTTTGCAAATTTTTCTACCGGAAGAGTGTATGACCAGATTCGCCAGAGTATTGCTTACTCAGGGAAGAATGTGAAAATATGTGCATCGCATGCGGGCTTAACATTGGGTGAAGACGGAGCCACTCACCAGATACTTGAAGACATTGGTCTAATGAAAATGTTGCCGGGCATGACGGTGATTGTGCCATGCGATTACAACCAAACGAAAGCCGCAACCATTGCCATTGCAGATTATGTGGGTCCGGTTTATCTGCGCTTCGGCCGACCGAAAACTCCGAACATCACTACTGCCGAACAATTCATTATTGGAAAAGCACAGATGATGAGCGAAGGAAATGATGTCAGTATTTTCGCTTGTGGTCACCTGGTTTGGAAAGCAATTGAAGCGGCAAAAATTCTCGCAGCAAAAAATATTTCGTGCGAGGTGATAAACATTCATACCATAAAACCATTGGATGAAGAAGCGATTCTGAATTCGGTGCGCAAAACAAAATGTTGTGTAACAGCAGAAGAACATCAGCAGTACGGCGGACTCGGTGAAAGCATTGCAGGAGTGCTCAGCAGAAATTTTCCGGCACACATTGAAATGGTTGCCGTGCAGGATTCATTCGGCGAAAGCGGAAAACCTGAAGAACTTTTAACCAAGTACAATATTGATACACCAAATATTTTGGAGGCGGTTATGAATGTAGTTGGGAGAAAAGGATGATTTAATGAATTGATATTTTTCAATTCTTTTTTTTCTTTTTAAACCTTCTTACCGTAACAAAGTCAGAAGGTTTCTTCATGCAAAATCATTTTTGAATGACGCTACAGATAACCGATGCAGAATTATTAATGCAGTTTCGCACAACTGACCGGCGCGAGGAGAGTTATACCATTCTCATTCGTCGGTATCAGGAGCGGCTGTACTGGCACATCAGAAGAATTGTGATTGACCATGATGATGCAAATGATATTCTGCAAAATGTTTTTATCAAAGTGTGGAAGAGCTTGGATGGTTTTCGTGAAGACTCGCAACTGTTTACCTGGCTGTACCGGATTGCAACAAACGAAAGCATCACTTTTTTAAACAGCAAGAAGAAACGATTTTATCTTCCGATTGAAGATGTCACCAAGGAATTAAAAAACAAACTCACCACTTCCGGAAATTTTTCCGAGAGCAAAACCGAATTGAAATTGCAGGAGGCCATTTTGAGTTTGCCTGAAAAACAACGGATAGTTTTTAATCTGCGCTACTACGACGAAATGCCTTACGAAGAAATGAGTAGAGTGCTCGGCACATCAGAGGGCGCATTGAAAGCATCATTCCATCACGCAGTAAAAAAAGTAGAGAAGTTTTTACTCGCCGATTAAACCATCGACCAACAAAAACATCAGAGTAACATCAACAGAAAATGGAAAACAGGAACGAAATACTGAATGAATTAAAACAACTCTCTCCGCTTTTAGCTGAACGGAAAAAAGAGAATCTGTTTATTGTTCCCGAAAATTATTTCAGTGGGGTGGAAGAAAAAGTGATGGGAAAAATTTACGCTGAATCAGTGAGCGCTGAATTGCGGAACTCCGGGTTGAAAGAATTTAAAAAGCAGGAAGTGTTTGATGTGCCTTACGGATATTTCGAGCGATTGCCCAATGAAATTCTGCAAAAGACTTCGCGAAAAAAATCGCTTTCTGTTTTGGAAAGCGTGAATGAATATTTTCAATATTCTTTTCGCTTATCACATTTGTTTGCTGCAACACCAATGCTTGCCGTCATGATTTTAGCCATTGTTGTTTTAACAAAACCTGCTGATGTGATTGATACAAGTTCGCCGGTTGCGCAAGTAAGCAATGAAGAAATCACCAATTACTTAACGGAAAATATTTCTTCGCTCGATGAAAGTTCTATTGTTGCACAAATGGATGATAATTCCATTTCAAAACTGTCATCAGGCATTGAACAGGAAAGTTCAGAATATGATGAACTGCTGATGGATGCAACACAAATTACCCTTGATGACATTCAAAATCTTTAATCCATAAATAATTTTACAAAATGAAAAAGAACATTTTTTTAGTGACAATTGCGCTGATGAGTTTCGTGCTTGTAAAAGCACAACCCAGACCCGGCGGTGGCGACAAGAAAGAAAAAATTGAAGCCATAAAAATCGGATACATCACCAAGCAGTTAGAACTCTCTGCTGATGAAGCAAAAGTTTTCTGGCCTGTTTACAATCAGTTCGATACAGAGATTGAAGTCATACGCAAAGCCAGAATATCAGAACTGATGGGTGCCAAAATTAATTTCGAATCAATGAGTGATGCTGATGTTGCAAAAACAATTGACAGCGAATTCAATTCGCAGCAACAGGAACTCAACCTCAAAAAGAAATACAATGAAGAGTTTAAAAAAGTGTTGCCCGTAAAAAAAGTGGCGAGGTTTTGGGTGGCCGAACAAAAATTCAAACTTTACTTGCTCGAACAATTAAAACAACAAAAGGAAAATGGAATGCCACCACCAAAAGGACCCGGCCCCGGCGGCCAGCATTAGATTGTTGGCATACGAAATGCAATTACATTAGCGTTTTTAAAACCGATACAACTTCATTCAAATTTTTTTCGTCTCATTAATCAATTGATAAAAATAAATAACCATGAAAAAAGGAATCTTAAAAATTTCGTTAATCGCTCTTTTGTTTAGTTCGGTTTTCACTTTCAACTCTTGTAAAAAAGAACAAAGCGATGACGATACTTCAGTTGCTTCAGATAATTTTAAAGCAGAAAATGAATCGGACAGAATCTGGGATGCAGTAAATTCTTCCGCATATGAAAACAGCATATTGAAAACAGAAGAAGGAAATTTTGTTTTACTTCCATCATGTGCTGAAGTTTTTTTAGATACAATTCCGGATACAATTACCGGAGAAAAATCATTAACCATTTTATTTGATACCACTGCATCCAATGGGTGCTTGTGCAGTGGTTGGGATAACAAGTATCGCAAGGGAGCTATTAAGGCTACTTGGACAGGAAAATATCGCGACCCCGGAACAATCATCACTATCTCCACCATCAACTATTATGTAAATGGAGATAAATATGAATATCAAAAAACGGTAACTAATAATGGATTTAACGGAGCAGGGCATCTGACATATTCGATTAATGTATCAGTTGCAAATATTTATTTTACCGACGGAACATCCATGAGCTGGACCTCGCAGCGAACACGCGAATGGATTGAAGGCGAGGGATCGCTTACACCCCTTGATGATATTTATTCAATCAACGGAAGTGCTGAAGGTATAAACAGAGCCGGCACTGCATTTACCGCCACTATTGTTAATCCATTAGTATTAGCTGTAGGTTGCCCTTATATTAAAAAGGGAATTATTGATATAACCCCTGACGGAAAACCGGTGCGCACTCTTGATTTTGGAACCGGCGGCTGCGACAATGAAGCCACCGTTGAAATTAATGGTGTGGTTTACAATATTGTTTTACAATAAAAATTTCCGATTTGAGTAATGAGTCCTCTGTATAATAAGGGGGCTCATTTTATTTTATACAACAACACAATCGGCATCAATTTTTTTACAGGCCTAACCAACTAAGCGCATTCTCTCGCATCAATTTATTTTGAATGTCAGGTGGATAATTTAATTGTTCAATTAATTTTCCAGGCATATGCTCACCAAGTGGAAAAGGATAATCGGTTCCGAGACAAATTTTATCGTTTCCAACCATTTTAATTATCAACTGAAACATATCAGGGTCGTGAACTAATGAATCAAGCCAGAATTTCCCAAGATAATTTCTCGGATTAATTTTATTATCCACTGCTACTAAATCGGGCCGAACATTAAAACCATGTTCAATACGACCCAGAGTAGCCGGGAATGAACCACCACCATGAGCAAACGCAACACGGAGTTTTGGAAATTTTTCAAATACGCCACCAAAAATCATATTACATATTGCAAGCGATGTTTCAGCGGGCATTCCAACCAACCATGGAAGCCAGTATTTTGGCATTTTTTCTTTTCCCATCATATCCCAGGGGTGAACAAAAATGGCGGCTCCTAATTCTTCAGCTGCCCCATACACAGGAAATAATTCGGGATCATTTAAATTCCAATCATTAATGTGAGAACCAATTTCAACACCGGGCATTTTTAAAGTTTTTACACAACGCTCTAATTCTTTTATTGCAAGTTCAGGAGATTGCAGTGGCAATGTGCCCAATCCTATGAAGCGATTCGGAAATCTATTTACGACAGAAGCAATATGGTCGTTAAAAAAACGAGCTGTATCATAAGCATCCTGTGGTTTTGCCCAGTAATGAAATAAAACAGGAATGGTACTAAGCACCTGAACACCTACACCATGTTTATCGCAATCGAGTATGCGTACCTCCGGATCCCAGCAATTATGTTCTATCTCACGAAAAAATTTATCGTCAATCATCATCTTAGCGCAGCATGGCCGGTGATGTTCCAGATGAATGAATCCTTTATATCCGAATTTATCGGCCCATCGCGGAACTTGCTCAGGAATTATATGAGTATGTATATCAATTTTTCCAGCGTTCATAAATTATAAGGGTATTAATTAATTTTAAAAATGCAAGTAAAGAAAATAATTGCTGTTTAATTACTTGTTCTGATTTTTTAATTTTATAAATAGATAACTTTAGATAATGGGTATTCAAATCGAATCAACAAAAATTAATATTATAAAGTCAACTATTAAATTCATTGGGTTAAACATTGTTATTAAGAAAGTGTGAAGTGGAAACTGTATTTACTAATATCAAATCAACCAATCAACAAATAACTTTCTCCTCAATGCGCATCCAACCAATTCACTCCAGTTCCCACTCCAACTTCAATGGGCACATCGAGTTCAATGGCGTGAATCATTTTTTCTTTGATGATGGGAATGATGATGTCCACTTCTGATTTGTGTGCATCAAACACCAACTCATCATGCACCTGCAAAGTCATTTTCGATTTGAAGTTTTGTTTGCGAAACTCTTTTTGAATGTTAATCATCGCCACCTTAATCATGTCGGCTGCGGAACCTTGTATGGGAGCATTGATGGCATTGCGCTCTGCAAAGCCGCGCACGGTTTGATTGGCTGAGTTGATGTCGCGCAATTTTCTTCTGCGACCTAAAACAGTTTGAACATAACCGTGCTCGCGCGCAAACTGAATGTTGTCGTTCATCAGTTGGCGCACGCCCGGAAATTTCAGGTTGTAGTTGTCAATGATTTCTTTCGCTTCGGTGCGCGAGATTTTCAGATTCTGTGCGAGACCAAATGCCGTTTGTCCGTAAGCAATTCCGAAGTTCACGGCTTTCGCCCTGCCGCGCATGTCACGCGTCACATCAGCAATCGGCACATTAAAAACCTGCGATGCAGTAGCGGTGTGAATGTCGAGACCATCAGCAAATGCTTTCAGCATGTTTGTGTCGCGGCTCAACCCTGCGATAATGCGCAATTCGATTTGCGAATAGTCGGCGCTGAGCAAAACATAATCTGCATTGCGCGGAATGAATGCCTTGCGGATTTCCCGTCCGCGCTCAGTACGAATGGGAATGTTCTGAATGTTTGGATCGGTACTGCTCAACCTTCCTGTTGCAGCAACTGCCTGATTGAATGAGGTGTGAACTCTTCCGGTCTTTGGATTTATCAAAGATGGAATGGCATCAACATAAGTTGATTTTAGTTTGGTGAACTCTCGATAATCGAGCAGGTGATTCACAATAGGATAATCTCCTGTGATTCGTGACAGGGTATCTTCATCGGTGGAGTATTGTCCGGTTTTAGTTTTTTTTCCTTCGTAAGGAATTTTCATTTTATCAAAAAGCACTTCGCCTAATTGTTTTGGTGATGCGAGATTGAAACGCACTCCTGCGTCTTTGTAAACTATTTCTTCAGTGAGTTTTATTTCTTCTTCTAATTTTTTTGAATAGTCATTTAAAAATATTTTATCAATCGCCACACCTTCAAATTCCATATCGCACAGTACATGCATCAATGGTATTTCTACTTCTTCAAATAATTTTTCCACTTCATTTTCTTTCAGCTTCAGGAAAAATATTCTTTCTAATTGCAAAGTCACATCGGCATCTTCCGCCGCGTAGTCTGAAACTTTCTGCACCTCAATGTCGCGCATGCTGAGTTGCTTTTTCCCCACGCCGATTAATTCCTTAATGGAAACAGGTTTGTAGTTCAGGTAAGTTTCAGAGAGATAATCCATGCCGTGTCGCATATCCGGCTCTATAAGATAGTGTGCGAGCATGGTGTCGAATAATTTTCCGTTCACTTTTATATTATACCATTTCAGCAACAGCATATCGTACTTAATATTTTGTCCGCTTTTGCCTATGTTTTCATTTTCTAAAATGGGCCGGAATTTATTGAGCAGATTTTGCGCCTCAGTTTTATCAGCCGAAACCGGAACATAAAATGCTTCCTTGGGTTTTACTGCGAATGATAAACCAACAACTTCAGCATTGTTTGCATCTACACCGGTGGTTTCAGTATCGAAACAAAATTCTTTTGCCGATGAAAGCAACTGCAATAAATCATTCAGTTTTTTTTCATCATCCACTAAAATATAATTGTGTTCAGTATTAGAAATGGAGTTGAGGTTCTTCGGAATATTCTCTTCAGCATCTTCTGAAGTTGCAACATCATTTCCAAATAAATCTTTTTGTCCGCCGGAGACCGACTCGGTTTTTGCGTCGGAGACCGGCGTGGTATTAGAAGCCGCATCGGTCTGAGCTTCTGCTTTCCCTACTAAAAATTTTTCGCCGAGAATTCTTTTTCCGAGCGTGCGGAATTCCAGGTCAATAAAAATCTCTGCAAGCTTTTCGCGATTGGGTTCTTCCATATCGAAGTTGTGTGCATCCCAATCTATCGGCACATCGAGAATGATGGTGGCGAGTTTCTTCGAGAGAATGGCTTTGTCTTTATGCTCTTCCACTTTCTCTTTCAGTTTTCCTTTCAGTTTGTCAGTGTTCGCTAATAAGTTTTCGATGGTATCGAACTCTTTCAATAATTTTTTTGCCGTTACCTCCCCCACGCCGGGAATGCCCGGAATGTTATCTACGGTATCGCCCATTAAACCAAGAATATCTACTACCTGATCTATTCGTTCGATTTCCCATTTCGCTTTTATTTCAGGCACACCAAGTATCTGTTCCGGATTTCCGAACGCCGGAGGTTTCCAGATAAAAATATTTTCGCTCACCAACTGACCGTAATCTTTATCGGGAGTTACCATGTAAACTTTAAATCCTTTTTGTTCCGCCACTTTTGCAAGAGTGCCAATCACATCATCTGCTTCGTATCCATCACACTCAATAAGCGGAATGTTGAATGCACGAATAACATCCTTGATGTACGGAATGTTTGAAACCAAATCTTCGGGCGCTTCTTGTCGGTTCGCTTTATAATCAGCAAAATCGGTATGCCGTTCCGTTGGTGCTGCAGTATCAAAACACACTGCTATGTGTGATGGCTTTTCTTTTTTCAGCAAATCCAGAAGCGTGTTTGTGAATCCTTGAATGGCCGAAGTGTTCATGCCTTTCGAGTTGATAAGAGGATTTTTTGCGAATGCATAGTATGCTCGAAAGATGAGCGCGAACGCATCGAGCAGAAATAATCTTTTGTCTTCGGGGTTTCCGTTCATTCTTAATAAAGTTATAAGTTGATTGGTTGATTAGTTATTAGAAACATTGATTGACAATCTGAGTTTGTCGACGAGTGAGTGATTAGGGAATCGTGTGATTGGAAATTAGGGGATTCGGAAATTAATTTTTCAATCTTCATTCTTTCAATTTTTAATTTCATGTAAAGCTTCCCAATATTCAACTGCTCTTCGTGTGTGCGGAATCACGATGGTACCTCCAACAATATTTGCCACCGCAAACACTTCAAAAATTTCTTCAGTGGTTACTCCTTCATCCTTGCACTTGCCCACATGATACTTGATGCAATCGTCGCAGCGCAAAACCATAGACGCAACCAATCCGAGCATTTCCTTTGTTTTCACAGGGAGCGCACCTTCCATGTAAGTGTTAGTGTCAAGATTGAAAAGGCGGTTGAGCACTTTGTTATTTCCTGCGGCAATCCGTTCATTCATTCGTGCGCGGTAATCGTTAAAGTCTTTAACTAAATCACTCATGGTGTTTTTTATTTGAAGGTAAATGAAATCAGAAAGCAGTAAATAAAAAAACCCCTGCCAAATCACTTCAGCAGGGGCGCCTAAACACTATCCGGAATCGAACACTAATCAAGTCCGGATACTTTAGTAATATTTTTAGTTATTCATTTTAAATATTTGAAAATGAATTGGTGCTTTAAAATTAACTATTTTATAATTGTATCAAAATTTCAACATAAATTATTTTTCAGAATTGGGTTTCTGAAAGGGAAGTTTAAACGATTGAATACTCACTAAATAAACTCCGGCAAAAATTAAAACCATTGCCAGAATTTTTATTCCGCTCAAATCATCTCGACCTAAAATCATGGCGAAGATTGTTGCGAGTGCAGGTTGTACATAAATATAACTTCCGGCTAACGACGGATCAGCATTTTTTAAAGCAAGTATGTTAAATAGGTAAGCTAAAAAAGTAGTGGCAATAACAATGAATGAAAGTTCGAACCAGATGTATGGAGTAAATGAATTCCAGTCAATGGAATGAAACTCATTCCATCCAATAGGCATTACGAAAATCCATCCGAACAAAAAAACCCACTTGATAATTGTGATTGGATGATATTGGTGCATCAATGGTTTTACTATCACCAGATAAACAGCATAGGAAGCTGCATTGAGCATGATATAAATATCTCCTTCGGCAGTTGAAGTGCTGAATGAAATTTCTTTTCCAAAAACTGTAATGACTAAAGCGCCGCAAATGCCAACAATAATTCCAATGATTTTGAGTAGGGTTATTTTTTCATCTTTCAATAAACCGGATAACACCAAAACAATTATTGGCGTAGTGGTCATTATTAATGCTGCATGAATAGGTGTGGTAATTGACAGGCCTTTGAAAAATAAAAGTTGATTTATTGCAACACCAAAAAATCCACAGGCAATTAAAAGGGGAATGTCTTTTCGCTTAATTTTTTCTTTAATAAATACGGCATGCACCATCAGAAACAAAACCAATGACACACTAACTCTGATAACTATGGCACCGAAAGGTTGAACGAAAGTGGGCACCACATCTTTTGCTATTGTAAAACTGACTCCGTAAATAAGATTGGCGAGAAATAAAAATAAATGCGCCTGAAAAATTTTACTCATTCGGGTAAATGTAGAATCAGAAAGAGATCAGAAAAAAATTTTCGGGTTTAGTTCTTCACTTCATTGAAGAATTTTATTTTGACAATAATTTTTTTGATGCCTGGGGAAATTAAGAGAATAATAACAGAATGTGTTTTTTATTTTACTCATTTACGATGAGTGATCAATGTTTTTAAAAATCTGTTCCGAAAGAAAAATACCAGAGTCCTTTATTCAATACTCCACTATCCCATCCTCGCGCATAATCAAGTTTAATAAAATATCCAAACAAATTTGTTCGCGCACCGCCGCCAAAACCGGCAACTAAGGGCTCACGAAAATAATTGACCTGAACAGTTATCGGACCTTCAGAAATAACTGCTGTATTAAAAGGATTGCTTTCGCTGTATGGCGAAAAACCCTGCCACCCGGTTCCGGCATCGGCAAAGGCAACCAATTGAAAATTTCTTATAAACTCAGAGCGGATTGGTGAGTTAAATAAATAACTGAATACAGGAAAACGGATTTCAGTATTGACCAGTGCAAATGAGTTTCCGTTTCGAATGTTTTGTTCAAATCCGCGTAGGTTGGTGGCTAATGTTTGAAATGCATAATTGGCTGTTGTGCTCACCGGTGTTGATGTGTTAAACTTTGAATTTATCCATCCATCTATTCCACCAACATAATAAACTATTTTGCCATCGCCCCAGGAGGAAGCACCAGTAAACCGGGTTGCCCAAATAATATTCCGATGAATTTTTTGATAATGACGAAAATCGACTCCGGCCACAAATAACATTGGACCATTTTTAATTGCCATACCCATAACATCAGTATAAATTTTATATCGGGTGCCATCAAGAATATTATTCTGGATTTTTAAAGTGTTATCAAAAACATACTCGCCTCTGATGGAAACCCAGTTTTCTGTATAATTATCTAATCCTAAACTAAAACTATCGGAACTCAGAAACACCAATTGCTCCATTCGGTAAGCCGCAATTCCCCGGATACTTTTTGTATAATCTAACGGATAACGATAGGCTGCTTCAAAATAGTTTGTTTTTGATTTTGCATAAACCGGATACGACCAAAACGGATTAGCATCATAAGGCGGCTTGGTTTCTGATTTTCTATAGAAAGTATATTTTTTATCGAGGCGTTTTTTTCGATCATCGAACGAAAAAAAATATTCGTTTCCGCCTAAATTAGTAGGTAGCCTGAAACCACCTGTAAAGCGATAATCTTCGAACAAATCGGCAGTGCTTAGTTTAATTAACCCGTTTAATCCCGGATTTATAAATTGACCTCCGTTAGGTGCAAAGCTCTGATAACGGTTAATGATTAAGTTATTATCCAACTGAGAAACTACATAATCAGTTGAGAAACGCGGTGAGTAGGGTAGTATTTTACTAAACTTAATTCTCCATATTTTTTTCGCATTCAATTCCTGTTTTTCTTCTTCTTCTTTATTCTTAAAAGATATGACCGGTTTTTGAGAAAATTCGCTTTGGAAAATATAATTGTTGATGTCAATTTTTAAGGTATCAGGCGTGGATTTTATACTGTCAACAGCCGTGGCGGGAAGTAATTTTTTTTTCTTTTCTTCCAGCAATTGCTTATCGTTTAATTGCTGAATATATTGAGTGTTTGGAATTGAATTGTTTTTGCCGGTATTTATTTCTGATAAATTTTTTGTTTGAATAAAATAATATTTTCCATTGTCGTAATATAATTCGGCCATCTTGCCGGCTTTCAATGCATGCTCCTGTTCAAGAATACTGTTGTCGTAATTTGTATTGCTGAATGAATGTGCCACATCGCGATACATCGGGATTTTTTTTGTGGAATCAGGTAGAATATTTCCGTTTGCGATTAATGAATCCATATTGTATTTCGGATTCAGAATAACCGAATCGGCGAAATAATAAAAGTGATTATAATGATCAAACACTGAATCAATGTATGCGACATATCGATTATTGATACCGTTTTTATCACTGGTGTAAGAGAAAAAATAATCGTTGTATCCGGTGGCATTTCTTTCATCGGCATTGGGAGTATTGGTTACGCGGGTTATAATTTTATCTTTTGTTTTCAAATTGAAATAAAATAAATCGAAAGTTCCCAGAGGCATTATCGTATCTAATTTCAATGTGCGAAGTGTATCATCCATTCGGTTTGAACTCCACAACACAATGGTTCGGTTTGTTAGTTTTACAAAGTGCGGATCCAGATCATCATAAAAATCATTGGTAATCTGATCAATTTTTCCCGACAAATAATTCAGGATATAAATATCGCTCTGGCTTTTGTTCACGGCGCTCATTACAATTGATTTCGGATCGGCGCCAAATGAAATGCTCAGTATCTTTTGAAAGTTGGTGATTTCTCTTTCTGTTTTTTTCTTCTTCTCAAAATCATAAACCACAATAAATACTTTGCCCTTTTTCTCCACAATCATGGCCAGTTTATTTCCGGTTGGATCCCAGGCGGTTAACGGATAGGAATAGTCAACTGGCTGTGTGATATTTTTAAAACCGCCACGCAAATAAGTGCGGCGGCGCTTTTTTTCGATGTTATAAATCTTCACTTTATATTTGCCTAATACATTTTCGCAATAAGCAACCCGTTCAAAAGTGGGATCGGGTTTAAATTGATAATATTTTCTTCCTTTCCTTGTTTTCACTGAAACTTTATCGAGCGTGGTTGGATCGATTTTTACCGATTGTTCCAATGCATACTGATTCCCGTAATAATTATTGAAGTCAGCAATTAATTGTTTTAAAGTTTTTCCAATTACGAAATTGAATCCACTCTCGACACTTCGATTAATGCGTGTGAGGTATAAAATATTGGGAATGGAAGTGGCGCCATAATTTCTGGCGATGTAATACCATAATGCCTGCCCGGCAAATTTTGCATCTTCTCCAGTGAGGCGATTAAAATTTTTGTATTTACCCGTTAGAACTCCGATTCGTAATCGGTTATCTAATTCAGTACTCCAGTCTTTTCCAATGTAAGATGCTAAACCTTCGGTGTACCACAAGGGTAAATTCAAAAGCACCGCATTTTGCAAAACCTCCTGAATGTTTCCACCAAACATCATGTTATCCAAACAAATTTTTGCAATGCCTTCCCGAATCTGAATTAATAAATCGTTGTGATTGCCATTGAAATAAACAAACATTTTGTTGCCGATAATTTTGGTGGTGCCTCCGGTATTATTTTGTTCCACACCATAACCAATGTTCGATTGTTTCAAATCGCTGAGGTTATTGTAAATGAGAATATCAATGTTGTCGTTCACTTTATATTCGAGTGCATTCTCTACACTTTCAATTTGCCGTTCGCCTTCGGTAATTACAAATTTTCCAAGGTCTTGACCACCCAAATAAAAATAAACTGCGAAGCGATCTGATTTATAAAACGACCAGATGAAATCGCTGTACTGAACACGGTTTTGTCCGAACTCTTCCTCTGTGGTTTGAGCCAATAACGGTGAACTCAAAAAAGAAAGGATGAAAAAGAAAAATAATGACCTCAGTATTTTCATTGCTGTACAAATATAATCACTTCGCATTGATGAACAGATTTGAAAAAAGATTTTGCCCTTTGATATAGAAATAAAATTTACAACTCATTTTTGCTCCATGCTTCAAACTCACTTTTTCACATTCAATCCTTTTCAGGAAAACACTTATATATTATTTGACGAAACAAACGAATGCGTCATTATTGACCCAGGATGTAGTGATGATTCGGAGCGAAATGAACTCACTCAATTTATTTCAACCAACCAACTGAAACCTGTTTTGTTGATTAACACCCACTCGCATTTAGATCACATGCTTGGAAACAGTTTTATAAAGCAGACTTACAACATTCCGTTTCTGCTGCATAAAAATGAATTACCCATTTTGCATTCGGCCGTGGAAACAGGTCGCAAGTATAGTGTTGTAATAACTCCATCACCCGAACCCGATCGTTTTATTGTGGATGAAGAAATTGTTTGCTTCGGAAAAACAGAATTGAAAACTTTATTTACTCCCGGTCATGCTCCCGGTGAAGTTTCTTTTTATCACGCCGAATCAAAAACATTAATTGCCGGCGATGTGTTGTTCAATGGAAGTATCGGAAGATATGATTTCCCATTGAGCGATTATGAAATACTGATGCAAAGTATTTTTAATAAACTATTAGTGCTGCCTGATGATGTGAAAGTTTATTGCGGACATGGTTCACCAACAACCATTGGGAAAGAACGAAGAGGCAATCCGTATTTATTGGAGTATGCAGATGGATTGAAATAATATTTTTTATCACAAAATATTTGACAATCCGCTGTGGCGGATTGTCAAGTCTGAAATAAAAAAGTTCCATCCTGCTAAAGCAGAATGGAACTTCAAGAAAAAATTTAAATAGTTATTTTTTAAAAGGGTAAATCATCATTGCCATTTGGTGCAGCAGGCATTGATGATGGAGAAGCCTGATTGCTGTATGAGGGAGTGGCTTGATTGTAACTGTTATTATTTGAGTTGCTGTTTGAAGAAGCGCCGCTGCTGATATCAATTTTCCACGCTTTGATATCGGAGTACCACTTACCATTAAATTCTCTTGATTCAAGATTGAAACCGATTCTTAATTCAATACCAGGTTGGTAATTTGCTACCTGATCCGCCCTTTCTCCAAAGCAAATGATGCAAACTTTTTTTGGGAATTGTTCAATTGTTTCAATAATCATATCGCGTTTTTTCCAGTCGCCACGCGCACTTTTGCCAGCTACTTCCTGATTTACCTGAATGAGTTTTCCAATTAATTCGAGTGTCATAATTATTTTTTTAGGTGTCAAATGTAAGTTTTGGATTTAGAGAAAAAAGATTCTGATTGCAAATTAGTTAGTCACACGCTATCCACAAAAACAGTGTGCTTATCAACAATTCAATTTTCTGTTTTTCTCCCAATGTTTCTTAAAGATTTGAAAATAATTTCGAAATCGCGAGCAACCGAATAATTTCTTGCATATAAAAGATTTAATCGGTTTGTGGCATCTATTGATGTTTTTTTTGATAGCAGATCGGCCGGATTTAAAATTCCATTTTTTATTTTAGGTAAAGCCCCTGATTGTTCGCTAGCATATCCCACCCAGGTTTTTTTTCCTATGAAAACAGTGAATAAATTATTCAAAAGGCCGGTAAAATTCTTTACTAAAAATAAATTTAGAGGCAGTGTGATAAAAAGAAAAATACAAACCAGTATATCCAGCAGCCGCTTGTTTCTTCTATTGTTAGGCAAATCAATTTGCATGTTGATGTCGATGGTGTAGAGTTCGCCATTTGTGTCTTTCGAACCTGAGCCAATCACACTCATGCTTTCTTCGGGAACAATTTTATAATCCACCCTTCCACCAATATCAACCATGTGACTGATGATTTGCTGCGACGAAATATCTTTCGAACAAAAAATAATTTCATCAGGTCGATACAGCTCAACTAAATCGGTTAGCTGATTTAAATGACCAAGCCGCTCTTCTTCGCGCAATTCATTTGGATACGATTCTGAATCGGGCAACACAAAGCCAAGGTGCTGAAAATTTATTCGTGCATTGTTGAGCAATTGGTAAACTCTTTTTCCTTCCACATAACTTCCAGTAATCACAATCTTGCGCTGAAACTCTTCGCCCCATCCAAAATGTCCGAAGCGAAAATAATGTCGGATGAATCTCCAACTTGTGAGAAAGAAGACTCCAAAAACAAATCCGAGTAAAATCATTCCGCGAGAGAAGCGAAGCGAGTCATCTAGGAATCCATAAACCGCTGCGATAATTAATGTTCCAATGACTAAACCACGAATAATTTTTCCCGGTTTCGAATTGCGATCATAACCTCCACTGAAAAAAATACTGAGCAACCACACAGCAATGTAAACAGGCACAATAATGAAAATGTATTGCGGCGGATAACTCACCCCTTCTGTTGCTTTCACTTTTGTTTCCCACAAATTTTTGAAGAACAACATGGCAGCATATAAACCAACGGCATCAAACGATGGTGCAGCAATTTTATCTAAAAACCTTTTAATCAACGATAGTGCGGCGCGGAAATAAATGGCTACTTGCAGCATCAGAATTAATCCATGAGCACTGCCTTGCGAAAAGTGTTTGCGTGCGAAAATGATCATCGCCATATAAAACATACGCACATAATTGAGCGAACCCTTCTTGGTGCTCTCACCTTTGTAATGAATGATTCGTGTGTCGGCGAGGTAATAATTTTTATGGCCGGCTTTTATTACGCGATACGAAAGATCAATGTCTTCGCCATACATAAAAAAAGTTTCGTCGAGCAAACCGATTTCATCCAACACTTTTTTACGCAATAGCATAAATGCTCCGGCTAATACCTCCACTTCATGATTTTCATCGCGAGAAAGATGACCGAGATAATAGCGGGCAAAAGTTTTTGACTTCGGAAATAATTTCGTAAAGCCAAATGCTTTGAAGAAAGCAACCGTTGGTGTTGGAAAACCACGCTTCGATTCAGGTAGAAAATTTCCGGAGCCATCGAGCATTTTCACACCTAGTGCGCCTGCATCTTCATGTGCATCCATAAATGCAACACATTTTTCAAAAGTATCTTCTTCAACAACCGTATCAGGATTCAACAGCAAAACATATTCTCCTTTCGCCAATCGAATTGCCTGATTATTTGCCTTAGCAAAACCGGTGTTGTCTTTATTTTCAATGAGAATTATTTCTTCGGATCCGCCAGAGGTCGGATTGGCTGCGCCAAATTTTTCTTTCACCAACTGCACCGAGCCATCCACCGAATGATTATCAACCACAAAAATTTCTACCGAAAGATTGCGCGATGCTTTACGCACCGATTGCAATGCCTGCTCTAAAAAGAACTTGACATTGTAGTTGACAATAATGACCGAGAGTTTAATCATTCGCGGTTCACAAGATAATTTTCATACGGCAGCCGTGTGGCAATCGAGCGAGCGAGTGTTAAATCATCTACATATTCCAATTCGCCACCGAAAGCCATTCCGCGTGCAAGTGTGGTGATTTTCACATTGGGGAACTGATGCAGTTTTCTTGAGAGATAAAAAATAGTAGTGTCGCCTTCCATGGTTGCATTCAACGCCATAATCACCTCTTCTATTTCATTGCTGGCAGTGCGATGAATGAGCGACTCAATATTCAACTGGTCGGGTCCGATGCCTTCGAGTGGAGAAATCACACCGCCCAACACATGGTACAAACCATTGTATTGATTCACTGATTCGATGGCAATTACATCACGAAAATTTTCGACCACGCACACGAGTGAACGATTGCGCGCATGACTGTTACAGATGTTGCATTGCTCGCCATCAGAAATATTATGACAGGTTTTACAAAATTTTATTTCATTACGCATTTTAGCAATGCGACCGGAAAACTGATTGACCGATTCCGGATTCTGGCGCAACAGGTGAAGCACCAGGCGCAATGCACTTCTGCGTCCAATGCCCGGCAGTTTTTCAAATTCGCTCACAGCATCCTCAATCAATCGAGATGGAAAATTCATGCGACGAAAATAGTTGAAGCAGAATATTGTAGGTAATGGACAAAAGTGTTATTAGTAAAATGTTAGCTTATTAATTACTATTCACCCCGGCAATAAAAAATATTTATCAATCCGGTTTTGCCGATTTAACATCAAATACTTTTATTCAGTCGTAATTGTAAACACTTCAAATTCTCAGTTACTTTCAATTTCATTGCTTTCAATAATTCAATATATTAAACTAAACCCAAAGGCTGGTGCGGCAATAGTTAAAAATGCAAGTTGGTAATCAATTCAACTTCTGATTAATCAACTTACTCATTATGTTCGCCTTAAATAAATGAGTAAAATAAGAACCGTTTTTTATTGCTCCAACTGCGGAGCGCAAGCAGCAAAGTGGATTGGCAAGTGCCCCAGTTGCAATGAGTGGAATACTTATGTGGAAGAAGTAATTGAGCGCGAAAAATCGGCGACTCCCTGGAAGAAAAAAGAAAAACACGAAGCGCCGAAACCAAAAACCATTCAGGATATAAAACCAATTCCGGAAGAACGGATTATTACTCCCGACAATGAATTGAATCGTGTTTTGGGTGGAGGAATTGTTCCAGGCTCAGTAATATTAGTTGGCGGTGAACCCGGAATCGGAAAATCAACCTTGCTTTTACAACTCGCATTGCGAATGGAAGGAGTGAAAGTTTTGTATTTGTCAGGGGAAGAAAGCGATCATCAAATCAGAATGCGTGCCGAACGAATCGGTACAAAAAATAAGGAGTGTTACATTTTACCTGAAACTTCAACGGCATTAATCTTCCGGCATATCCAGGAATTGCAACCTGAAGTAGTGATTGTTGATTCGATACAAACCATGCAAACTGAGTTGGTGGAATCAACTGCAGGAAGCATTTCGCAAATAAGAGAATGCGCCGGCGAGTTTCAGCGATATGCAAAAGAGAGTGGAGTACCGGTTTTTTTGATTGGGCACATTACCAAGGAAGGAATAATTGCCGGACCAAAAATTCTAGAACACATGGTGGATACTGTGTTGCAATTTGAAGGCGACCGGCATTATAGTTATCGCATTTTGCGCACTGTAAAAAATCGTTTCGGCTCCACCAGCGAATTAGGAATTTATGAAATGCAGGGAAGCGGATTGAGCGAGGTCAGTAATCCATCAGAAATATTATTAACGCAGCGCGATGAAATGCTGAGCGGAATTGCGATTGCCGCAACTATGGAGGGCATGCGACCATTATTAGTGGAAACACAAGCGCTCGTAACACAAGCAGTGTATGGAACTCCGCAACGAACAACCACCGGTTTTGATTTACAGAGAATGAGAATGCTGCTCGCCGTTTTAGAAAAACGATGCGGATTTTTTTTCGGAGTGAAAGATGTGTTCCTGAATATTGCCGGCGGAATTCGGGTGGAAGATCCAGCCATTGATTTAGCGGTTGTTGCTTCTATTCTTTCTTCTTATGAAGATAAATCGCTTGCTCCGAATATTTGTTTTTGCGGCGAAGTAGGATTGAGTGGAGAGATTCGCGCCGTGAACCGTATTGAGCAGCGAATCAGCGAATCAGCAAAACTCGGTTTCGAAAAAATATTTGTTTCGGGTTACAACAAAAAAGGATTGAACTCACGCAAGCTCGGCATCGAGGTGGTGCTCGTCAATAAGGTGGAAGATCTGATTCGACGGATATTGTAAGCTGCGTGTTTTATAAAACCGTGGTTGCACTTCCACAATCAAGAAGGTGATAATAAAAAATACGCCGATAAAAAATAACCCGAAGGCAGTCCATTCCCTTGAAATTTCTCTTCCGAAAATTTTATACAACACATTTTCTCTGTTTCGCAGTTTGGTATAACTGATTGCTCCGAATACGGTACTGAAAACGCCGATGGCAAGGATGAGGTAAATCATTTTTGAGAATTTATTTTCTGCAAAGTTGTGTCAGTAAATTTTATTTCTCAATGAAATATTTACCTTTCAGAAAAATAGTTTAATGCTCGCCAAATCATTTCAGTTTGTAAAACAAAGTGTGGATGATTTGCTTTATCTGTTTTTTCCGGAAGCATGCGTTGGTTGCGGAACGAGTTTGTTGAATCAGGAAAAAATAGTGTGTACCACTTGTCGGTTCAAATTACCTAAAACAAATTATCATAAATGGGAAAGCAACCCCATGGAAAAACATTTCTGGGGTCGCGTGAATTTTGAAATGGCTATTGCGTATTTATATTTTGGAAAAGAAACCCGGGTGCAGGAATTATTGCATCACTTGAAATACAAGGGCCGTCACGATGTAGGAACTTACATTGGAGAATTATATGGCAGTGATTTAAAACGAGATGGCGCGGTTGATACAATTGATTTTATTATTCCGGTTCCGTTGCATCCATCACGCGAACGGTTTCGCGGGTACAATCAGGCATATATGATTGGAAGAGGAATTTCGGAAGCCACCGGAATTCCAATCAGAAAAGATTTTTTATACCGGGGAGTTGCCTCCACCACTCAAACAAAAAAATCAAGATTTGAGCGATGGAAAAATGTGGAAGAAATTTTTTATACCGAAAAAACCGATCAGTGGAAAGGAAAACATTTATTGCTGGTGGACGATGTAATGACAACAGGCAGCACCCTTGAAGCATGCAGTCGTGTGTTGTTAAATAATACCGATGTAAAATTGAGCGCGGCCACAATTGCAGTTGCTATGTGATTTAAGTTTCGGGTTATGAGTTTTAGGTTTCGGGTTGATTGAAGTTATTTGTGTTTCGAAAAACAGTAATGAACAATTCGTATAAAGCATATTCTTATTTAGGACTATTCATGTTTTTTGTGCTGCTTATTTTATCGTGCATTTTTTATAAAGAGCGAATTATATGCTTTGATACTGCACTTGTTGATTCACGAATCATTATCACAAACTATTTTTCAATATTCCCGGTTCGGTTTGGTGGCGCCATTCCGCAAATCATTCCGCTGCTCGCTACTATTTTTAATTTCCCCTTAAAACTGATTTTACTTTTTCATTCAATGGGAATGATTTTATTCTATCTCCTTTTTTTCATCCTGATTGTGTTTCGGTTTAAAAATTTTGTGTTTGCATTTGCTTTGGTGTTTTATCTCACAATATTGGTGAGTGATGATTTTTACTGGTTCATTTCAGAGTACCAGCAAGGAATGGCTTACCTGTGCTTGTATGGTGCATGGTTAATGGAAAAACAAAAATCAGATTCGCCGATTAAACATTGGTGGATTCATTTTCTGATTGTTTTATGGATACAGTTTTTCTACCTGCTTATTGTTTTTCCTATGGTGTTTATGTTTTGCTTTTTGTATTTCATCAATGAAAAACGAAGTTTAAAATCTTTTTCAATTTTTATAGCAGTTGTTGTTGTTTCATTTGTAATCAGATATTTTGTTGGAAAAATGGATTGGTATGAGGCAGAAAAAATTCAATCGTTATCAGGCATTATTCAAAATATTTCTAATATGCTTTATTCCAAATCCTTTATTCAGTTTATCAATGATTTGAAATTTGATTACCTCTTGTGGTTAATCATTTTCATTTTCACCAACATTATTATTCTTCAAAAAAAACGATGGCTTTTGAGTTTTACAATGAGTGCTGTTTCGCTCATTTACTTAATAGTTGTGCTTGCTTTCAATCCGGCAGCAGATCGTTTTTATATTCAGAACATGTTTATGCCTTTGGCATTTATGGTTGCATTGCCGTTTCTTTTTTACTTCATCAATCAATTAAAACCAAAAACCGGATTACTGATTCTTGTTCTCGTTTTTTCTATTCGTATCGGATTTATTTATTCGGCACATCACCAATTTACAAATCGGGTGAATTGGTACAGCGCAAAAATTCAGCAACTCAGAAACGGACACGATAAATTCTATTTCATTCCTGCATCAACTGTCCCGATGGATACTTTGCTGATGACATGGGCTGCTCCTTTCGAAACACTTTTGCTTTCATCATTAAACAGTCCCGATTCCACATTGGTCATAAAAATTGAAGACGATAATGCGGAGGTGAAAAACGATACTGCCGGAATATTTCAATCGTGGAAACCGGAAGATTTTCCATCACTGTATTTTAATCTGCGCAGAAAATAAAAACAGTCCTTTATAAATTACATTTTCTGTCTGCACAATTTCCATTCAACTTTGTCGTTCTTCGCTGCTGATGAAAATTAAAAACCTGATTATATTTATTGCAACTCTGTTCACTATAGCTTCGTGCCGCAAGGATGTTTTTCTCACCGACACTGCTGTTAAATTAAGTTTCAGTAATGACACACTTACATTCGATACCGTATTTACTTCTATTGGTTCAGCTACCCGGTATTTTAAAATTTATAACAAAGAGAACAAGAAAATAAAAATCAGCAACATCAAGTTAGCCGGAGGAGTTGATTCGCATTTCCGGATTAATGTAGATGGCATTGCCGGCATTGAAGCGAAAGAAGTGGAGATAGCAGCCAACGACAGCCTGTACATTTTTGCCGCTGTAACTGTTGACCCCAACAACCTCGCTAATCCGTTTGTAATTGAAGATTCAATTTTGTTTAACACCAACGGAAACAATCAAGCAGTAATTTTAAATGCATGGGGACAAAACGCACATTTTATTTATGATTCAGTTATAACGGCCGATCAGCAATGGATAAATGATTTGCCGTATGTAATTATTAATTCCATGCTGATTGAAAGTAATGTTACTGTAAACATTGATCCCGGGTGCAGAATTTATAATCATCCGAACTCCATCATTTTTATAAAAGGAAAATTGCATGTAAACGGAACCGCCACCGATACTGTATTTTTCAGAGGCGACAGACTTGAAAATTATTTTCAGGATTTGCCCGGTCAGTGGGGCGGAATAATTATTTTACCGGGAAGCACCGGCAGTTCAATTACCTATACCACACTTCAGGATGGTGATGTTGGAGTCTATGCCAACGATTCAGTTGTATATACACAACCGCACATTACACTCAAGCAGGTTGTTATTAAAAACATGACTTATGCCGGAATACGCGGTTTATCATCATGGGTAACCGGTGAAAATTTATTGATATACAATATCGGCCAGAATAATTGCTTTCAAAATATTTTAGGTGGTAAGTATCAATTTGATAATTGCACCTTTGCCAATTACAGTAGTACTGTCATTAATCATCAGGAACCTGCGGTTTACCTGAGTAATTATTATACTCCTGACAATATTGAGTACTTACTGTTTGGATGTACTGCCGAATTTAATAATTGCATAATCTGGGGTGGACTCGATCAGGAAATTTCGATAGATTTAATTGGTGCAGGCACTATTAATACCATTCAATTTAATTCCTGTTGCATAAAATCAGATTCAACTCATTCAGGAAGCTGGTTTAAAAATGATCCGTTATTTATTAATTACACCGAAAACAATTATCAATTATCAAGTGGTTCGCCTTGTATTGATACCGGAATTGAACCTGTTTCTTTAACAACAGATATTACAGGATTTATAAGAACTCTTCCATTTGATATTGGCGCTTACGAAAAGCAGTAGGACACAAAAACATTTTTCTGTTTAATTACTGATTGAGTTTTTTCTGTTTCAAAATTTATTTTTCATTCCGAGAACAATGCATACAACCGTTTCGTATTCCTTAGTCTCTGAATAAACAGTGCAAACAATTCAAAATTTTTATTGGTCGTTTCCGGTTCAGCTGCTGCTGCTGCACCTGCGCCGCAATTTATTTTTACTCATTTCATTTATAATTCTCATTCTGTTTGTAACTAAAAATTTAGCAGCACTATATGGCTTTGCTTATTTGTTTTTAGATCCTGAGTACTTAGGCAAAGTAAATTTCTGGAGCTTCTTTTTAGTAGGAATCGGGTTTGGCGCTTTTGTTTTAATCTGGAACATTACCAGTTATATTCTCAACTCGCACCGCTTTCCGTTTCTGGCAACTTTTGAAAAACCATTTACAAGATACTGCCTGAATAATTCTATTCTTCCGCTGTTTTTTGTTGCCGTTTATTTTGTTGAGTTGGTTCATTTTCAAACCGAGTATGAATTATCTGCCTGGTATAAAATAGCGGCAAGTATTGCCGGATTTATTACAGGTGCCTTGTTGTTGATTGCAGTTTCTTTTTCAAAAGCATTAAACACGCATTATAATCAGGCGCACGAACATAGAACCAAGCATACCGCCATGAAGCGCTGGAGTTTTAATATACGAACAACAGATCATCGCAAACTGCGTGTCGATTATTTTTTTATTTACCCATGGAAAATCAGAAGAGTGCGTGAGGTGGATCATTATGAAGAAGAAAAATTGTTAACCGTTTTTAAACAGCACCACCGCAATGCCTTGATTCTGGAATTGATTGCTTTGGAAGTAATCATTCTGCTTGGCTTTTTAATGGATTATACAATGTTCAGAGTACCGGCAGCATCCAGCCTGTTTTTATTAATGAGCATTCTGGTGGCACCAATCGGCGCTTTTTCATATTACCTGAAAACATGGGGAACCTCTGTTTTTATTTTGCTGGTTCTATTATTCAGTTTAATGCTTCAGTTTGATTTTATGAATCATAAAAACAAAGCATTCGGGTTAAATTATTCATCTGAAAAACGAATGGATTACATACTTTCAACTATTGAAAGTAAAAGCGCCGACAATGTTTTTTACAAGGATAAAGCGCGGGAAATTAAAACACTTAATAATTGGAAACAGAAAGTATCAAAGGGCGATTCAGCTAAGCCAACACTAGTATTAATAAATTGCAGCGGCGGCGGATTGCGGGCAACTGTTTGGAGTTTTTATGTGATGCAGGTTTTAGATAGCCTGACTGGCGATCGATTTTTTAATCATTCAAAATTAATCAGCGGTGCTTCGGGCGGAACGCTGGGTGCGGCTTATTACCGCCAACTGTTTTTAGAAAAACAAAACGGAAAACAAATAGATCTGAGCAGCGATGAATACCTGAATAATATTTCGCGTGATTTATTAAATGCTGTTTCATTTTCGTTTGTTGTAAATGATTTATTAATTCCCTGGCAGCGGTTTCGGATTAGCGAAAATCAATACCGAAAAGACCGGGGTTACCTATGGGAAAAACAACTGAACGAAAACACGAAAGGAGTTTTAGATAAATCAATTGCCGATTATTCTTCTGATGAACAATCGGCTGTTATTCCGATGATGGTTTTCACGCCGACAATAATTGATGATGGAAGAAAATTAAATATTGCTGCTCAGCCAGTAGCTTATCTGAACAAACCGGCAAATTTTTCAGATGCCAATAAAGCATTGAAGACCGATGCTATTGATTTGCAAAATTTCTTTTCAAATCAAGATGCAACACAATTACAATTATCAACCGCCATCAGAATGAATGCAACATTCCCCTACATTATGCCGAATGTTTACCTGCCTACTACGCCTGAAATTCAAACCATGGATGCAGGCTTGCGCGATAATTTCGGAATTGAAACCAGTATGCGGTACTTATATGTTTTTAAAGATTGGATAAATGAAAATGTGGGGCAGGTGGTAATTGTGCAAATGCGCGACATGAAAAAAAATATTGAACCTAAAGTGAGCTCACATCAATCGTTGATGAGTAAATTTTTTGATCCGATCAGCAGTATATTTATTAACTGGAGCGATTATCAGGATTTTCATTTTGATGAACAGATTAACAGCGCAACCGGTTGGTTAAACTCTGAATTAAACATTCTCACTTTTGAATACACTCCATCGGTATTAAATAGCGCTGCAAGTATGACCTGGCATTTAACCACTAAAGAAAAACTGGATGTGGTGAACGCTATTAATAACAAGCATAACCAGGCCGAGTTGAAAAAAATAATAACATTATTGAAATGAAATTAATTAGTTGCGCATTTATTCTTGTGGTGATAACTGTTTTTTCGTGTAAAAAATATCCTGATGGACCAACATTCAGTTTGCGTTCACCGAGCCAAAGAATCATTGGTGCATGGAAGCTTAATTCTTATCTGGTGAGCGGTAACGATTCGACAAGTAAATTTTCAGGGTATACAGTTTTACCGGGGTTAGATTTAAAAGACCCGGGCATTAATGATACTTCCGGATATTTAATCAGGGGCGGAATTGATACCGTTTTATATGTTTCGAATTTTGGACTGTATGAATTGAAAAATAAAAAAACCGAATTGGTTTTAACCTCCACTAAAATTTTAAATCCATTAAACCTATACGGGCCACTGATGAGCTCAGTTGCCATCACTTATAAAATATTGCGCCTTTCGAAAAAGGAATTGTGGCTGCAAACTGAATTTAACGGAAGCAGTTATGAATATAAATATGAGCGATAGGTTGATTTTCATTCAGCTATAATATCAAAATGACCGTGCAATAATTCCGCTTCCGGAATATTGGGCTCAGTAACTTGATAATGATGAGCAGTTAACCATTCCAATAATGCAAATGACGAATCGCCTTGCTTGTTTAATAAGTCATTATCTAATTCTATAAATAATTTTGGATGATGTTGGTTAATTAATCGTTCAGCCCCTTTCAATACTTTCAATTCATATCCTTCTACATCCATTTTTATCAAATCAATTTTCACCTTTTTTTCATCAACCAAAACATCATCTAATTTTTTTATTTCAATTTTTTCGCCGGATGTTGAAATGAAATTCATTCCTCTGTTTGTTTGCTCGGCAATCTGCAAAAAGGCGCTTTCGTTTTTTTCACCTAAAGCGAAACCATGCAGATTAATTCGATTGCTGAGAGTATCGTTCAGTGCAATATTTCGCAAACATTTTTTATAAGTATTAGTTGAAGGCTCAAACGAAATCACACAGCCGGTACTGCCAATAAGTTTCGCCATGTTTAAGGTGGTTTCTCCTATGTTGGCACCGATATCAATAACAGTCTTTCCGGGTTTCACCATTGAGTATAATTTTTTTCGCGGCTCCACATCGTTGTGAAAATAAATATTCCATTCCACCCAATCACTCAAATCCAATTGATAATTAATTCCATTTCGATTTACAGTTCTGAAAGAATCTTTACTGTAAAATGTATGTCGGGGCATGCAGGCAATAGCTATTCGGTACAACATTGGAATATTTCTGAGCGCTAAAACAATTTTTTCACCCGAAGGATTCGCAAATAATTTTTTCAGAAATGATGGAGCAGCCACTAAAACTAATTTGATGATTTGCCAATTTAGTTCGTAAAATTTTTTCCTGAATTTAATTGAACTCATGAATGCTTCACATTTGATCAGGTGTTGAAGTATAATATCTTTAGAAGAAATGTGTTTTGTATGGATACCGGATTTCATATTGCTCCTTCACTTTACTGTAAATTAAATCTTTCAAATCATTGATGTTTTCTTTTTTAGTGGCTGAAATAAATACGGCACTGTTATTTGATTTTATCTGCCAGCTTTTTTTCAATTCATCCATCAAATCCAATTTCACTTCCGGTGGAAGCATTTCGTCGAAATAACTTTTCTCATATAAATCCATTTTATTAAATGCATAAATGGTGGGTTTTCCTGATGCACCAATTTCGGTGATGGTTTTATTTACCACTTCCAATTGCTCTTCAAACTTTGCATGCGATATATCAATTACATGAATCAGAATATCTGATTCGCGCACTTCATCCAATGTGCTTTTAAAACTTTCTATCAAATGATGGGGCAGTTTCCGAATGAAGCCAACGGTATCGCTCATCAGAAAAGGCATTCGTTCAAAAACAACCTTGCGAGTAGTGGTATCAAGTGTGGCAAATAATTTATTCTCGGCAAACACATCTGATTTGCTCAGCAAATTCATCAATGTACTCTTGCCAACATTCGTGTAACCCACCAGCGCCACGCGAATTAATTCGCCACGACCTTTGCGTTGTGTGAAACTTTGTTTGTCAATTTTTTCGAGTTGCTCCTTCAATAATGAAATCTGGTATTTCACAATCCGGCGATCGGTTTCAATTTCTTTTTCTCCCGGCCCGCGCATTCCAATTCCGCCTTTTTGTCTTTCTAAGTGAGTCCATAATCCTTTCAGTCGCGGTAATAAATATTGCAATTGAGCTAATTCAACCTGCGCTCTTGCTTGTGCGGTCATTGCCCGGCTTGCAAAAATGTCGAGTATAAGATTGCTGCGGTCTAAGATTTTAATTTTTAATTCTTTCTCAATATTTCGAATTTGCGAACCACTCAAATCATCGTCAAAAATTACCAGATCAATTTGCTTTTCGTCTGCATAAGTTTTTATTTCCTGCAATTTCCCGGAGCCAATAAAAGTGGCATTGTCCGGCGATTTCAATCGTTGCGTAAATCGTTTGATAGTAATAGCGCCAGCGGTTTCAGCTAAAAATGCCAACTCATCCATAAACTCTTCTACCTGTTCTTCCTTTTGTCCCGGAAGAATCAAGCTCACTAAAATCGCTCTTTCTTCGCGGTGTGTTGTCTTGGGTACTAACGACATTTGTTTCTTTATTGATAAATAAAATCCGGTCAAAGATATTCACCTGAATTGCATCTTGTTTATTTTCCTGAATGCCGGATAGTTGGTTTGTTTGATGATT
The DNA here is from genome assembly GCA_945903305.1 of Chitinophaga pinensis. Taxonomy (GTDB): domain Bacteria; phylum Bacteroidota; class Bacteroidia; order Chitinophagales; family UBA10324; genus UBA10324. Next base: position 54,694 of record CAMDOA010000010.1, read on the forward strand.
GAGTATGCAGATATATTCCTTTTCATATTTCATACAATCAATTTGTTTTTTTCTCTCACAAATTTAACGAGCAGAGTTGGAGGGAAGGAGAAATAATAATTTTAAGAATTACAGGAACTGTATTTGAAATAACTAATTAATAAATCAACTTATAAATTCCTTCTACTTTATCACGGCAATTTTCCCAACCAATTTATCAGTGCCTGCGGCATTGGTTGCATACACTAAGTAAACTCCAGTGTTCACTCGATTGCCTTTCAGGTCTTTTACATTCCATACTGCTTCGCCGCCATTCGATTCGGTTTCATAAACCAGTACGCCCGATAAGTCAGTTATTTTTATAAATGATTGATAAGCCAATCCCTGAATGGTTACTACACCTGAAAAATTATCGCGCACCGGATTCGGAAAAATATAAATACTGTCAGAAAGAAATCCGGATTCATTGCCTTCAATTGCATCACTGCGGTAAACAATAATGCCCAGATCAGTAGCGAAATAAACATCACCATTTTCATTATCAATAGCAAGTGTTACAATATTATTCGAAAAAAGCGGGCTGTTTTCGGTAGTGAAATGGTGTATTTGTTCGGTGCCATCGGCTGACATTAAAAAAGCTCCGTTATTGGTGGCAAACCATTTTCTGTTAGCACCATCAACAGCTATATCATTTATTATTTCTGTTTCAAGCAAGTAACCATTATAAATATCTTCTTTCACAATAATTTGCTGGGCATCGCAGCCTTCAGCACTGAATACATCGTAAGGACAATAAAATACAGCAACGCCTTCATCGGTTCCCACCCATACATAACCATCTTTATCAACTGCAAGGCAAAGGATGTTTTTATTAGGCAACCCACCTGTTCCAATGCCCGTGCCAAGTGTCACAAGACGGTCGTCGTTGGTGGCAACTGAATCGTCGCCACTATCATAAACAAAAATTCCATTACCTCTTCCCAAAACAAACCATTTGTAATTATTCTGATCAATTACGATATCGGCAAGTTGTCCGCCACCGGTGTTGGCTGATGGAAGGTTGAATGAATGCCAATCACCTGATGGGGTTAATAATGAAAGCGGTTTAACCGCACCGTAATTCGAAACCCATAAATTCTGCTCAGAATCAAAAGCCAGCCCCGAAACACGAACGCTACCCGGGTCGCCTTGAGCGGCTTGCAACGAACTGTTAAATTTATAAACCGTGTTAAAACCACCGTCGGCGTTTAGCTTTATAATTCCCCAGCCAAAAGAACCCAGATAGGCTTCACCGGAAATTGGGTTAATAGCAATTTTAAACAAATCTGTTATCGTATCGAGGGCACCACCTGCATTGTACTTATTATAATTGAGCCAGTATCCATTAAAACTGATATAATATCCGCTGGCTTCAAAAGAATAATTCCAATCATTTACTCCGCCCGGTACTACATAAGCAATTTTATTTCTGACAGCAATTTTTGCAGCCTTGGTAGAATATGGTCCGGTTGGAAAAATATATTTTTCCTGTGCTGATGAAAAATATTTCAAACCCATTTGCAAGTCAGCAACCCAATAGTTGTTTGATTCGTCTTTAATAGCTTCTTGCGGCGAATTAAATGCAGTATTTAATGAGTCATTATTATTATCTGCGTATAATCTGACAACTCTTTTTATTAATCCGCTATCTGAATCCATGCAAATTAAAAGTTCATTTCCGGCATCATTCATTGAACTGATTTTCATGTTTTGTCGAAAAAATATTTTATTCCAATGTGCCCCGTCAAATTTGAAAATGGAATCATTTAAATTACAATAGATAGAATCATTGAATGAAATAATATCTATGACCTGCAAATCCGGAAGTCCACTTACTACTTCCATTTTTACCCATTGAGAATAGTCAGCAAGGTTGGTGGAATTTAAATAAGCTCGATATAAACCAGAAGCAGTGGCGGCATAAAAATAAATGGAATCAGAGGTTAAAGCGTTTACTTTATTGAACGAGGTGGTTTGACCGGGATAATAGGTATCAGCAATTTCAAGCTTATTTAAATTGAGGGCAACAATACCAAATCCACAACTCAGGTATGCCATACTTTCTTTTTGAAAAATGCTGGTAATGCTTTTGTTGCCTACAATATTTTTTCGTTTAATATCAGCAATATTGTAAACGCCCTGTTCACTTAAAATATCAATATTGCTGTTGCTGTAAGCAATTATTAATTGATTATTTCCAGCATCAAAATGAAGTGTGCTGAATCCAATATCCGACAACCCATTCACCTTGCTTAGTTTTTCGAAACTGAAATCAGTTTTATCAACTGAGTAAAGCGACACATTGGTTGCGCAATAAATTTTATTTTCCGACTGAACAACTGACTGTGCATTCTGATAGGGTAAATTATCTTTCCATGTGCCTACCGGAATATCCTGGGCGGCAAGCTGCTGAACGAAAAAAACAAAAACTATCAATATAAAAACTAAACGATTCATGACGCTAAAAGTAAGATTGTCGGGTTAAACGCAGAAAATTGCTTTGTGGTATATTTAATAAATGTCAAAATTGATTTGGGTATTTAATTTTATTTATGACTTCTCTGCTTTCAGAAAGGCGAAACAACAACTTATAATTACTTTCGCCCCGAATATTTTTTTGAAATAAATGTGGCATAAAATAGCTGTTGGAATACTACGGTTTCGGTTGTTGCTTTTAATTATTGTTGCAGCAACAACTGTGTTCATGGCTTACATGGCCAAGGATGTGGAATTGACTTACAGTTTCGCTAAAGTTATTCCCACCGATAACCCGAAGTATATTGATTACCTGCACTTCAAAGATAAGTTTGGTGAAGATGGAAATGTGCTCGTGCTCGGAGTGCTTCCAAAAAATTTGTTTGATTATCAGTTTTTTAAAGCGTGGTACCAGCTTGCTGACAGTTTAAAACATTTGGATGGTGTGGAAGATGTTCTTTCCATTTGCAAAAGTTACAATGCTGTAAAAGATACAGCCACCGGAAAAATTTCGCTGCAACTGATTTTTCCTCACCTACCCAAATCGTTTCCGGAGCTCGATAGTTTAAGCAGAATATTTTATTCGTTGCCATTTTATAAAGGCAGATTGTATGAACCCGAAACCGGAGCCACATTAATGGCTGTTCGAATCAATCAAAAAAAATTAGACAGCAAGGAGCGCATTGCCATAGTTGAAAGCATTAAACAACTTGGCGAAAAATTTAAACAACGAACCGGTTTAGAAATTAATTATAGCGGACTGCCAATGATCAGAACGGTAATGGCAACACAAGTAGCTGCTGAGTTAAATATGTTTTTGTTGTTAGCAGCATTGGTTACCGGATTGGTTTTGTTGTTTTTGCTCCGCTCTTTTTATGCAGTTATTTTTTCGCTGTTAGTAGTTGGCATCAGTGTAATCTGGTCGGTTGGCACTATTGTATTGTTTGGTTTTAAAATCACTTTGCTCACCGGTTTAATTCCTCCACTTGTTGTAGTAATCGGAATAACCAATTGCGTTTATCTGCTGAATAAATATCACATTGAGTTTGTGCGACTCGGCGATAAAATGCAGGCGCTTCAATTGGTGATTGAAAAAATCGGACTCGCTACTTTGTTTACCAACCTCACAGCTGCAATCGGGTTTGGTGTTTTTTATTTTACACGAAGCACCGTGTTAAAAGAATTCGGATTGGTTGCCGGATTAAACATTGCCGGCATTTTTTTCGTGTCAGTTATTATTATTCCGTGTGTTTTCAGTTTTCTGCCTTCGCCAAAAGCAATGCAGTTAAAATATCTGAAGCAGGTATTGCTCAATAAAGTTCTCGACACATTTACACACTGGGTTAATCACTACCGAAAAACAATTTACATCACTACTGCAGTTATAGTGGTGTTTTCTGTAATCGGAATGTTGCGGCTTAATTCAACCGGATTTATTGTTGATGACATTCCGCATGGCGATAAATTGTATACCGACTTAAAATTTTTCGAAAAGCATTTTAAGGGTGTAATGCCTTTCGAAATTTTAGTTGAGGGAAAAGAAAAAAATGCATTGAAGAAAGGAAACACGCTGATTAAAATGAATCAGTTGCAGGACACTTTAAAAACTTATTCTGAATTCTCTTCGCCACTCAGTATTATCGAAGCTATCAAATTTATTAATCAGGCAAATGCGCAAGGCGATCC
>CAMDOA010000011.1 GCA_945903305.1 Chitinophaga pinensis
TGCACAATTGCTCGACAATGCCATTAACACAGCAAAAAAAGAAATTGTGAACCGTTATGATTTTCATGGCTCAAAAACCGAAATTGAATTTGATAAAAAGGAAATGAAAATTACGGTGACTACCGAAAATGATATGCGGGTAAAAGCGATTGGTGATATTTTGATAGCACGGTCAATGAAGCAACATATTGATCCTCGATGTTTCGATTTCGGGAAAGACCAGTATGCTTCGGGCAACATGCTTCGAAAAGAAATTAAAATCAAACAGGGCATTGACCGCGATACCGCAAAAAAAATGGTGAAGGATATAAAGGAAAATGGATTGAAAGTACAGGCAAGTATTATGGATGATCAATTGCGTGTAACCGGAAAAAAAATTGACGACCTGCAATCAGTCATATCATTTTTAAAGTTGAAAGATTATTCGGTGCCGCTCGATTTTGTGAATATGAAGAGTTGAACTCAGCACCCACTTAATTCCCAATATTTTTTTCTAAGTAACCTGAATTGTTAAAGGCTGTGAATCTTAAAAACATTTTTTTTAATTTAGTATATTTACTCTTACTTCAAATAGTGTAAAAATGAAAACCAATTTAATCGTCATTTTATTATTGCTTCCGTTAATGGATTATGCTCAGCAACTCACTGATAATAATTACAGAATCTATTCTGTAAAGCAGCAGAAAGAGGTTCCGCTCAGTGCAATTATAACTGACATGGAAAATTACGATGTATTGATTTACGGCGAACAACACAACGATAGTGTAACTCATTATTTAGAGAAAACAATTTTTGAAATGATGTATGCACAATACAATTCAAATCTTGCATTGTCGATGGAAATGTTTGACCGTGATGTGCAACCGGTAATGAATGAGTACCTGGCCGGATACATTCGTGAAAAGCATTTTAAAAAAGATGCGCGCGTATGGAGTAATTATTCCGACTACAGAGCAATGGTTGAATTTTCGAAAGAGAAAAACCTGCCAGTGATATGTGCCAATGCAGCAAGCCGTTATACCAACCTTGCAGGAAGAAAAGGAATTGCTGAATTGATGAAACTGCCAAAGGAGTCGAAAGCGAATTTTGCACCGCTGCCTTATGATACTGCAACCGGCGACTATCACAATAAACTTTGGGAACTGTCGGGGCATTCAATAACACCCGTTACTCAAATTAGCGACACTCTAAAAGTTCAAACACCACCACCCATGATGATGGGCAACTTTAATCTTGTTGTAGCGCAATCATTATGGGATGCAACGATGGCTTTTTCGATAGCTGAATTCAAAAAGAAAAATCCGGAGAAAAAAATTTTTCATATAAACGGGCGCTTTCATTCCGATGAAGGATTTGCTGTAGTTATGCAACTGAAAAAATACAGTCCTAAAACTAAACCATTAATTATTTCATCCACCAGCGATGATTCTTTTCCGAATATTGATTGGTCGCCATTCAAAAAATTGGGCGATTATATTATTATCACTGACCCTAAAGTTCCGGTTACTTATGAAGAGTAATTAGCTAATTCAAAATTGAATTCAGAAAATGATTTCATTTTAAATTTATTTTTAACTCAATAATTATCATGAGCGTGAATAATTCAAGAAATATTATTGTGGTGGATGATGATCCTGTAAGTGTGCAGATATGCAATATGGTTTTTAAGCGAACAATGCCGGCCGCAAAAATTCTCGTATTTGAAAATGGATTTGTTGCTTTAAAATGGATAAATGGTGAACGAAGTATGCATTCAATAAATGATTATTATGTTTTACTGCTCGATTTAAATATGCCTGTAGTTGATGGTTGGGGTTTCTTAACTGATTTTGAAATTTTGGCAGAAGACATTCAAAAAAAATTTCACATTTATATTATGACTTCATCTGATGAAGATAAAGATATTGAGCGGGCAAAACAATTTCAGTCTATAAAAGGATTTCATTTAAAACCACTCACACATAAAATTATCAATCAGATTTTTGCTGAAGTTGGTGATTAAGATAAAAGTATTTTGTTGTAAATATTTTATTGAATAAAACTTTTGCATCTTTCCGTCAATAAAAATCAATATGCGCTTCTTAATTAAAATTTTGGTAACCGGTCTGTCAGTGTTGGTTTCATCTTACTTGTTGCCGGGGGTCGATGTTGAAAATATGCTGACAGCCATTGGTGTAGCAGCAGTGCTTGCCGTGTTGAATGCATTTGTAAAACCTGTTCTTATCATTCTCACTTTACCGATAACTATTTTTTCGTTAGGCTTATTTCTATTAGTTATCAATGCATTCATGATTATGCTGGCCGGAAAATTTGTTCCCGGATTTACAGTTGAAGGATTCTGGTATGCATTGCTTTTTAGTATTGTACTTTCAATTATCAACTCCCTGTTTGAAGCAAGCAACCCGGATAGGAGGAGAGACGAATAATTTATTTTGACAGATTCAGTTTATCCGGAATCATTTTTTATGCCGATGAATATTTTATAATCGAATCAGAGTTTTTAATTCAACCCCAACTCAGCATCCTTTATATCACTGATGTATTTCAGAAAACTTTCATCGTACGATACATAGAGTTCCTTGCTGATGAAGTTAAGTTTTATTTCATCTGTTAAATCATGAACCTGTAAATACAGTGGAACATTGCCTTTATAATTGTGCTGTATCACCATTATTTTTTTTATGAATTCATCATTAATGCTGTCCAGTTCAACTTTCATTACCAATTTTTTCACATACTTGCTTCGCACATCACTTAGCAGTTCTATGCTGTTTACATAAAATTCAAATTGATCCTGCATGCCTCTGCGTTCAGTATATTTTCCACGAACCATCACCATCATATCGGGGTGCTGAAAATATTTATTGGTTTCAATGTAAGTTTTTCCGAAAACAGTAACAGTCATTTCACTTTCAAAATCTTCCAACTTAAATGAACCAAACGGGTTTCCGTTTTGAGCTGTTCGGTGATTCACTTCAGTAATTAATCCGATAAGCGTTAGATCCTGGTTTCGGTAATTATCTATTTGATTGATTGGGCAGGTTCTGAATTTTTCTACTTCGCGTAAATAATCTTCCAGCGGATGTCCACTTAAAAATATTCCGGTTACTTCTTTTTCTTTCCGCAATTTTTCAAACTGATGCAATTGTTCTACCTGCGGAAACTCAGGCTCTTTAGGAGCATCATGAACAGCATCGCCAAAGAGGGAGGTTCCGGCAGGTTTTTTCCCATTCGTATTTCCATTCGCAAACCGGAATGCTTTTTCAATCATGTTTACTTTTTCTCCGGTAGGAGTAGCAAAGTATTGCGCACGATGCACATTGGTAAAACAATCAAAGGCTCCCGCATAAATTAATGCTTCCAGTAATTTTTTATTTACTCCCTTCCCACCAATTCTTTTTGCTAAATCAAAAATTCCTTTGAATGGTCCATTGAGATTTCGTTCTTCCATCAACGAATTAACAGCTGATTCTCCTACACCTTTCACAGCCGTTAAAGCAAATCGTATTGCTCCATTCTTCACTGAAAAAACTTCTTCGCTCTCATTAATATCCGGTCCAAGTGTTTTAATTCCGAGTCGCTTGCAATCACTCAAAAACTTTTGCATTTCTTCCACACTCGTCATGTTGTGTGTGAGTGCACTTGCCATAAACTCCGCAGGATAATGTGCTTTCAGGTAAGAAGTTTGAAATGCAATAACTGCATAGGCCACCGAGTGCGAACGATTGAAACCATACTCGGCAAATTTTTCCATGGTATCATAAATATCGCTTGCCTCTTGCTCAGTGGTTCCGTTCTTTAGGGCGCCTTCACTGAAAATGGCGCGATGCTTCTGCATTTCATCTACATTCTTTTTTCCCATCGCCTTGCGTAACAAATCAGCAGAACCCAATGTGTAGTTCGCCATCTTTTGCGCCACTTGCATAATTTGTTCCTGATAAACCATAATACCAAAAGTTGGTTCCAGAATTTCTTTTATCATGACATGCGGATACACCACCGGACTACGGCCATGCTTGCGCGCAATGTATTCCGGTATGTTTCCCATCGGGCCAGGGCGATACAAGGCATTCATCGCAATCAAATCTTCAATGTTGGTTGGCTTCAGCAACTTTAAATATTCGCGCATGCCCTTGCTTTCAAACTGAAATACGCCGGTCATTTCGCCACGCTGAAAAAGTTCTAAAGTTTTAGAATCGTCCAATGGAATTTTATCCAAATCAATTTCAACTCCGTGATTTTGTTTGATAAATCGAATGGCATCTTTCATAATTGAAAGTGTTTTCAACCCGAGAAAATCCATTTTTAACATGCCCGCACTTTCAATGTATTTTCCGGAATACTGCGTGACGAACAAATCAGAATCTTTGTTCTTCGATACCGGAATGTATTCGCGAATATCACTTGGAGCAATAATGATTCCTGCTGCATGAACTCCTGTGTGGCGCGAACATCCTTCTAATGTTTCGGCCACGCGTAAAGTTTTTAAAATAAGTGGCGATGCTTTTTCTTTCATCAACACTAAATCTTTATTCATTTCATAAGCGCGCGCGAAGGTCATTCCTGGATTTTCAGGAATAAGTTTAGCAATGGCGTTTGCTTCAATCAACGAAACTCCCAAGGCGCGCGACACATCTTTCACGGCCATCTTTGGCGCCATTGTTCCGAAGGTGATGATTTGCGCCACCTGATTGCGACCATATTTCTGCACCACATAATCAATAACTTTCTGGCGGCCATTGTCATCAAAATCAATATCCATATCAGGCATGCTCACACGCTCCGGATTTAAAAACCGCTCGAACAGCAACCGATATTTTATGGGGTCAATATTGGTAATGCCAATGCAGTAAGCAACCGCAGAGCCCGCTGCCGAACCACGACCGGGGCCAACAGCCACTCCTAAATCTTTTGCAGCAGTTATAAAATCCTGCACGATTAAAAAGTAGCCGGCGAACTTCATATTCTGTATCACCTTCAACTCATATTCCAGGCGCGAACGAATTTCGTCATTTACTTCGCCATATCTTTTTATTGCTCCTTCAAATGTGAGATGTTCGAGGTATGATTGCTGATCCGCAAATTTTTCGGGAACCGTGTAAGCGGGCAATAAAATATCGCGCTCTAATTTTAAGTTGGTGATTTTTGAAACTACTTCGAGCGTGTTGTCGAGCGCCATTGGCAAATCGGCGAACAACTCATTCATTTCACTTTGCGTTTTAAAATAAAATTCGTGCCCCTGAAAGCGCATACGATTCGGATCGTTGTAATCCTTACCTGTTTGTATGCACAACAAAATATCCTGCGCTTCCGAATCCGAATCGTTTACATAGTGAGTGTCGTTGGTGGCAATCATTTTCACATTGTATTTTTTTGCCCAACGCACTAATACTTCATTCACCTGATCCTGTTCAGGAATTCCATGTCGCTGTAATTCGATGTAATAATCATCTCCGAAATTATCGACCCACCAACGAAATTCTTTTTCTGCCTCTGCCTCTCCTTTTCTTAAGATTGTGCGGGGAACAATTCCTGCCAAGCAACAAGTGCTCGCAATTAATCCATCCTTGTGTTGCAGTAAAACTGCCTTATCAATTCGCGGTTTAAAATAAAATCCTTCCATGTAACCAAGCGAACTCAGCTTCATTAAATTTTTATAACCCACTTCATCCTTCGCCAATAACAATTGATGATACCGGGTTGAATCAGATTTATCAAAATGATTATCGCATAAATAAAATTCGCAACCAACAATCGGGATAATTCCTTTTTTGTGCGCCGTGCTTACAAACTGAAAAACACCAAACATATTTCCATGGTCAGTGATGGCAACTGCTTTCTGATTATCTGCAATGGCCTTGGTCATCATCTTATCAATGTTCGATGCGCCATCGAGCAATGAATACTGAGTATGATTATGGAGGTGGGAATATTCGGGCATTATAAATTGGTCTGTTTGGCAATAATAAAGTTAGCGCATCACTAACTCAATAATATGTTGGTTATAAAATGAAAATGTGGAGAAGTTTTGTTCTGAATTAATTTCTCAAAAATTCTGACTCAATCAATTCTGAATCTTGCTGACTTTTAATTTAAGAACAAAGTATTCATATGTATATTTTTTTCGATCAACCAAAAATCCCATCTACATAATTTTTTGCACTTGTTTTGAAATAAAATAGGTACATGAGATAAAGGGCCTGAGTGCATCAACCAAAGTGATTTTACCAATTGAATCTGCAAACACTCTGAAATAAAAACTGCCTTCAATTTCTTCCTCTCTACAAAATTCAGGATAGACAAATTGTTTATTGAAATGCTTGCGAAGTTGAACTGTGTCATGATTGCTGTTGTGCCATTTGAACTCAAGATTGGACGATATGGAGTCATTGCTGATAAAGTAAATTTCTATCGGATACGAAAATGTTTTATTTCGATGGTATCGATAATCCTGCGAATGGCCAACATTAACAAGTAGAAAAAGCAAAACAAAGCCTAAATATTTTTTCATCTCACATTTAATATTTACGATTTGAATCCCAACGAGAATTGCCACTAAAAATTAAAATGAAAACAGAATAAATATTATTTATAAATAACTCAGCCACCATTTTTCTTTATGTTCTGTTTTATACTTATCAAACCATTTGCATAGTGGATAAAGCATGGCGATGACTGTTATCCATACAAGATAAACTACCCAAAGACTAAACCCATATCCTTTCAACCCCAATAAAAAAGATTCATCATCAATGTAGATTTGATTATGCCAACTATAACCTGAAATCTCGGCAGCTATCATGGATAAAAAATGTATGAGATAAAGGTGTAGGATGTAGTAAAAAAATGGAACTCTTCCAAAGACATTGAAGAAACCAACTATTTTTCCTTTGAAATTTTCAGTGTTAGCAAGGAACAGAAAAGCAATACCTAAAGTTATAAGTAAAAATAAAAGTGAAGGCGGGTATTTTGCGAGGTTTAAAAACGACATGAGTGTTTTTGAAAATGTTTCATAATAAATCCAATTCTCAGAGTCGCAATAAAAATTTGTAACATTCAGAATAAAGAAAAGCAGGATTGCTGAAATCCCGATACTGTTAAGAATTATTTTTCGTTTCGTATGATCAAACGAAGAATTATAAAGAGAACCAAAAATATATCCTAACGACATAACTGCTATCCATGGAACAATAGGATATCCAACATAAATTTTATAATTATTCCAAAATGAAAAATCACCACCTTCATGTAAAAGCGCCCATAAAAAATTATTGTCAAAATGCTGCCCATCAAAAAGATTGTGACCGAAAATCAACAGACAACTAAAAATTAAAATGAGTGGTTTAGGAAGATATATTAAGGCGGCTAAAAAAATCATGCTAATGCCTAAACACCATATAACAGCTAAGCCGGTATTTCTGAATTGAATATCGAAGTTCCATCCAAAATTTACAATCGTTAACTCAATAAAAACCAACCATAGACCACGAGTAAATAAAAAGGTTGATAGCTCATTAATATTTTTTCTCCTTCCAACCATGTATGCAGATACACCAGCTAAAAAACTAAATGTTGGTGCGCAGAAATGGGTAATGAATCGTGTAAAAAAAATAGGAAGCGTTGATTTTGTGGAGTCAGTTGGGTCAAAAATTAGAACAGAAGCATGAAAAAAATCTCGGGTGTGGTCGAGTGCCATAATGACCATGACCAATCCTTTTAGCAGATCAATAGATTCGATTCTGGTTTGAGTAATTGATAAAGTCATGCTTTTTCATTTTTCATTGTAGAAAAAATATTTTTAAAGTTGGAAAGATGGTCAAATACTTTTATTAATACTTTGCATTTTCATTTTACAATTCTTTATCGTACTCCGTATCCAGCTGCTTTCAATATTGTGACCACTCGGTCCTTTTGATTTCCTTGAATGATGATTTGTCCGTCCTTGGCTGAACCACCTGTTCCGACTTTTGTTTTCAATAATTTACAAAGTGCTTCAAGAGTATCTTCGCTTCCGATAAAGCCATCAATGAGTGTAACAGTTTTTCCGGCACGCATTTTCGAGTCGAGTTTTACAAACAGCTTTTGCATTTTCGGCGGAAAGGTTTGCTGCGCGGGTTTATTATTTTCCTGATAGTTGAAGTTTGTGTTGGTGGAGTAAACAACTCCGGTGCGGTTTTTATTTTTTGACACGATAATTAAGATTAGAAATTAAAGATTAAAAATGTGAATCATTCATGAACACAATTAAAACAAAAGTATGAAGTGAGTAAATTAAAAATGATTGAGTCGCAAATATTATTCAGGCACAACAACATTCAAATACCCAGAAAGAATTTTAAAATATGCTTTGCTGTCAATGATTATCGGGTCACCATCAATGTGCGCCAGTAATTTTCCGGTGAAGTGAACGGTTGCTTCCTTTGATTTTATGTTTTGAAAAAAACTGCGGCTCATTCTTCCACTTGAAAGTGCAGTCAGTGCCAGAGCAGTACCAAACTGCAAACGATTTCTAAATGGAAGACAAAGTGCTTCTAAAATTCCATCCTGAACACTTGCTTCGGGTGTGAGTGTTACATTGTAACCAAACTGCGAAGCATTAAATACATTGAGAAAAGCAAATTTTCCATTCAGCATTTTTCCTTCCGATTCAATTTGCATGGCTCCGGGTTTGTATAGTAGAAAATCACGAAACACATACCAGGCATACGCATAAAATCCACGCATCTTATTTCCGTGAAATGAATGAATCACTTCGCCGGTAAAACCAACTCCGGCATTGCTGAGAAATAAATGTTCATTCAGCAAACCTGCGTCCATACTGATTGTTTTTCCATTGAGCAATTGTTGCAAAGCTTTAGTTGGGTTCATTGAAATTTTTAAGTGTCGCGCCAAACCGTTTCCTGAACCAAGCGGAATAATTCCGAGAGCAGATTTTGTGCCTCCTAAACCTCGTGCGATTTCATTTAATGTTCCATCGCCACCAACCGCAACTACTACATCAGCATTTTTTTCTGCTTCATTTTTTGCCAATTCAATAGCATGACCTGCTCGTTCTGTCAGCAGAATTTTATATTCAACTTCAGCATTTTTAAATATCAATTCAATTAATGCAGGAATATTTTTCTTGCGGCTCACTCCTGAAACAGGATTGATGATGAATGAATATTTTTTCATCTCTTCGATAAAGTATTGTGAATAATATTGGAATTGAAAACCTGAATGTATGCTTCGATTTGAGTGGTCAGTTTTTCAGCAATCTGTTTTTGCTCGTTCACTAAATTATTTTTCAGGAGCGGGTCACGAATGTAATCATAGAGTTCAACCGGCTTTTCTCCATCGTACAGCAAACTGTAACGGTCATTCATAATCTGAAAAATATTTCCAAGAGAGTTCACTGTCACTCTTTCCTTTTCATTTGAAAACATGTCGTGCCCGAAGGAAACAAATAGTTTATCGTATCCGACATAATTCAAAACAGTTGGCAGAATATCTGTTTGTTGAACCACTTCATCATTTCTTCCTTTCAATAAATTATTTCCGGGTTGAAATAAAATAATCGGAATGCGATACATGCCCACTCTAGTTTTATAAAACTCATCAGCTGTTGGACCTGTGTGGTCTGAAGTGATAACAAACAAAGTATTGTTGTACCACGATTGCTTTGAAGCCGTTTTAAAAAATTCTCGCAATGAGTAATCAGTGTACCGAATCACTTCTTCAATAGGTTCTTTCCCTTGCTTGAATTTTCCGTGATACTTTTCGGGAATGGTGAATGGATGATGTGAAGTCAACGAAAAGATTGCTCCGAGAAAAGGTTGCTGCATTTCATCCAGCTTTCCACTGAAGTATTGAAAAAACGGTTCATCAAAAATTCCCCACACTTTATCATCATCTGCAAGATTCGGATATTCATTCTTCCCGAAATATTTATCGAAGCCTGAACCCAAAATATATTTATTAAAATTCATTGTGCCATTTGAACCACCATGAAAAAAAGCTGTGCTGTATCCATCTTCATTCAGATAAGTTGCAATCGTGTTCATCTTCAAATCGGGATAACTACCATAATTTAAAAGCGGTTCATTCACTAATCCAGGAACAGAAGAAAGCACCGCTGGAATTCCTTCAATTGATTTTTTACCATTTGCCCAGCCATTTGTAAATGCCATTCCTTGGTGCATCAATGAATCAAGAAACGGCATGCAGCCTTGATTGCTATTAATAAATCCGCTGTACTCCCGCGAAAAACTTTCGAGAATAATAACCACCACATTTAATTTTTTCTTTTCCGGATTATAAATACTCGGCGGTTTTCCGTTGAACGATTGAATGATATTGCAGTACTGTTTTGCTTTTTCTTCTGTCAGGTATTTTTTCTCTTCCAGTTTTTTATGCTCCAGTGAATACAACAAAGTGAAAGAAGTGTTTTGCGCCAGGGCATTCATTGAAGCAGGAAAATGAGAATCACCGCTGTTTGGAGTTAAAGATTGCTTCGAGATATTTCCTCTCGCTGCAATAAATAAAAATGAAACAATCATTAAAGTTGAAATCAGTTTTGATTTATTGAATGAGTTGAAATTAAAATTCAATTCATTCCATCGAAAAGTTTTACGATACAAAAATTCGGCGAACAAAAACATTACCACAATCATTAACAACAAGTACCAGAAATCGCGGATGAAGGCGGGCATGAGTGTTGGCGCATCGTGCTGCATGAATACAATGTCGCTGGTGATTCGCTTGAAGGAATATTTGAAGTAGGCGAAATCAGATGCTTCGAAAATCAGCGCCACACTATTTACCAAGTAGAAAAGTATTTTCTGAATGGCTTGATAAAAATTTGTTTCCCAGAATTTATTCGGCAACAGGTGCAACACAATGAACAAACTGTTCAATACCACAATGGCTGAAACATCGAATCGGATTCCATAAATAAAAATCCAGCATCCTTCAGAAAAAGAAATGGGTGGAAACAAATCCGCATTGAAAAAATAAAATAACACTCTGCAAATCGAAAACAGCAA
This sequence comes from Chitinophaga pinensis, assembly GCA_945903305.1. Taxonomy (GTDB): domain Bacteria; phylum Bacteroidota; class Bacteroidia; order Chitinophagales; family UBA10324; genus UBA10324. The sequence goes on from CAMDOA010000011.1 coordinate 11,025, forward strand.
CAGCAAAATGGCGAGTCGCTTCAGCAGAATAATAATATGTTGAATCTCTTTGAACACTTTCAGTTTTGAAAAGTGAAACTAATGGAGAAAAATGGCAGCGTGAATTTACTTCACCGCTTTCAAACTCAAATCCAGACTGGTGTAACTGTGCGTGAGCGCACCGACCGAAATAAAATCAACTCCGGTTTCGGCATACGCACGAATGGTTTCTAAAGTTATTCCACCGGAAACTTCTGTTTCAAATTTCTTGTCAATCAGTTTCAAAGCTTCACGAATCAATTCGGGCGCGAAATTGTCGAGCATAATTCGATTCACATTTCCGGTTGCTAAAACCTGTTTGACTTCATCCAGATTTCTGGTTTCAATTTCAATCGGAATCTTTAAATTATTTTCCTTCAGATAAATATTGGCTTTTTCTATTGCCGGTTTAATTCCTCCTGCGTAATCAACATGATTGTCTTTTATCAGAATCATATCATACAAACCAAAGCGATGATTTTCGCCGCCACCAATTTTCACTGCCCACTTTTCTGCTGCGCGAAAAAGAGGAGTTGTTTTTCTGGTATCTAAAATTTTTGTTTGAGTAGCTTCAACTGCATCTACATATTTTTTGGTGAGTGTAGCAATACCGCTCATCCGCTGCATGCAATTCAACACCAATCGCTCGCACGAAAGAATATTTCTTTCTGCTCCCTGCACTTCTAAAATTTTATCGCCTGATTTTATTGCAGCACCATCATTTATAAAAACGGTTACATCCAGTGTTGCATCAAAGTACCAGAAGATCATTTGTGCTAATTCAACACCCGCAACAATGCCATCGGCTTTCGCCCACAGAATAGCTTTTCCATTTTGTCCTTCGGGAATTGTTGAAAGTGAAGTGTGGTCGCCTTCGCGAATATCTTCTTCAAAAGCGGCGGTGATAAATTCTTTCCAGTCCATTTATTGTTTTTCGAAACGAAGTTCTTTTATCAGGCTCGCACCTGTTTTATTACGCACTAAAAAATAAACCCGGAACGAACCGCCTGTGCTGGTCATGGTTCCGATTCCATATTGAGAACCTTCGGATGAAGTGCCGCGGTGAATTAAAGAAAATGACCTCACCGGATATTTTAAAAAGAAATCGCGTACAACCATTTGCGCCTGTGCCTTGCTGTAAACTGATTCCTTATCGAGTATAGTAATATCAACGCTTGCATCAAAATATTGTGAAAGTGTTGCCGCATTTCCACTTTTGATGGCTGATGCAATTGTATCTAACACATCTGCTGAACTGACCAATTTTAATGATGACACCAAAATTGTAAGTGTTAATGCGATGGAGATTGTTTTTTTCATTTGTTTGGAGAGAGCGTTTTGATTTTCCAGAATCCTTAAAGCCAAATTCTTTGCCAACTATTCGATACTTCAAAAATAAGGTGCAATTGATAAAAACCGCAATTGAATTTTACGGTTCTTTCCAACATCGCATTCAGCTTTGAATTTTCAGCATAGTTTTGCGCGCAATGAAAAAAGCGATATTGATTATAATGGATGGTTTGGGCCATGGAAAAGTTCCAGCGGCTGATGCAATTCAACAATCTAAGGCCACTTATGTAAAAAGTTTGTATAGCCGGTTTTCAAATACAGAATTACGAACCGATGGTGAGGCAGTTGGTTTGCCTGATGGCCAAATGGGAAATTCGGAAGTCGGTCATTTAAATATTGGTGCAGGGCGAGTGGTGTTTCAGGAACTGGTTCGCATCAACAAAGCAATTCGCGAAAAAACCTTGAACACAAATTCGGAATTGCTCAGCACTTTAAATTATGCTATAACAAACAACTGCAATCTTCATTTGATGGGATTGGTTTCAAATGGTGGTGTGCATTCTTCCATCGAACATTTAAAAGCGTTGCTCGATATTGCAAAAGAGAGTGGTGTAAAAAAAGTTTTCGTTCATGTGTTTACTGATGGAAGAGATACTGACCCTAAAAGCGGTTTTGGTTTTGTTGAAGAATTGCAAAATCATTTATCAAAATCAACAGGAACAATTGCTTCATTGATTGGAAGATATTATGCCATGGACAGGGATAACAGATGGGAACGCGTGAAACAGGCTTATGATTTATTGGTGAATGGAGAAGGAGAACCAAGTAAAAATATTTTGCAATCCATTACAGATTCATACAACAAAGGAGTGACTGATGAATTTATAGAACCAATTATTAGTGTTGATGAAAATGGAAAACCATTGGCAATTATAAAAGAAGATGACGCAGTTGTCTGTTTCAATTTCAGAACTGATCGTTGTCGGGAAATAACCAAGGCTCTGACTCAACAGGAATTTCCGGAGCAGGAAATGAAGCCGTTGAAATTGAATTACACCACTATGACCATTTACGATCATTCATTTAAAAATGTACACAACATTTTTACGAATGAAGATATGAGCATGACCTTGGGTGAAGTGATTGCAAATAATGGTTTGAAACAAATTCGGATTGCAGAGACAGAAAAATATCCGCATGTATCTTTTTTCTTTTCAGGTGGAAGAGAAAAACCTTTTGATGGCGAAAAGCGAATGATGATTCCATCGCCTAAAGTTGCGACTTATGATTTACAACCCGAGATGAGTGCTTTTGAAGTGAAGAATGCAATTGTTGCGGAACTGAATAACAAAAGCGCCGATTTTATTTGTTTGAATTTTGCGAATGCAGATATGGTTGGTCACACCGGAGTTTTTACCGCTGTGATGAAAGCTGTTGAAACAGTTGACCAATGTGTAAACGAAGTGGTTGAAACTGCTTTGGATAATGATTACACTGTTTTTCTCACTGCCGACCATGGCAATGCTGATTACATGATTAATGAAGATGGAACACCGAACACGGTGCACACAAGAAATCCGGTTCCATTTTTTCTGATTGACAGAAACTATAAACCAACACTAAAGCCCGGAAAACTTTCGGATCTTGCTCCAACCATATTAAAAATTATGGGGTTGGTACAACCAAAAGAAATGACTGGCGAAATATTAATTACACAATGAAAAAAATACTTGTTGCATTATTGATTATTACTTTTTTCAATTCGTGTTCTGATAATAAAAAAGATGCGATTCAAAATTCTTATTTTGATCTCAGTACTTTTATGAATAGCGAAATTGAAAAATTATATCAACACCAATTATCTGTTTTAAAAACGGCCATTGTAAATGGAGAATCAGAACAGCACCGTTACCCGGCCATTAATTGGAAACGGGAATTCGAAAGTTTTTATGCAGCTGACATTTATAAAACTTCTTTGAATGAAAAATACATGGTTGACACACTTGTTCATTCAACCGACAGTTCTAAAACTTTTATTATTCGGTATGTCGCAAAGGAGGAGGAATTAAAAACCAGAGTTATTGAAGTTTATTTCGATGCACAAAAAAATGTAACCTCAATAAAAGTGGAAATGTTTACAAAAAATTTTGTCGCTGTTTTGAGTGAAAGCTTGCTCTATTATCCAGGAAAATTTTACAGAATTGCCAATCAGGAAGAATCGCGCTGGTTTGGTAATGCAGAGTTTGTTATTGAAGGTCAAATAGAAAAATGGAAGCCTGAAGAATAATCTGCAAATACAAAAGCCATCTGATAATCTCAGATGGCTTTCATAATACTTTCAGGAAGAAATATCATCAGTGTCCGCCTTTCTGGCAACACTTCGGAAGCTGATTGTATGCTTCTTCATTAGCCAAAACCTCGTCGGCATCGTAACCCGTATTGCTAATGGCAGTTTTAATTTGAGCAAGCGTAATTATGGCCGGATCAAAAACAACCGTTAATTTATTGTTGTCAAGATTCAGGTCGTGCGATTTAATTCCATCTAATTTATTCAGTGCAGCTTCAATTCGTTCCTTGCACTCACCGCATTGCGATGATGTAAGAATCACTGCTTTTTCTTTTCCGCCTGCAAGTGAGGCAAAAGTTTTTGTTGTAAATAAGCTTGCAAATCCTGCAAATAAAAATGCGATGATGATGAATTTGTTTTTGTTCATGATTATTTTTTTATTGGTTTTTAAAATCTGTGATTTCATTTTGTTTTGAATTTAAATTTTAATTAAAATTAATTTTATTTAAGTGTAAATCTGATTCCAGCATAAAACATTCTGCCAGTTAAAGGCCCCCACACCAATGACGAATCAAAATAGGGACCAAAAGGTTCATCGGCACTGATGATTGCATCTTTTTGGCGGAAATCATTCAGATTTTCTCCGCCAATATAAAATTCCCACCGATGCTTGATATAAGTTATTTGTCCGAGTGCTCTGAAATAAGATGGCGAATTCTGAGGCAAGCGGAATTCCTCCGGATTGTTTAAAGTAGAAGGTATGCGCTGTTCACCGACCCACTGAACAGTAGCATCAAACTTCCAGTGGTTTTTTAAAGCGTATGCCGCATTAAACAAAGCGCGATGACGGGGTGTTAATGGTTTTTGAAGAAGTTGGTTATTTAATGTTTGTTGCACATCGTTGAATTTATAAGCCAATCTGATTTCTAATTTTTCAATTAGAAAAAAATTGAAGGCAGCCTGAAAACTATTGGCAAACGATTGACCATGCAGATTGCTCACATAAATAATTTGCGGCGATTGGTCGTAATCAAGCACCACCTGATTTACAAATTGAGTTCGGTAAAAATCAAGACTGAAAGTTGCTTCTCTGTTTTTTATATAAAAGCACTTAGTAAAATTTAATCCTCCGTTCCACGCACTTTCCAGATTTAGTTTTTCTTTAAAAATAATTGCTCTGGATGTAGCCATGATTGCAGGATTTTCAGCAAACAAATTCACTGACCTGAATCCTCTTCCAACCGACATTCTTAATGTAGCATTTTTTGTAACTGCATACCTGATGTGCAGGCGAGGAGTTAAATTAATGTTCTCATTTACATAGTCAGTTCGTAAACCAAGTACTGCAGAAAAATTTTTCAAATCGTCATAAGTGTATTCGAAAAATGCACCCGGAATATTGTTTTTATACCCTGCATAAGTGGTATCAAAAACTTCTGAAGTATGATCAGCTAAAAATGTTCCGCCCAATCGGTAATTGTGTTTTGTATTTCCAATGATAGATTGCCAGATAAGATTAGCATAAAGTGTTTGCTCATTACCCGAATAATTTTTCAATCCGAAAAAACCTTTCTGCTCATGATTAATGCCTGACAATTGAAGTCCGATACTCTGATAAACTTTATTGGGATTAAAACTCGTTTTGATAAATGCTTCCTGACGATTAACATCCATTTGAGTTTGAAATAAACCTGAGCCATTGTGTGCATGACCAGGCATTTGCCCGCCGTTTCGCGTATCATAAACCCATTTAGCACCAAACATTCCTTCAATGTGCTTGCCTGCTAAAAACTTCCAGCGATTCATTAATTGCAATTGTTGGTAGTCGGGTTGATCCATAAAAGTATCACCATTTTTATCCTGTGCATTTTTCATCTGGCTGCCACTTGCTAATAATAAAGTACTCAGTTTTTTATTGAATCGGTGGGCAAACTGCAAATTCAATTCGCCTCTTTCTTCTGAACTTCCATACATATTTATAAAAAACCGTTCTGCAGTTTCAGGTTTCTTTAATTCTACATTAATCTGTCCGGTGATGGATTCAAAACCGTTCGCGACACTTCCGGTTCCTTTGTTCAATTGAATAGATTCAACCCACGGGCCGGGTATCCAATTCATTCCGTTGTTTATGGCAAGGCCTCGAACCGTTGGCAGCACATCAGTCATTGTTTGAACATAAATGCCTGACAAACCAAGCATCTGAATTTTTTTTGCACCTGTAACCGCATCAGTAAATGACACATCAATTGTTGGGTTCGATTCAAAACTTTCTGCCAGATTGCAACAAGCATTTTTTCTTAATTCAGTTGAAGTCAGTACTTCTGTTTTCAAAGTATTCAATGAACTGATGTAGGAATCAGATTTTTGCCCTTGAACAATCACCTCATTCAATGTAACAGATTTTATAAGCACAATTTTAAAATCTGTGCCTTCGGTATTAATGGTGTCATTCACATAACCGATGTATGAAACAACAATTTTGTTTATTTTATTATCAGGCTTGAATAATTGAAATTTCCCGGCTTCATCAGTCACTGTTCCGGTATTGGTACCGGGAAAGAAAACATTGGCACCAATGATTGGAATTTCTTTTGCATCTGTATTTTTTTCGACTACTTTTCCTGTTAATTGTTGTGCCCGCGCCATTGAATAAGCACTGAACAGCACAAACAAGATTATACTTATTGTTTTCATTGAAAATTAATTTGTTGATTAAATAGATTGGATGACTAAGCGCCTCACCACAAAATATATGTGGTTACAATAATGAAAATATCAGATTCGATAAGTTTGAAGGAAAGAAAAATCAGCTATTAATAGGGGAGGTGAAGAATCAATAAATTTATTCTTTATTGATACATAATTTATAGGTGAGAAAATAATTTTTGCAATTAGTACAGCAATGTTTGTTGATGGGATTTCAACTTTCTGATTTTCAGCTGATCGGAAATCATTATTCAATTTTAAAAATACAGAAACCGATGTGCAACAATCATTCTCTTCATTGCCGCAACAATTTGATTCACTTTTACATTTGCGCATATCGCAATTGTGTGATGTAATAATTACACCAGTAATGGCGACAGTGAAAATTAAAAGAAAGAAAATTGTTAAAACTCTTTTTATCACGCCACAAATTTAAGCTAATCTTGTCGAAAACAACAAAACTGCAAAAAGGTTTTGCGCATTAAACATTTTATAATTGGAAACAGCATACACCCCAAACGAAGATTATTACATTGATGAATCCGGATTACTGGTATTCACTGCCAAATATCACTTGAAACGCGGGTTTTGCTGTTTGAATGGTTGTAAACATTGTCCATATATTAAAAAAAATGAAAATGAAGCAGCATTCGACAATGATAAAAAGGAAGAAACCTGATTGGTTTTTTGCTTTGATTTAGCTATAAAAACACAAAAGCAATTGAATTGAAAATAAATAATTTATAAGCCAAAGTTGCCATTATATTTGCGCACTCAAAAATAAAAAGCCGTAACTTTTTACATTATGAAACTTTCTCAATTCCGTTTTGACATTCCCCCCAGTCTTATTGCACAAACACCCGCTAAAAATCGTGAAGATGCCAAGCTTATGGTGATTGAAAGAAAAACGGGGAAAATCAGACATAAAAAAATTAAAGACTTGCTCACCATTTTTAATGAAGGTGATGTGTTTGTTATGAATAACACCAAGGTTTTTCCGGCCCGCATGTATGGCCGCAAAGAAAAAACCGGAGCTAAAATTGAAGTCTTTTTAATGCGTGAGCTTAATAAGCAAATGCGATTGTGGGATGTGTTGGTTGATCCTGCCCGAAAAATTAGAGTAGGAAATAAACTTTATTTTGGTAACGATAATTCGTTGGTTGCCGAAGTAGTGGATAACACAACTAGCCGTGGAAGAACCATTCGGTTTTTGTTTGATGGAACCGATGATGAATTGAAAGAAACCCTTTACACTTTAGGCGAAACGCCGATACCAAAATATATTAAGCGGAAGCCCGATGAGTTAGATAAAGAGCGCTACCAAACCACTTTTGCAAAAATTGAAGGAGCTGTGGCTGCTCCATCATCCGGATTGCATTTCAGCCGCGAAATGTTAAAGCGACTGGAAATTGCCGGGATAAATCTTGCAGAAGTTACACTGCACACCAGTTTGGGAACTTTCAGACAAATAGAAGTGGAAGATTTATCGAAGCACAAAATGGATGCTGAGTTTTTTATGCTTAACGCTGAGGCTGCTAAAACTGTGAACAAAGCCATTGACGATAAAAAAAGAATTTGTTCAATTGGTACTACTTCCATGCGTGTACTGGAAAGTTCTGTTAGCGCGGGTAAGTATGTGACTCCTCAAGATGGCTGGACCAATATTTTTGTTCACCCACCTTTCGAATTTTCGGTGGCTGATAGTTTGCTCACCAATTTTCATCTAGAAAAAACAAGCCTGCTAATTATGGCTTGTGCTTTTGGCGGATACGATATGATTATGGATGCATACAAGTTAGCGGTGAAAGAAAAATATCGTTTCGCTACTTACGGAGATGCAATGCTCATCATGTAATTTGATAAGTTTATGAGCGCAACAATTAAGCGCTTTGTAGTTATTCCGGCCGGTGGAATTGGTTTGCGCATGCGAGCCAACTTGCCCAAACAGTTTTTATTACTGAACGAAGTTCCGGTTATTGTTCACACACTCCGGTTGTTTTTAGCGGTAGATGGAATTGAAAAAATAATTGTTGCGGTTGCTGCTGAGTGGAAACTTTTTTTCAATGAACTGAAACTGAAATATTCGTTACCCGATATAATTGAAACAGTTGAAGGTAGTGAAACAAGATTTCATTCTGTAAGAAATGCGTTGGATATTTTGCCTTGCGGTGGAATAGTTTCTATTCACGATGCCGCTCGACCTTTAGCAACAATCGGGTTAATTGAAAAGTGTTTTTCAGAAGCCGAATTGAAAGGAAGTGCTGTTGCATCAGTTGCATTGAAAGATTCTGTTTATGAATTGAAAAGCGGAGAATATAAAAGTGCGAACAGAAATAATTATCGGTTTGCGCAAACTCCACAGTGTTTTAAATTATCAGAAATAAAAAAGGCATTTCAAAACGAATATCACGAAAGTTTTACTGACGATGCTTCGGTGTATGAAGCCGCAGGATTTAAACTGAATTTAGTTGCAGGTGAATCCACCAATATCAAAATCACCACGCCTGAAGATTTATTATTTGCAGAAATTATTCTGAAGAGCACGTAATAAAAAAGCGCTCCAAGAATATCGGAGCGCTTTAGTTCAATTGAAATTTTTTATTCATTCAGTATTCGTCTTCGTTGAAGAAGAAATCGTCGTGAGTGGGGTAATCGGGCCAAATATCTTCAATGCCTTCGTACAATTCACCTTCGTCTTCCAACTCCTGTAAATTCTCTATCACTTCCTGCGGTGAACCACTTCGTATCGCATAATCAATCAATTCATCCTTGCTGGCAGGCCACGGTGCTTCTTCCAGATAAGATGCTAATTCAAGACTCCAAAACATAAACTTTCAAGTGTTTTTAACTTTGCGCAAAAGTATCTTTATTCTTTAGACCTCAAAATGTTTTTTTTATTGGAAAATAAGGTGGTGTGGAAAAGGCTGAAACCTATTACAGTCGAGGTTTCCAGGGTATTTCATCTGTTCCGGCATCCATAGAAATTTTGCGCGAGAGAACAAACAGGTAGTCAGAAAGTCGGTTCAGATACTTAATAACGAGTGGCTCAACCGGTTCGTTTTCTGAAAGCGCAACGGCTAATCTTTCGGCACGGCGACAAACACAACGAGCAATGTGACAGATAGAATTAGCAGCCAATCCGCCCGGAAGAATAAATGATTTCATTTCGGGTAATCGTTCATTCATATTATCCATTTCATTTTCGAGCAGCACCACATCTTCTTCTTTCAGGTCAGGAATTTTCATTCTTGATTTCTCAGGGTCACTGGCGAGCGTTGAACCAATGGTGAACAATCGGTCTTGTATTTCTTTCAATAAATCTTTGACTTTATTATCATCAATACTGTCACTTGCTAAACCGATAAAAGAATTCAACTCATCTATTGTTCCATAAGCTTCAATACGGATATGGTTTTTAGGCACACGAGTTCCTCCAATTAATTGTGTGGTTCCGGTGTCGCCTTTTTTAGTATAGATTTTCATTTGAAGAATAGTTTATTGGTTTATTTTTTCATTAGTTGATTAGTTCATTTGTTCTTTGGTTGCTTATACATATATATCCCTGCCCGAAAAGCAGGAGGGGCACACTGATTTCTGAATTTAGAAAGTAGTTAACTTGCAATTGTCCGATGCTCATTTACTTCATCTGAATAAACCTCTCCATCCTTCATTCGAATGATTCGATGCGCGAATCTTGAAATGTCTTCTTCATGCGTTACAATTATTACTGTGTTGCCTTCTTTATGAATCTTATCAAGTATCGACATGATTTCATATGAAGTTTTGCTATCCAGATTTCCGGTTGGTTCGTCGGCTAGAATAATTGATGGAGAATTTATTAGCGCCCGGGCAATGGCAACTCGTTGTTTTTGTCCGCCACTCATTTCGTTTGGCTTGTGTTTCATTCGATCTGCTAACCCAACAGCATCGAGCATTAGAGAAGCTTTATTGGTTCTGTTGGTGCGATTGGTTCCGTTATAAACCAGCGGCAAGGCCACATTTTCCAACGCGGTCATTCGTGGCAACAGATTAAATGTTTGAAAAACAAAACCAATTTCTTTATTCCGTATCACAGCTAATTCATCGTCGGTTCTGTGACTGATATCGGTTCCATTCAAAAAATATTTTCCTGACGAAAGTGTATCGAGGCAACCCAACACATTCATGAGTGTTGACTTACCTGAACCCGAAGGGCCCATTAATGCAACATATTCATTTTTACAAACGCTGAGCGTTACATTTTTTAATGCTGGAATCACTACTCGTTCCAGTACATAATTTTTCGAAACATTTGTTAACCGGATAATCTCCTGAGCCATTATTTTACTTTTAAAACTTTTGGTACTTTAATATAATCGCTGTCTTTCACAGGCACATTCATCATCGCTTCTTCGTGTGAAATGGTTTGTTTCACTGCATCATCTCGCAACACATTTACTTCATCGGTTATGTAGATGAGTGGTTCCACCTTATCGAGTTGCAATTCATTTATTTTTTCTACAAACCCTAAAATGTTTTGTAAATCTTTTTTAATGGCATCTCGAGAAGTTGCATCAAACTCCAATCGCGCGAGTAAGGCAAGCTTATCAATTAATTCGTTATTTACTTCCATTTTGTTTTAATGCGTTTTCAATTATGTCGTGAACTTTTTTCTGCAACATGTCAATATCATCCAAAGTTAATCCGGTTGTTGTAATTGGTTGGTGTACGATTGCTCTTGCAATTCCGGGACGACCCCAGATTTTTTTATCTACAAACAGCATGTTCCAGTTATCTAAAAAAGTAACCGGCACAACAGGTACTTGTTTTTCAATGGCTAAGCGAAACGGACCGGCTTTAAATTTTTCGAGTTTCGGTGGATGATGCGCAACTTTTCCTTCTGGAAAAATAACCAAACTGTCGCCATTGTCAATACTCTCTGCTGCTAAGCGCAATGCTTTATAACTCTCGGTAATACTTCCGCGGTTAACTGAAATATCAACGGTGCGAAAAAAAATATTGAACAGCGGAATATTACTCAACTCCAGTTTCGCCATGAAACGAAAGTGCCCTTGGTAACACATTGCAAACAATGGAATGTCGAGATAAGAAGTATGATTGGGACAAAATATATAGGCCTGATTCTTTTTAAGTTTTGATTCGCGCCTGATGCAATAAATAATTCCGGTGAAAAGAAAAATTAACCACGCCCAAACCCTTCGAAGATTATTTGCAGCGGGATACCATTTTTTATTGCTGAGCAGAATCAAAAAGAAGGGAAATAATAAAAGAAACACCATCACAAAAACAAAGAAGTACCAGTAGGCCCACATCACTTTTAAAAAGTACCCTGTTTTTTTCACGCGGTGAAAATATCATTTCAATTGTGTTGTGAAAAGCAATAGGGTGAAAGCATCATGATTTTTTTTGAAATAGGCAATCAGCCGGTTAAAGCGGTAAAATATTTAACAAAAATCAGGAAATGAATTGCTGTAATATTGACTGGTGTATTTTCATTATTTGCGGAATTATGGCGCTGCTTTCGTCATTAACAATTAAATAATCGGCGCGGGCAATTTTTTTTTCTTCAGCCATTTGATTTTTCATTCGATCAATAATTTGAGCTTTCGAAGTTTTATCTCGTTTAATAATTCGTTCTATTCGTAATTCTTCCGGAGCAGTTACTACAATAATTGCATCTAACCCTTTATGCGATTCCGATTCAAATAAAACGGCGGCTTCTTTTAAAATGTAGGGTTTGTCAATATAATTTTCTTTCCACTTATTAAATTCATTTATAGTGGCCGGATGAATTATCTGATTTAGTTGTGATAATAAATTTTTATCGACAAAAACTTTTTCAGCAACCAGTTTTCTGTTAAGAACATCGTTCGTAAATATTTCTTTTCCCAATAAAGCAGTCATTTTTTCACGAACTTGAACATCCGTATCTTGTAATTTTCTGGCCACATCATCGGCATAAAAAACAGGTACTTCGAGCAATTCAAACACACGGCACACAGTGGATTTTCCACTGCCTATGCCGCCTGTTATTCCAACAGATAACATACTGAATTTTAAGCTTGCTTTTTCTCTATTCGCGCCTTTGTCATTTCCATTGAAATGCCGCTTCGCTCCATAATAATTTTTGTGTTGGTGTCAATTTCCACTTCCAATGTTCCATTTTCATTTACTTTGGATATACGACCATGAACACCTGAAACCGTTACGATTTTGGTTCCCTTTTCTATTGTTTCAATAAAATTTTTCTGATCCTTGGCTTTTTTTGTTTGCGGCCGAATCATAAAAAAATACATTACTGCGAATATTCCGACTAAGAATACCATGTTAAACCAACCGCCTGTTGAATCGTCGCTGCCACCTGCGGGCTGCGACATTAATAAAAATTGTATCATTTTATTTAGTTGTTTAAAATTTTAATTGTTTCAAAAGTTGTTAGGAATTACTTCACCGGTTATTTTAATGGTTGTGTTGTTAGGATAAGCATTGCTGTAAACTGTAATGCCCTTATTAAATTTTCCTTCGCGACCTTCACTATCATATTTTATTATAATTGTGTTTGAGCCATTTTTTTTTATTATTTCTTTTGGCCATGATGGCGATGTGCACCCACATGAAGCTCGAACATCGGTAATAACCAAATTTGCGGTGCCAATGTTGCGAAAATTAAAATTGTGCGAAACCACATCACCTTCTGTAATTTTTCCGAAATTATATTCTAGTGTATCAAAACTAATAATCGGGAAGTCGCCTTTCGGTGTATTATTCATTGAAGCCGGATTATTAACTAAGTTTCCTGGTAATCGGGAAGGGTCTGAATTGCTCTTGCAAGCTGAAAGAATTATGCAGAAAATTACAGGTACAAAAAGCGGTTTCATCGGGCGGCAAATTTATATGAAGAATTGAGCAATCAACTATTTTATGCAGATATTAATTCCATCATTCTATATTTGATTTTTCTAAAATAAAAATGGACGAAAAAATTATTTACTTTCTGCTTTTTATCGCGTATGGAATTTATTCGACATATGCCAAGAGTAAGAAGGAAGCAGAAAAGAAGAGATTGTTGGAGGAAAAAAAATTGAATCCTAGCAGCAGTGGCACACCTCAAACCATTGTTGATACGACCGAAAAACCGACTCCTAACTCCTGGGAAGAATTAATTCGAACGATTTCGCAGGAAACTCAGGTGAAAAAACAAGTGGTAAAAAAGCAGGTTGTTAAAGTGCAAACTGCCTCTCAAAAATCGCAGGCAGCATATAATAAAAAGAAAAAATTGGTGCAGGAAAAAGTTTTTGTTCCGATGAATGTGGATGAGGCAACTATGAGTGAACGAAGCGCTGATGAATTAATTATTGATGAGATGAAGGGAATTCCGGATGAAGGAATATCAACCACAACCAATGCACCGGCAAGTTTGTATGAAATAAAACCTTATGACTTTAAAGAGGAGGACTTGCATTACCAGATTAATGCACGGGAAGCATTAATTCAAACAGTAATACTCACCAGACCAAATTATTAGTTTATTGCCGAAAAGGAAAAATGGCTTATTGCTGATTATTGTGGTAAGAAATTTTATTTCGAATATTTTTGTTAAATAATTTTATCTGAAATTATATATCAAACAATTTTCAAAGCCAAAAAATAATAATTATTGGCTGCACCTATTACTTCATACTTGAAATAATAAGAATCAATAAAATTGGTGAAAGCCAGAAACTCATGGGTTGGCACAGCAAACTGATCGAAAAAAATGACATCGCCTTTTTTTAAGTAAGGTGCAAATGAAGTTAAAACATACAATGTGCTGCTGTATAAATCAGCATCCATCATGAGCACATTTTTTTTTGATGCATCAAAGCTTTTTAAAAAGTCAGGCACCGTTTCCTGAAACAATCCTTCTAAAAATTTTGCACGGTCATCATTCACAACCGGAAAATTTCCTTTTGCCGACATAGCTCCTTTATTAAAACCGCCCCAATCTTCGGGCAATCCGGTGAAAGTATCGAAGCCATAAAATTTCGCATCGGCATTTTTTATATTTTCCAGCCACCACTTGAATGAATATCCTTGCGATACACCAAACTCCATGTAATTAACCGGTGCATTTAAACTTTCTTCCTGCAGAATAAATTTATATAAATCATAACGCGCGTTGTAATTCCATTTACCGGAATAAAAATCATTGAATTTCAAATCCGCATGTTTTTTTCTCCATGCCGAAAGTTTTGTCAAATAGGCCGCATTCAAAAAAAAGGAAACGAACGGATTGAATAATACATGCAAATTCAGCTTTAAAAAAAGCCCCTTTATTCTTCTGAAAAAAAAAAGTTTTATGCTCATTTTCAAATGGTATAAAAAATATTTTGGCGCAAGATATATATTCTGAAGACTTTCAATTTAAAATCTGTTACTGCCTTCTGTTTTTTATTTTTGCCTCACTTAAAAAATCAGCTACATGTTTTCAGGTTCGGTGATTTTGTTCGACCATGCAGAAAGAAATAATTTATTACCGTTCACTTTTACAAGAACAGTAAGTGATATCCGAATCGGCATAATGACTATTCGTGAAAAATGGGAGAAAAGATTACAGACAAAAACATTTTCATTCACTCAGGATTATTTACAGAAAAAATTCCCAATAGAAATTGCTGATGATAATTTATTTATATGCGGCGGATTAATTCCATCGGAAAACGAAATCAAACTATTTTCTTCCATAAAAAAAGGCGATGCTGTTTCAAGTGATGGAAGATTAATTGCGTTCAGAGTGGATGCAAGTGATGCCAATAAATTTTTAGGCGGAGAAAACCTATCAGGACTTTCAACCAAAGAAATTTCATTAACACATAGAATCCTTACACAGAAATGGCAAATTTTCAAATGGAACGATTGGGCCATTGAGGAGGATTTTCAATTTCTGACTTCAGGTAGAAAATCTGCAATGCCATCAACAACCAATACAATTATTTCTCCTGATAATTTTTTTATGGAAGAAGGAGCGCGAATGGAATGCACAATAATAAATGCTTCTCATGGAAAAATTTATTTAGGAAAAAATTCGGAAGTAATGGAAGGAGCAACCATTCGCGGTGCGTTTGCTTTATGCGATAACAGTGAAGTGAAAATGCAGGCGAAAATTTATGGCGCCACTACTATTGGTCCGCATTGTAAAGTGGGAGGCGAAATAACCAACTCAGTAATTTTTGGCTACAGCAATAAAGCCCATGATGGATACTTAGGAAATTCTGTAATTGGCGAATGGTGCAATTTGGGTGCTGACACCAACACCAGCAATTTAAAAAATGATTACAGCGATGTGAAGCAATGGAATTATGCATCGCAAAGTTTTGAAAACACCAACCAGCAGTTTTGCGGTTTGATGATGGGCGACCACAGTAAGTGCGGCATCAACAGCATGTTCAACACCGGAACTGTTGTAGGAATAAGTGCAAATGTTTTTGGTGATGGTTTTCCACGCCAGATCATTCCATCATTCAGTTGGGGTGGCGTGGGTGGTTTTACTGATTATCAAATTAATAAAGCATTGAAAGTGGCGAAGCTGGTTATGCAGCGCAGAAATTTGGAACTCACACCAACCGACATTGAAATTTTAACACACATTTACAATTTAAAAGAAAGATAAAAACCGAATGAGAAAAAAAATAGTTGCCGGAAACTGGAAGATGCACAAAACCATTAAAGAGGGAATTGACTTAGCTGAAGATTGTATCAAATTAGCTGAGAAGGAAAAAATAAAAGAGGTGGAAATTATTTTTTGCACACCGTTTATTCATTTACGAAAGGTATCGAAACTCACCGCAGATTTTCAGAATATTAATACCGGAGCACAAAATTGCCATTGGGAAATGCAAGGTGCTTACACCGGAGAAACTTCGTGCAGCATGATTGAAAGTTGCGGTGCATCGTATGTTATTGTTGGTCATTCGGAGCGCCGGCAGTATTTTAATGAAACGCATGAACAGCTGGCGAAAAAAGTGGATGCTGTTTTAAAACAAAATCTCACACCGATATTTTGTTGCGGCGAACCACTTGAAATTCGTGAAGCAAACACTCACATTGAATTAATCGGAAAACAAATTCGCGAAAGTTTGTTTCATCTTGATAAAGAAACTATTTCAAAAGTGGTAATTGCCTACGAACCTGTGTGGGCAATTGGTACAGGTAAAACTGCAAGCACCGAACAGGCGCAGGAGATGCATGCATTTATTCGCAAAACACTGGCGCATCAATATGATTTCGAAACTGCTGAAAGCATTTCTATTTTATATGGTGGCAGTTGCAAGCCATCCAACTCAAAAGAATTATTTTCTCAACCGGATGTGGATGGCGGATTAATTGGTGGTGCAGCTTTAATGGCAGAAGATTTTATTGCTATTGCCGGAAGCTTTTAAGTAAAATAAAAAATAGAGTGTGGCTTTAATCTGTGCGAGTTATGCAATGGAATATTGAATTGAAAAGGAAAAAGAATTTATTGCCAACCGGAGTTCAGCATCACATGCCGCCCATTTTCATAATCTGATCTAAACTCATTTCAGTATAACCTGAAGTTGGAATCGCAAATACATCGTCACTAATAGAATTTAAGTTGATTTCAGTGCAACTCATCGTCATTGTTGCTCCGTTCTTTTCCATTGAATACTCCATCATTAAACCGTCAATTTTATTGTAAGGACCGTTATAATCTGATTTTCCACCCATCGAAAGTTCGTTTGTGAAATAGGCAAAAAATGATTTTCCATCCTTGGTTTTAATAATTGCCTTCTTGCAATTATATCCGGCAATTATTTTTTTATCAGCAGTAATAGTTACTTCATAGCTGTCGTCTTTTAATTTTTTATCTTCAAATTGTTTTTCATCCATAGTATATTTTATTTTTTGGCCCATCATATCCATCAGTGTTACAAATTTGTTGTCAGTAGTTTTTATTGTTTTCGTTTTCATCATACCCATATCCATTTCAGTAGCAAACTTTTCATTTTTTACAAAAATGCTCATCTTCATATTCTGCATCATGGCCTGTGCTTGCGGATCGCTGATGCCGCTCATTTCTACATTATATTTAATGGTTCCTTCTGTAACTATTTTTTGTGCAACTACTGAATGTGTTACAACTAAAAATATAATAGCGATTACGTTTTTCATGATTTATTAATTTTTTTTTATTGATGAACGAAATTAAGAAATAGTATTTACCAATTTATAGGTTCCTTATTTAAAAAGGCCTTTATTCCTTTTTTACATTCTGCAGATGATCTTGTGCGGGCATTCATTTCTGCAGCATAATCCAAAGCATTTTCAAATGAAAGTTCCTGCACTTTGCCAATCATTTCTTTGGTAATTGAAAGCGAATGTGAAGCGACTTTATTGCAAATGGCAGTAGCAAATTCAACTACCTTATTAGAAATTTCATTCTTTGAAAAAACTGAATTTATTAAACCGATTGATACCGCCTCTGTCGCTGAAATAAGTTTTCCGGTTAGTAACAATTCTTTCGCTTTTGTTTCACCGATTTTATGAATCAAAAAAATCATCACAATTGCAGGAACAAAACCAATTTTTACTTCGGGGTATCCAAATTTTGATTCAGTATCTGCAAAGGCAAAATCACAAACTGTTACTAAGCCGCATCCACCGGCAATGGCATCACCTTCAACTTGAGCAATAATAATTTTAGGGTGGATATAGATTTGTTGAAAAAGATTTTTTAGTAACAGACTATCCGCTAAATTTTCTTCGTAGGTGTAGTTCTGAAGTTTTTGTAAGTGAGATAAATCGGCACCTCCACTGAAAACTGTTCCGCTGTTTTTTATAATTACTATTTTAACCTGCTTGTCGTTTTTGGCTTTATTCAGCGCCTCAGTTAATTCAATAATTAATTCCGGATTTAACGCATTTCGTTTTTCAGCCCGGTTGAGTGTGAGCAATGCAATTCGGCTTTCTACTTCATATAAAACTAATTGACTCATCATTAAAAATGTTTAATCCAGGGTCCGTCAATTGAAAGATTATGGAGCGGTAAACTTAATTCAGCACATTGATTCTTTAACAATTTGAAATTATAATTATTAGGTTCAGCAGTGGTTATCCACTGTTTTGAAATAAGTATATTTTGATTGTCCTGCATTTTTGTATCCGTCGTTTTCCCAATAATAAAATCTAACTTCATATTCATTACCGCATAATTAATTTGGTTTTTACTTATGATTCCTTTTATGTTTTCAAAGGAAATAAAATTTCCAACTGTCGAAAAATTTTTCCAGGAATGAGTTACGGAATCATTAATGCTACTTAAAGGCAGAACCTGAATGTTGGATACCGGTGTGAGTTTTAGAAAGCTACTTGTATATTGATGGAAGTAATTATCATTAATAAGTGAATCATCAGCAATCAGTAAAGCATAATCTTTTGATCTGAAAATATATAAATCTCCTTTTCCAAAGTGTGTAAACAATAACTCATTTCTTGATAAATAGTTAATGCTGGCAAAAGTGTTAATCATTATTACCAAGAGAAATGCATATAAACAGTAAATGATTTTCCGGGGGTTTTTACTTTCAGTATAATTAGAAAAATAGTAAAGAGCAATAACAACAAGCAGAAAACTTATAAATCCAAATGTTGGAATATTGAGAGTGGAAAAGGAAAATGATTGCACCCACAGGATATACTTATTTAAAAAGAAAGTTGCGAATTTTAATAACAGACCAATAAACTCAGCGGCATAGGAAAAAGACGAAACGGCAAACAAACCTAACCCACCAAATAAAATGCCTGTTGAAAGCGGTACTCCGATAACATTAGCAACTAAAAATAAGGTTGGAAACTGATTAAAGTAATAAAGTGTAAGCGGCAACACACCCAACTGTGCGGCCATACTTACACTGCACATTCGCCATATAAAATGCAAAACCGGATTTGTCCATTCAATTGAATTACTAAAATATTTTTCCCACACGGCAATACCAATCAATGCGGAAAATGATAATTGAAATCCGGCATCTATTAATGTAAAAGGAGTGATGAGTAATATTAAAAAGGCGGAGGAGCATAAAGAGTCAATAATATCCATACGGCGTTTTAAATTGCGGCCAATGATTAGTAAACTAATCATGGATGATGCTCTCACTATGGAACCACCTAATCCGGTAATCATGGCAAACATCCAGATACAACACAGTAGAATAATCATTTTTAAAATTCGTGCAGCTAAATTTCTATTCAGGAATTTTAAAAAAAACTCTAAGGTGAAATATAAAAGACCTACATGCATACCTGATACAGCCAGTATATGAATGACACCTGCCGAAGAATAGGATTGCACTATTTCAGTAGAAATTTCATCGCGATAACCAACAGTTAAAGCCGAAACCACTGCAGCTTCGTCAGGAGAATTGACATATTTTTTAATGCATAACGCACACCAATCGCGAAAAGCAAAGGCAATTTGTAAAAGTTTAAACCCATTATTTTCATTTGTCGGAACAAATTCATGTTGTTTAAGAAATAGGGTATAATAAATATTTCGTTTGGCCAGATACCCTTTGTAATCATATTGATATGGAATAACAGGTGCATCCAGAAACGAAGGTTTGTTTTTTACCAAAACCAAATCGCCGTATTTAAAATTTAGCGACGATTCATTAATACTAAAGTAGGCAACCGCATTTCCACTAGCATCTGTAAAATTATTGTTGATACTGACTGATTCTGTTTTAATAATGCATCGGACAAATTTTTCTTTAAATACAGGAGGTTCACTAATTCGAACAAGCAACAGTTCGGCATTAGGCCGATGCCTGAAATGATTAGCCTGATGCATATCATGCGCATTCGAAAACAGGGTGAATCCGGCAAAAAATAAAAATAAATTTGCGCTTAATCCATAAACCCAACTATACCGGATTATATACAGATATTTTTTTTGAATAAAAATATATACGATTGATTGAAGCAATAAAAAGAATAAAACAAACCATGCTGAAATTTTAATATCGAAAATATAGGCGGCAAAAAGACCGGCAGCAAGCGGCAATAATAATTTAATAAATACCCTTTCTTTTTTTGAATGCACCTATAGTATTAATTAGTGTCATGTAAAATAAATAAAATTGATGTTGAATTTTAATAACGAGCCTGAGAAATAATACTTTTTAGATTATTTGATAAAACGAACCGTTTGTTTTTAAAAGCTGCTGGAGTTTTACTTTTTTTATAAATAATAATTTCTATAAACAGATGCCGATTTTATTTCAATTTTATAGAAAAAAAAGCTAATCAGAAAAATTTATTTATAAATAAATTCACATACTGTTTTATTTCTTTTTATCCAGAATGGCGTTCGTGATTCGGCTGATACACGAAAGTTTTCCTGCATCATCATAAATTTTTATTTCCCATATCATAGTTGATCTCCCTATGTGAACGGGCCGGGTAATGCCATGAACAAAACCGGATTTTACAGCGCGAATGTGATTGGCATTTATTTCTAACCCGACACAGTTTTTTTCTTCCAGATTCAGGCATAGAACAGAGGCAATGCTGCCAAGCGATTCGGCTAAAACCACATTTGCACCTCCGTGCAGCAATCCATGTGGTTGTTTAGTTCGCTCATTTACAGGCATCGTTGCTTTTATGTAATCATCGCCTACTTCAGTAAATTCAATTCCGAGAAATTGCTGCATGGTGTTTTTATGGTAATCGTTCAGCAATTTTAAATCAACAGGTTTGTGCCAAATCATAATTTATTGATTGTTGAGGGATGTAAGTTTAAAGAATAAAGCGCTCCGAAATTTCAGGTGTAGGCATCAGGCAACTATCTGATTTGCCAAACCATTGGTATCGATTTCGTGCAATGATATTATAAATTCCATTGCGAATAAATTTTGGAAACAAATACAAAGGATAAAACATTTTCCATTTTCCGCCGAGCAGCATGGTGATTTTTAATGCAGCATCAGCACGGTTATAAAATTTCCCATTGTGAATTATGATAATTGTATCACCGATAATTTCTGATTCAGTATTTTCATTCAATATTTTTTTTGCAAAAGCACTTTGAAAAGGAGTGAAGCGGAATATTTTTTTGCGGTCGTGTTTCAAAATAAAATTCACACTGCGATTGCATAAATAACAAACACCATCATAAATAATTATTGGTGAAGAAGAACTCTGATTATCGGAATTTATCAAATTGAAATTTATAAATCAATAACCAAATTTCGCTTTCCAGGCCTCTACACCACCAATCAGGTTGCGCACATTAGTGAATCCCTGCTGCTTCATATAAGCCTGTGCGTTAGCACTTCTTTTTCCTGATTTACAATGAACAATTATTTCATCATTCGTATGACTTGATAATTCTTCCAGTGCTCCCGGTAAAGTGGCAAGCGGAATTAATTTTCCGCCAATATTAAATTCATCAAACTCCCATTCTTCCCGCACATCGAGTACAATGAGGTTTTCGTTTTTATCTTTTCTTTCTTTTAATTCATCAACCGTAATATCCATTATTACATTTTTATGAAACGAGTGGTTAAAGTTTGTTTTCCCGCTTTGTCTTTCACAGTAAGCAAGTACATGCCCTGTACAAGATTTCCAACAAAAATATTCTTTACGGTTCCTTCAGAAGTTTGTATTACTCTACCTGACAAGTCAGTAATATTTAGTTCAGCATACTTCACCCCTTGAACATTTACATGCAAAATTTCAGAAGTCGGATTCGGAAAACATTGAACTGAAATTGTATTGGCTGAAATATTTTGAGCGGAAGTAAATGGAAGTTTAGCTCCAACCACCGGCCGTATCATTGGCGAACCGATTAATTGTGATTGTGTGAATGAAAGATTTACTGAAGTTTTATAATAAACTGATTCATGTGAATCGATGTTTTTATCAAAACCAATATTTAAATAATCCGGATAGGTTTGAAGCCAGCCCACATAAAATGTATCGGAAATGGCAACCGGAGTCGATAAAATATAAGTGGTAAATCCATTAATACTGTCGATATAACTCGGGTGTAAAAAATCTTCTTCATATAATATTTGTTCTGATGGTAAAACCGAATTCCATACCATTAAAGATAAAAATTTATTGGTTACATCGGCATTGAGGTGCGAAAAATGGTATTGTATGGCTCTTAATGTATCAGGAATATTTGCGTAAAATTTATATGCGAGTTTTGAGCCAGATCCATACAATGCATATGCTTTTTCAGCGCTACCATCATCGTGTGCATAGTAATTAAAGAATGGTTGAATGCGATTTGAAGTATCATTTCTAGTATTAATATCAAACACATCAGAAATGATTTTGCATTTTATAAGCAATGATGCTGAATCTCCATTTATTGTGGCTGTGTCATAGCCAGTAGAATTGTTTAGTGTTTGAAAAGTCTGAGAGAAAAAATTGAATGAATTTCCAGTAGGTAAATTTGAAAACATAGTGTCAAGAATATATGGACTAAAGGTTTCTATTGCAGAATATTTAAAATTAGCATTTATAGAATTCGATGAAATATTATGTATTACAAATGAAAAAGTAGCAGCCAATTCAGTTGTCTGATTATTTTTAAACTGTGTCCATGGCATGAACTGGTAATTTTTAAGTATAGTACCCGGAGTATAAACTGCCGCCACATCCTGCAAAATAACATCTGCAAAATTTCTGTTTTTATCCAATCGAATATAGTCAACATGCCAGTGATCATTATTACCCGATGTGGTAGCTAAATTCCGGAATCGAAACTGAAAATCCGGATAGAAATAATCAGTTTCGTTCAGTAAAATCATCACCTGTATGAACTCAACAACAGGTGTTGAGGCATCCCCATCCATTTTCCAAACACTATTCCAGTCACCATTTGCTTTTTTAAATTCCAATATCAATGAATCACCGGCATTTGGATAATCGCCAATGCCCATTTTCTGATAGAAAAAACTAAAATAAACGGAATCAGCTACTGTGAGCGAATTAGTATTTATTGGCATTGATGTTAATGAATCAGCACTATAGTTTTCAGATAAATCTATCTGAACTGCTGTATCATGTGGAATTCCATATTCATCCAATCCATCAAAAGTTGCCACACCAATAGAAGGAGGCAGAATGGGATAAGTGGTGTTCACAAAACAATCTTTATCCATCCACAAATTCTGATCAGGGTATTTATGATTCGGATCTAAAAGCGAGTAAGAAAAATCATCAATGAACGGAAGTTCTAAAGTATCAAGTGAACGCAATTGCGAATGATGTTTGTCAAAAATTAATGCGCTGTTATATTTTAATTCACTGATAATTTCCTGTGCTGATGAATGAAGATGCAGAAAAAAAAGAAAGGTGAAGAGTGAAATGTGAAAAGTGAATTTTTGCATTCTGAATTTATTTATTGAATCGGTTGTGCAGCTATGAAACTCAAATGTGTTTAAAAAATTGTTTGTGGCGCAAAAGAAATATCCACGATTCATTTGGCAGTGAACTACCTCGGTTCTTCTTCAGGAGTATCCAATTTAAACTGATCCAATGTGATATAGACATCTACGGCTTCTCCTAAATTTAATTTATTGTCGGCATCATTCGGCGAGGGTGTTTGCTTGTAAACTATTGCATTCAACGAATCGCCTCGCACAGTATTATCAGCTATTACTGCTCCGAGATTTAGCGATGATGCATCCAGAATAAATTTTACTTCGCGCAAAGTATGACCAATCAGTTCCGGAACTTCCACTTCCGTATTTCCTAATCCGTCACCTAAAATCAAGTCAATGGTGGATCCTTTTTTTATGTTATCGCCAATGGTGATGTGGCGACCTCTTACCATCCAATCGAGTACCACATTCTGTGCTAAATCCGGTTTATAAATTAACTGGCCAACACGCAAACCAATATTTTCTAAAATCATTTGTGCCTGCTTCAACGAGTTGTCGGTAAGGTCGGGCATTTTTACCTGTGGAGGTATAATTGCGTTAACAGTCAGGTAAATGGTTCTTCCTTCTTTTACTTTCGAATTGGCAACGGGGATTTGTTCCAGCACAGCCAGTTTTGGTTTTTTATCATTGAAGGAAGAATCGGCAATGGCTATTTCTAAATTCCGATCTGATAATATTTGTTTTGCTTTTTCAAAACTCATTCCTGACAAATCGGGAACCGTAATAGTTTCGCCGTGTCGGGTGTAGCTGTTGAGAGCCGAAGTACCGAGCCAGAATACAATGATGAACAAGGCGATGGCGCCGAGCAAGTTGTATAGAAAAATTCTGCTTTTAAGAAATTGCCACATATTGATGTCGGCGGCTAAAGTCTGAAATTTTATTTAATAAAATAATTTGGGTTATGCTTGGGAGTGTTTGGAGTTGTTTAAAAAAAAATAAAGTCTGTAAAAATGATTTCTATCAGCAATGGAACATTTCGGATAAAAAAATTGCTTAGTACTTTTGTAAACAGTTTTAGAAAAATAAAAATCAAAACACATAATGGAAAATAAAACAACGGAAGCTAAATGCCCTTTTCACGGTGGTGCAACAAATCAGGTTGCAGGTGGCGGAACAAAAAATCATGACTGGTGGCCCAACCAATTAAAATTAAATATCCTTCGGCAAAACTCATCGCGATCAAATCCGATGGATGAGCAATTCAATTATGCAAAAGAATTCAAGTCGCTTGATTTAAATGCAGTGAAGAATGACATTATAAAACTGATGACCACCTCGCAAGATTGGTGGCCTGCTGACTATGGACACTATGGTCCATTATTCATTCGCATGGCATGGCACAGCGCAGGAACATACCGGATTTCCGATGGTCGTGGTGGTGCAGGTTCAGGTACGCAGCGGTTTGCCCCACTCAACAGTTGGCCTGATAATGCAAACTTGGATAAAGCACGCTTGTTGCTTTGGCCAATAAAACAGAAGTACGGAAGAAAAATTTCGTGGGCCGATCTGATGATTCTCACCGGTAACTGCGCGCTTGAGTCAATGGGTTTCAAGACCTTTGGTTTCGGTGGAGGCCGCGAAGATGTTTGGGAACCTGAAGAAGATATTTACTGGGGTTCTGAAGCAATTTGGCTTGATGACAAACGACACAGTGGTGAAAGAGATTTAGAAAATCCACTCGCGGCAGTTCAAATGGGTCTCATTTATGTAAACCCACAAGGACCAAACGGAAATCCTGATCCACTTGCAGCGGCTAAAGACATTCGCGAAACTTTCGGTCGCATGGCCATGAATGATGAAGAAACAGTTGCGCTGATTGCCGGTGGTCACAGCTTTGGCAAAACACATGGCGCTGCTGACGCGGGAAAATATGTAGGTGTTGAACCTGCTGCTGCAGGAATAGAAGAGCAAGGTCTCGGATGGAAAAATTCGTTCAACAGTGGCAACGGAGTGAATACCATTACCAGCGGATTAGAAGGAGCATGGACAACCACTCCAACAAAATGGAGCAATAATTTTTTCGAAAATCTTTTTGGTTATGAATGGGAATTGAGTAAAAGCCCTGCTGGAGCACACCAATGGAAACCAAAAAATAATGCTGGTGCAGGTTTAGTACCCGATGCACACGATGCTTCAAAGAAGCATGCGCCTTTTATGCTCACTACTGATCTTGCACTTCGTTTTGATCCTGCTTACGAAAAAATTTCAAGACACTTTCTTGAAAACCCAACAGCTTTTGCCGATGCATTTGCCCGCGCATGGTTCAAATTAACACATCGCGATATGGGACCAATTGTCCGCTACCTCGGCTCGGAAGTTCCGAAGGAAGAATTGATCTGGCAAGATCCTGTTCCGTCTGTTACACATCAATTGATTGACAGTAACGACATTGCTTCGTTGAAAAATAAAATACTTGCATCCGGATTATCAGTTGCTGAATTGGTTGCTGCTGCATGGGCTTCTGCTTCCACCTTCCGTGGCTCTGATAAACGCGGTGGAGCAAATGGTGCGCGTGTTCGCCTTGCACCACAAAAAGATTGGGATGTAAACAATCCTGCTCAATTGGCTAAAGTGTTACAGTCGTTGGAACGAATTCAAAAAGAATTTAACAGCGCACAAAGCGGAGGCAAATTGGTTTCGATTGCAGATTTGATTGTGTTGGGCGGATGTGCCGCCATTGAAAAGGCAGCGAAGAATGCCGGTTACAATGTAACAATGTCTTTCACCGCAGGTCGTGCTGATGCTTCGCAGGCGCAAACTGATGTTGAATCTTTTGATGTGTTAGAACCCGCTGCTGATGGTTTTCGGAATTATATGAAGAAAAAATACGCTGTTACAGCAGAGGAAATGCTGGTTGATAAAGCTCAACTGCTTACATTGACTGCACCTGAGATGACTGTGCTTGTTGGCGGCATCCGTGTACTAAATGCAAACTCAGGTAACTCTAAACATGGCGTATTTACCAAGCGACCTGAATTACTCACGAATGATTTCTTTTTGAACTTGCTTGATTTGAATACAACCTGGAAAGCCACCACTGATGCACAAGATGTATTTGAAGGGCGCGATCGTAAATCAGGTGAAATAAAATGGACTGCTACACGCGCTGATTTAATTTTCGGTTCTAATACTGAGTTAAGAGCACTGGCTGAAGTTTATGGAAGTGCAGATGCGAATGAAAAATTTGTATCGGATTTTGTTGCAGCTTGGAACAAGGTGATGAACCTTGGTCGGTTTGATCTTGCTTGATTTTAAAATTATTTTTTGTTCTGAAAGAAATATTTGATGCAAATGATTGCAGTTGCATAAATGCGACTTCAATTTTTTTTACTTCTGCAGTGTCTTACCTCAACTGTGCGATAAGCGCAGATTGGAAACAGTGGTTGGCGCATTAAATTCCACCGTGTCCTCGCTCAACTCAAGGCAATACTTGCAGAGACATAGCTGTGGAGAAGAAGAATAAACTGGATTTTGCCTAAGGAATAAAAAAATGCTAAAGATTCTTTCCGGGCATTTCGTTTTAATAATTTTGGGGACTCGTTGTTACGGTTTGGAACGAACCGTGGTAAAAAAAATACTGAAACAATATGGCCATTAAGCTTACTGAACTTAAACAGCACACGCGGCAAACTTTTGTTAAACCGGCAGTTAAGGAAATTGATATCACCACTAAAATAATTGATGCAATCTATAATTACATTCCGAAGGAATGTTACTGTCTTGCTGGTTATCTCGATAACAGCGATCAGTTTTGGAAAGTAAATTACCACTTTGATATACTGGCGATGAAGCTTGATGAGTTCTTTGAAATTGAAGGATTAGATGACAAGTATTACAGAGCCGCAACCGCAATTGAAAATGCGCTTTATTCAAACATGCCTATTCCGCTAACAGGTTACAGATTAGATAAAAAGGTAGGGCAGACAAAAGATTTTAGTTCGGAAACGCAGATTATTGCGAGGCATAAAATTATTAAGCAGGTAAAAAAAGATTTCGAAATAGTTATTACAAAATCAAAGGTGGTAACCGCATCAAAAAAATCGAATCCGCCAAAGGATGAAAAAATGTGGTGGCTCGCTGTTGCTCCACTGGCAGCTCCGGGCACCAGCAAGCACGGAACCGGTTATGCCCTTGATATAGGAGGAAACAATTTAGAAACCACACGAATAAGCAAGGAACTTGGCGCAACATTGGTTTTTAACGAAGCATCGCATGTGCATGTTGAGTTTCAAAACTGGAAAGATTTGCTTTAACTTTTATTGGTGCGTTTTATCCCACAGTGTTCATGCTAAAATCAAGGTAATGCATGGTGAGATATAGCGAAGGAAATTCCTCCGTGTCCTAGCACAACTCAAGGTAATACTTGTAGAGACACGGATTCGGCGAAAAGGAAATAAAATTTATTTTAAACACTAATACTTATAGTACTGTTTTATTATTTTTTACAAATCAACCTCTATCTTCTTAGTTCTCCCGAATTCTAATATTTGATCAATAAACTCGTAGGGCTTGTAATGATTAATGGCGGCCTGGTGAAAAATGCAGGTGGCAGGTGTCATGCCGGGAAGCGAGTTCACTTCAATCACCACTGTTTCGGCATTGTTGTTTGCATCAATGCGCACGAATGCATCAATGCGGCAGTAGCCCTGTACATTTAAAAGTCGTGCTGCTTTTTCCAAATCTGTTTTTACCTGCGTTGCAATTTTTGTGTATTCCTCTTTTGATTTTCCGAATCGCGCCGGAGTAATGTTTTGTCCTTCGCCGGCTAAAAATTTTTCTTCGAGCGAAAGCACATCAGCAGTAGCAAGCGTTTCACTGGGTTCGAATACTTCATAAGAAATTGTTCCATCAGCATTATAATGTGTGAGCATTCCGCAGGTGATTTCTAAAAAATGTTTGGCGCCATTTGCAGCTATTAAATCCTCTACCAAGAATTGTTCTTTCCGTGGAAACTCTTCTTTTGATTTTAAGTGAAGTGTAACAGCTTCGTTTGCATTCAGCAATTCCTGTTCGCGAAACATAAGGCGACTGAAAGCAATTAACTCATCGCGCGTTTTTATTTTTTTTACGGCACTGCTGCAACCATCATCAACCGGCTTAGTGATGATGGGTAATTTATGTTTTGTAAGAATGGAATCAGTAAATTTTTCTTCGCTCGCCTTCCAATCTTTTTTATAAACTAAGGATTGCTGTGCTTCATGAAAACCATGCTGTAACAGTAATTGGTTCGTGTTAAATTTATTAATAGTGATTTGCGAAGACGAAACTCCACTGCCATTGTATGGCAATCCGACTTTTTCTAACTGATGCTGCACACTGCCATCTTCGCCGGGGCGACCGTGCAAGGCAATGAAAACTCCTTCCACTTCATTTGGTAATTCAACATATGAAAGTTGTTTGGGAACAAATAAATAATTGCTGGAAGAAAATTTCTGTGTGATGTTTTTGCACTGCGCTTTTATTTTTTCAATCACCGGATGAAAACTGAAGTGTTTTATTTTTTCGCGAATGTCATCGGCATTATCTTTCAGTAAAAGATTAATCGGAATCTGATACAGTTCGTGTTGCTCGTTGTTTCCGGTGAGGAAAACAGGAATGGGCTGGTACTTATCAGAGCTGGCGAGCTTCTCAAAAATATTTCGGCCGCTCTCCACGCTGATGTGTCGTTCAGTAGAGTAGCCGCCGAGAATAACTGCGATGCGAATTTTGTTTTCAGTATGTTGCTGTAGTTTATCAATTCCATTGTTGAGTCGCTGTAAGAGTGGCTCGTAAATCGCAGGGCGCACATTGGTTCGCATCCGTTCGCGCACACTTGTATGTATGATGAACGAAAGAAACTGAGAAGGATTTAAACCAATCTCTGCTGCCTGATGAAAGAAGAACGAAGACGGCAACATACCGCTCGTAGTGTTTGGGTCGTTGAGAATAATTTTTCCGTCGGGGCGTATGAACCCATCAATTCGTGCATACACATGAAACCCAAAGAAGGAAAATAATTTCTCGCACTCTTTTCGAATCGCTTCAATCTGTTCGTCGGGAATTTGTATCGGGGTTATTTTGCGCGAAAGTCCGGCGAGGTATTTTGAACGATAATCGAAAACCTCTTTTCCTTTTACAATTTCGGTGGGTGGAAGAGCAATGGGATTATTTTTTTCGTCAACCACAACGATGCACGAAAATTCTTTTCCTTCAATAAATTCTTCAATCAGAATTTCTATCTCAGCATCATCGGCTTCGAGAATTAATTGTGGAATATTTTTCGCTGCAGATTTTTCAAACAACTGAAATAATTCTTCAGGATGGTAATATGTTTTTCCATTTACTCTCAATGGCAATCCAACATTTTCCCGTATGTCACAGAGGTTATTTAGGAAAGTGATTTTTTCTTCTTCGTTTTTATTTTTCCATTCGGCAGCTTTCCATTCGAAAAAGAAAAATGCTTTGTCAATTGCTTTAGTAATTGCTGTAATATCTTTTTCGTGAATGATTGAAACACCAATGGATGAACCCTGATTCGCAGGTCGAATAACCAACGGCAATCCGACTGCTGTAACACTTTTTTCAATCAATGAATTTTTATCTGCATGCAACCACTCGTCGCGTGTAACAGTTTTGAAACGGGTTGGAGTAAAGCCACCTGCATTCATCATACGCTTTTGAAAAGCTTTATTGATACCTATTGCCGAGGGAAGAATGCCTGAACCTGAATACGGAATCTGATAAAAATCAAGAATGCCTTGAATACTTCCATCTTCACCGTACGAACCGTGCAGCGCGAGAAAAGCAAAATCAATAATTGAGTTGAGTTCGTTGGGAAGAATTTTTTTTCCTACAGTAGAAATTATTTCTTCTTGTTTTTCAATAGATAGTTTTCCCAATGATTCAATATATACCTGAAAAGGATGAGCAGTATTTTGAATGAAATTAACAGATGGATAAAAATCGCGGATGCTGCCTTTATAAATGTATTGCCAGTCGAGCAAAATCAGGTTGTGAAAGCTGTCAATGAAAATCGGAAAAGGTTCGAAAATTGTTTTATTGAGGTTGTCATAAACTGTTCTGCCTCCGGCAAAAGATATTTCGCGCTCGCGCGAACTGCCGCCAAAAAAAATTCCGATTCTGATTTTATTCATCGCAGTAAAATTATCTGAACGAACAACACAACACGAAAAGTGTATTCAAGTTTGGGTGTGGATATTCCGCTTGTGGTTATTGAAGGCTGGAAGATGGGAGAAGGAAGTCAGGAGTGGTTTGACGCTATTTATTTTTCTTCTGGAATTTGCGCTACCAATTCCAACCTTTTCACAATTGAATTTTTCGGAAGAATAGTTCCCGGAGATAGAACTGCATTTGCTCCAACTTTGGAATTATCGCCAACCAATGCTCCGAATTTTTCGGTGTTGGTTTCTATAATTTTCCCAAAGAAGAAAACAGAAATTTGTTTATCGGTTCGTTCGTTGTAATGATTGGCGGTGTGTGCTCCGGCTTCGAAGTTTACTTAATTGCCGATTATGCTGTGACCGATAAAATTAAAATGCGCGATGACGGTGTTCGAGAAAATGATGCTCGATTTTATTTCGCAACCCGGACCAACTGTAACAGATTTAGCTAAATAATCCCCTGCTCTCAAGTATGCATTCGCACCAACAAAACAATTTTCAGAAATAATAATTGCTGCTTTTAAAACAACTCCCTGTTCAATAATTGCGGATTGGTGAATGGCAATTCCATTCTCGATTTTATAATTTGCCTTCAACTTCAAAATATATTTTTCTAAAATCAGTTTCAGATTGCTTGTTATTTCCCAAGGAAATAATTTTGACTCGCCAGGAAATAATTCTGCGAAACCATTTATAAATTCATTTAGGTTGTTCATTCAACTGCGTAATTATTTTCTTTTAATAATCGTACCGCTTTTTCAGTTTCTGCAATATCGTTACTCCAAACTCCGGGTAGCATTAAAATGGATTTCTTTTCTTTTCCATTATGCAAATAACGAATCGAAAAGTATCCTTTTGAAAAAAAACGAAGGGCCATCAATTGTTTAATTCTGATGATGGAATTCCGTTCAATAAAAATTTTCGGAGGGCGCAACGCAATTCGTATAAAAAAAACATACAGCACCCAACAACAAATCGTAACATACAAACTGATGCTTTCGTTGTTTGCAAATGCTTTATAAGCCAGCAAACCATTTCCTATTATCAAAATAACCGGCAGTATTACACCGAATAACCATTGAAGAATTCCTGCTTTATGTTTTGTTGAAAATGAAAACCGGTTATTGCGGATATCCAAACCGGTGGGAGTGAAGTAGCAAAATCCCTGATCTAATCTGAATCCGGTTTCTTTAGACAGTGATTCGTCAAGTATGTGAGATTCATCCATTTTGAATGCAGATAAATTTTTTCGGGATAAACATACTTTGATTGAATCTTTATTCGGCATTGGTTTCAGGAGTATGAAATTTTTATTAAATTTTTAAACATTTATTTTATCAATCTACGAAAGAATTATTTTAGCCAACTTTAATACAAATCATGAAGAAAATAACTTTAGTCGTTTCCGTTTTTCTGTTTTCATTTTCGTTCTTCAGTCAATCGCAGCCGTATCAAACAAATGGTAGTTGTGTTCAGGTTACACCCCGAACATTTCGATTAACCGACTCGACCACAGGACAAGGCGGTAATTTTTTTGCCACTACACAAATTAATCTTAACAATCCATTCGATTTAACTTTTTTTATAAATCTGGGTTGCATTAATAATAATGGAGCCGATGGAATTGCCTTCCTGTTTCACAATTCTGTTTACGGAGCCGGTGCGTTGGGTGGTAATGGTGGCGGAATGGGTTACACAAGCACTTCTATAATTACCCCTTCGCTTGCTGTTGAGTTTGATACTAACCCGAATACTTTTGAAGGTTGGCCCGATCCGGCTTACGATCATATTGCCATTATTAAAGATGGTGACTTAACAGTAAATCAGGCAGGGCCTGTTCAGATTTCGGCCACGCAAGCAAATGTGGAAGATTGTGTTTGTCATACAGGAAGAATTCAGTGGACTCCATCGCTCAACCGATTGCGGATTTATTTTGATGGAGTTTTAAGATTGTCGTATAACAATAATATTATCGCAAATTATTTTGCAGGAAATCCGAATGTGTACTGGGGTTTTGGAGGCGGAACCGGCGTGTATTACAATATTCAAACCGTGAGTATTGATTTTGCCAATGCAGGAAATAATTTATCTGTTTGCCAGGGAAGTGGTGTTCAACTGAATGGAACCGGTGGAACAACTTATGCGTGGTCGCCATCAACCGGATTATCAAATTCAACTATAGCCAATCCAATTGCTTCGCCTACTGTGAATACTACTTACACTTTAACTGCCACTAACAGTTCAGGTTGTACGGATACTTCTATTGTAAAAGTTTTGGTTAATGCAATGCCAATTGTTAATGCAGGCGGCGATAAATTTATTTGTCCCGGAACTTCAACAACTTTAAGCGGAACAGGAACAGGCAGCACTTATTTATGGTCGCCATCAACCGGATTAAATAATAATACTTCACTCACTCCAACGGCTTCACCAACTGCAACAACAACTTATACCATTGTTGCCAGTTCAGCACTTGGATGTACTGTTAGCGATGTGGTAGTTGTAAATGTTTATGCGACTCCCAACGCAAATGCAGGTGCGAGTCAAAGTGTTTGTGCCGGAAATTCAGTTCAGTTAAATGCAAGCGGAGGTTTATCTTATTCGTGGTCGCCATCAACGGGATTATCAAATACAACAATCAGTAATCCAACAGCTACAGTTTCGATGAACACCACTTTTACTGTTACAGTAACTGATGATCACAGTTGTTTGGCAAGCGATACAGTTTCTGTTCATATACTTTCAGCACCAATTGCCAATGCCGGAATTGATATGATGAAATGCAGCAACAACGCAGTTACATTAAATGGCAGTGGCGGAATCAGTTATTCATGGTCGCCGGTTTCAGGGTTATCGAATGCCACCATTAGTAATCCAATTTGTTTTAGTGCATCAACTACAACTTATACACTAACAGTAATCAATGCTGTAGGATGCAGTTCTTCTGATCAGATTGTAGTTACTGTTTATCCACCAACCATTCCTCCAGATATTATTCCAATTCAGCCAACTATATGTGCAGGTTCAGCAGTTACAATTACTGCTAACGGATCTATTAATTACAGCTGGTTTCCTTCCACCGGATTAAATACAACTTCCGGAGCAGTGGTTGTTGCATCGCCAACTATCACCACAAATTATACTGTTGCCGGAACTGATATTAACGGGTGTGTTGCCAGTCGATTCTTTTCAGTAATTGTAAATGGAATACCGGCAATCGCATCAGAATCTATAACTGATGCGCAATGCCCCGGAACAGGTGCCATTGATATTGGAATGAATTTAGGCGTGTATTCTTTTTTATGGAATACAGGATTAACCGCAGAAGATATTTCAGGATTGAATGCCGGAACTTATGTAGTAACTGTAACAGGAAACGGTTGCAGTTCAGTAAATTCTTTTATAGTAGCGCAGGCCTTATTGGCTAAACCACAAAATCTTTTAGTCAGCAATTTAACTTCATGCAGTGCAAGATTAAACTGGAGTTCGGTTGCTAATATGAGTTATTACAAAGTCAGATTTCGGCAGACAGGAACTACAACTTGGTCGGTTGCCGTAAATGTTGGCTCTAATTTATTTTATGATTTTGCAGGATTGAATCCGGCAATCAATTATCAGTTCCAGGTTTCAGCTTATTGTGCCAGCAATGCAACCGGCGGATGGATGACAAAAACTGCAACGACAAAAGTTTGTACTACACCTGCCAGTATCACTGTTACTATAATTAATTCAACATCAGTTTCTGTTTCATGGTCGGCTTTATGTGCGTCAAATAGTTTTCAGTTGATTTATAAAAAAGTGGGAACCACACAATGGCAGCAGGTAAACACGGCATTAACCAGTGCCACATTAATTAATCTTCTGGCATCTACTACCTACGAATTTAAAATAAAAGCCATTTGTTCGGGTGGATCATCCACTTTCAGTTCACTTCAGAATTTCACTACTCCTGTTGTTAGAAATGAATATGTAGCTGATAATTTATTTAGCATGATGGTATTCCCGAATCCGACATTCGGAATAATAAATGTTGAATTATTATTTCCGGTAAATAATTTTTCTATTGAACTGACTAATGTTTTGGGCGAAATATTATGGCGGAATGAAACCAGTGATACAAACATGAATATTGATTTAAGTAATAAAGCTGCAGGAATTTATTTCTTGGTTTACCGTGATGAAAACAGAGTAGAAACAAAAAGAGTAATTGTTGAAAGATAACTAACGGAAAATGTTTAACGATTGCTGAACTTATGCATTTTAAAAGCGGGGCGGTGCAACCCAAACAGCACGCGAAAATTAATTCATTGAATTTTTAATAATTCAAACTATAAATGTCATAGGTGATTTATATCCGCAAAATAGCAGTCTGTGATTTTATTATTAAAGTATGTTTCTGATTACAGCTGATTTCAATTGTATTTCTTCCAATTCTGCTTGTGCATTTGAATCAATGGTAATTGCTCCACCGGCAGAAAATGATAAATATTTTTTTTCGGAATCATATTGAATACTTCTGATAACGACATTGAAATCAAAATCATTTTCATTGTTTATGTATCCCACAGTTCCTGAAAATAATCCGCGTTTTGAATTTTCGAGTTCATCAATCAGCTGCATGGCTCTTATTTTCGGAGCACCGGTCATGCTGCCCATTGGAAATGCATTTTTTATGGCTTCGGAAATTGTTGATTCATTTCTTAACTCACCGCTCACAGTAGAAACCATTTGATGAATTCGTGGATAAGAATAAATACCAAACAATTCATCAACTTGCACGGTTCCGGCCATGCAGCTTCTCGATAAATCATTTCGAACCAGATCAACAATCATTACATTTTCGGCCCTGTCTTTTTCACTGTTGAATAATTGTTCGCGCAAATTTTTATCGGCTGATGCTTCTTCGCTTCTTCTGCTTGTTCCCTTCATGGGCTGCGAGGTAATTATATTTCCTTGTTTCAATAAAAACCGTTCCGGACTGGCGCATAACAAATATTTATTTTCCAGTTTATAAAATGCAGAAAACGGTGCCGGTGATATTTCATTCAGTACAAAATACAATGACAGTGGATTGCATTGATAGTGCTGGCAATAAAATTGCCGGCACAAATTCAGTTCATACACATTACCTTGACGAATATGTTCTTTTACATTTTCTACCTTCGATAAATATTCATCATCTGTCATATTCGTTTTTACTTCGGGAAAGGAGGGAAGATGTGCATCAATAATTTCTGTATTATTTATCGCATGAAAAATTTCCGATTCATTTTTTACTGATGAAATGATTTCTACTCCTTCATCTTTTATTCTGATTAAAATTTCAGGGATAAAAAAATGCAGCAACGGAAAGTTTAAATGCTCTGTATTTTTTGAAAGCAGATTTTCGATTTCATTTTTAGCATCGTAGCTGATGAAGCCGAATTTCCAACCTGCATTTTCAGTTATAAAATTCTGAAGTTTAGAAAAACAATTTTCCGAAGTAAAAATTTCATTTTTTTTACCAACAGCAAGTAAGTAAGTTTCTTTTTGATGCAAATGACTTGTGTAGTCATTATTATCAAGAGCGACTATGGTTGAATATTGTTGCGCCCACTGTATGGATTTTCGTTTGAATATTTTTTTATCGGATAGATAAAAAAAAACGGCAGTCCGTTTAGTATCAGTACTGCCGCTTGGTTGTATCATTGAAATAATTATTGACGACTAATAATCGTCGTCTTCATCTTCATCATCAGATAATTTTGTAAAGTCATCATCCAAATCAAAATCCTCTTCGATTTCAAGATTTGATTCATCTAAATCTTCATCATCGTCTTGCTTCTTTTTGGTCGAAGGTTTTGGAGAATCTCCGGAGTTTTTCTTTCCGGCTGCAGCAAATGGTTTGGCCGCTTTCTTTGGCGCAGAACTCTTGACGGAAGGTTTGCCTGTTGATTTGGTGGAAGGTTTTTTCATGAGTGTTGATGAATGGACTGTAAATTTTGAAACTGTTTTTGAATGTTCAAAATTTTTTTTCAATTATTTTTTTAGCGAGACAAATTTTTATCTAAAACGATTAACTGTTCACGGCCGGGACCGGTGGAGAGCAAAGCAACTTTCACTCCTGATTTCTGTTCAACATACTGAATATATTTTTCTAATCCATCAGTAATTTCTACGGCGGTTTTTATTGTTTCAATTTCTTTTCCCCAGCCTTTCATGCTGTCGTAAACCGGTTGAACATTACTATCGCACAAATCATACGGAATTCCATCAATTGATTTTCCATTCAGATTATAACTATCGCACACTTTTATTTCATCAAATACTTTGAGCACATCAGCTTTTGTAATTATTAAATGAGTAACACCATTCAACATTATTACATAACGAAGCGCGGGCATATCCATCCATCCGCAACGGCGCGGGCGACCTGTTGTTGAACCGAATTCTTTTCCTTCAACACGCATCATTTCACCTTCATCATTTAATAATTCAGTGGGGAAGGGGCCGCTGCCTACTCGTGTGCAATATGCTTTTGTGATTCCGAAAACATGGCGGATGTGATTGGGAGATATTCCTAAACCTGTGCAAACTCCGGCAGTTAATGTGGTGGAAGAAGTGACGAACGGATAAGTTCCGAAATCAATATCGAGCATGGAACCTTGCGCTCCTTCTGCTAAAACATTTTTATTCTGTTGCAACATTTCATTGATAAAATATTCTCCATCCACGAGCTTGAAAGATTTAATGCATTCAATGCCTGCAAAAAAATCGTTTTCCATTGATGGAATATCATGCACATAATCATATTGCTTCAATAATTGATAATGTTTTTCCAATAACTGTTTGTACTTGTCGTAGAAATTCGGACTTTCAATATCGCCGACACGCAAACCATTGCGACCGGTTTTATCCATGTATGCCGGACCAATTCCTTTAAGTGTGGAGCCGATTTTTGAAACTCCTTTGTGCGCTTCCGATGCAGCATCCAACGCTCTGTGCGATGGAAGAATGAGATGCGCCTTGCGCGAAATGAAAAGTGTTTTGTGCGCATCAACACCCACCGCTTTTAATCCTTCAATTTCTTTTTGAAAAGTTACCGGGTCAATCACCACACCATTGCCAATGAGATTCTGGCAACCCGCATTAAAAATTCCGGAAGGAATAGTATGCAGTACAAATTTTTTTCCGTCAATATTTAAAGTGTGACCGGCATTGGGTCCGCCCTGAAAGCGTGCCACTAAATCGTAATTGGGTGCGAGGTAGTCAACCACTTTTCCTTTTCCTTCGTCGCCCCATTGCAACCCGAGTAATACATCAACTGGCATTCACTGAATTTTTTTGTATTGATAATTTGAGCCGCCAAAATTGATGTTGAACATTGAGAAAACAAAACTTTAGTTACAAACAAATTAGTTCATTTGTTAATTGGTTCATCAGTTCATTCGGTCCTTCGGAATTGAAATATTGTTCGCTTAAATTTTTTCCGGAATATTTCGCACCCCGACTTCATCGAGATCAAATCCGAAAACAGGTAGAATACATACAGTTGGATAAAGAGAATATATTTTGAAAATATTTTTACAAGACAAAATGCTAATCGCTAAAAGCTAACTGCTGATATCTTTTCTCTTTTTCTCACAACTCTCACACAACCCATATAAAATCAAAGTGTGATTGTCAATTTTAAATTTCAGCAATTCGCCCATCTTGGTTGTGATTTGATGAATGCGCGGATCGCAGAACTCAACTACTTTATGACAGTCTTTACAAATTATATGGTCGTGCTGTTTATAACCAAACGATTTTTCGTAGAGCGCCTGATTGTTATCGAACTGATGTTTTTTTACCAACTGACAACTCAACAATAAATCAAGTGTGTTATACACTGTTGCACGACTGATGTGGTGTTCTTTTTTATTTAAATCCTGAAATAATTTTTCAGCATCAAAGTGATCATTGCGCTTATAAATTTCCTCGAGTATGGTATACCGCTCCGGAGTTTTTCGTTGCTTTTTTTCTTCAAGGTATTGAGTAAAAAACTGTCGTACCTGTTTTAATAATTCGACTTGTTTCATAATTTATTTAAGAAATAATTATACGACTTTTTCATTTTCTGAAATTTCCTCGAATCTCGTAACAGTTAAAATTCCTTCCAAGTCTTTCATACTACCCATCAGATCTTGTAGTTGCTGAGTGTCTTTCACAAACACTTTAATTATCCCTTCAAACAATCCATCCTTTGTTTCAATGGTGATGGATTGCATATTAATTTTTGCTTCGCCCGAAATGACATTGGTGATTTTATACATCACTCCCACATCATCAATACCTGTAATTTTAATTCCGGTTAGAAAAGTTATCTGGTGCTGCTTGGTCCACTTGGTGCGCACTATTTTATATCCATACTTTGAAATAGAATTTATCGCTTTCGGACAATTGGGTCGGTGAATTTCTACTTCACCATTTTTCCCAATGAAACCAAACACATCATCACCTGGAATTGGTTTACAACATTCAGCCAAATTGTAGTCAACAGTTTCAGAACCTTCGCCAAACACAAATAGGTTTGCATTGTGTTGCAATTTATTTTTTATAGCCAATTCTACATCTACACTGTTTTTCTTCTCCTTATTCCGCAATTCAATTTCGTCGCCCTGTTTCACAAAATTCTGAATCTCGCTGATGTGAAAATTCCCCACACCAATGCTGTAATACAAATCGTTCAGGTTGGTGAGTTTATAAAATCCCAATAATTTATTCAGGTTCGGGTTATTAAAATTTACCTTGTATTCCCTGAAAATATTTTCCAATGCTTTTTTTCCAATAGAAATTATGCGTCGGCGCTCTTCACGAAAAATATCTTTGAGTTTTGATTTTGCTTTTGCCGCTACTACATAATTCATCCAGTCTTCTGAAGGTTTCATTTTTTTTGAAGTCAGAATTTCCACCTGATCTCCATTGTTCAATCGGTGACTGATGGGAACAATTTTCTGATTCAGTTTTGCACCAATGCATCGGTATCCGACATCAGAATGAATTTCAAAAGCGAAATCGAGAATGGTAGAATTTTTTGGCAATACCTTCATGTCGCCCTTTGGAGTGAATACATAAATTTCATCAGCAAACAAATTCAGTTTAAAATCATCAATGAAATCAAGTGTGTTTGTATCCGGATTTTCCAACAGTTCGCGAATGCTTCGCAGCCAATCATCCACCGCAGATTCGCCGGTTTGATTTTCTTTATCCTTCTCTTTGTATTTCCAGTGAGCGGCATAACCTTTCTCGGCAATTTCATTCATTCGATTGGTGCGAATCTGAACCTCCACCCATTTGCCTTTTGGCCCCATAACGGTAGTATGCAAGGCTTCGTACCCATTTGCTTTCGGTGTTGAAATCCAATCGCGCAGCCGATCAGGATTCGGGTGATAAAAATCGGTGACAATGGAATACACCCGCCAGCAATCAGCTTTTTCATTTTCAATATCTGAATCAACAATAATCCGGATGGCAAACTTATCATACACTTCATCGAACGGAACTCCTTGCTCCTTCATCTTTCGCCAGATTGAAGAAATGGATTTCGGGCGCCCGAATATTTCAAACTTTTTTATTCCATGTTCGGGAATAACTTCTTTTACCGGCTTTATAAATTCATTGATGTATTTATCTCTTTCCTTTTTCGAATCGGCAAGTTTTAGCGTTATCTGCTTATAAATTTTAGGCTCTGAATATTTAAGTGATAAATCTTCCAATTCAGTTTTAATAGCATACAACCCTAATCGATGTGCGAGCGGAACATAGAGATAAACTGTTTCGGAAGCAATTTTCAATTGCTTGTTGCGCGGCATTGAATCCATGGTGCGCATATTATGTAACCGATCGCCCAACTTTATTAAAATAACCCGAACATCTTTTGCCAGTGTAAGTAAAATCTTCCGGATGTTTTCGGCCTGCACAAAACCATGCTGATCAAAAATCACGGCAATTTTTGTAAGGCCGTCAATAATTTCTTTTACTTTTTTTCCGAACTCGCGCTCAACATCTTCCAATGTAATTTCTGTATCTTCCACTACATCGTGAAGTAATGCGCATATCACACCAACCGGCCCAAGCCCAATTTCTTTTGCCACAATTTGTGCCACGGCAAGCGGATGTAAAATGTAGGGCTCTCCACTTCGGCGGCGCATTTCTTTGTGCGCATCCAATGCCATTTCAAAAGCGAGGCGAATTTGTTTGTGATCGCCTTTTTGCATTTGTGGTTTCAGCGACAACAATAAATTCCGATACTGTTTTAAAATCTCTTTTCGC
Organism: Chitinophaga pinensis; assembly: GCA_945903305.1. GTDB lineage: Bacteria > Bacteroidota > Bacteroidia > Chitinophagales > UBA10324 > UBA10324. The sequence continues at coordinate 52,232 of CAMDOA010000011.1, forward strand.
TCAAGATTAGTGATAGAATCTTCGGCTTCCTTTTGAACAGGATGATTTTCTGCATAAGCAGATGGATTTTTTTCAACCACAATCATTTCCTTCTTTGTGTCTTTAAACTCACTCATAAGTCCCTCAATTTACAACAACTATTTTTTGATGCCATACTTTATTGTCGGAGCGAATGGATAAAATATACATTCCTGCTGAAGCATTCTTCATTGAAAAAGCATTAATGGTCGAACCTGAAAATTTTCCGGATAAAAATTTCCGTCCGGTTAAATCATAAACTTCATAGTCATATTTATTTTCATCGGGCAGTTGAACAGTTATTTTTCCGTTGGTTGCCTGAACCGGATTTGGAAAAACATGTATTGAATTTTGTTTTTGAATTTCTTTTACCGTAATCAGATGCAGTGGCGAATCTAAAACCAATACATAGGAAGAATAAGGATTCAATAGATAAGAACCTGTAACAATGTTTCCATCCAGATCGCGAAAAACAGAATCGGCACCGAGCGGAATTGATACCGTATTGGGTGAATAATTCATCAGCAAAACCGACATTAGTATGGAGTCGTGTTTGAAAACAGAAACTGGAAACAGGTGAATGTTATCGAAGTAAACAAGAGAATCGGGTTGGTGCAATTCGAAACTCAGCGCAAGAGGAGTAATATATTGTGTAGATTGAAAAAAATAATTGTAATCCGTGCGGCTTGTTTCAATTGGGAAATATTTGTTAAACCCCACACTGCCGTAAGGCGAAACCTGATAAGTAATATCTGAGCGCACTATGCTTTCATTGGAACCTGAAACAGAAAATGACATTTCATAGTATTGATTGTTTTGAAAAGGAAACTGATTTGAAACAATTTTAGCAGTTGCGGTTGAATCGGTTGCGGTAATTTCAAATTTTATACATCCACCATCCATCATGGTTAAGTTATCGAGTAGAAGCGAATTATTATTTAAAGGAATTGTGCTCCAGTCATCATAATTGTTTGTGAAATTTCCATTGGAAATTAAATCATTTCCGGTAGTATCAGTTGCATACTGATTTTTCCATTCCACATTAGAAACATGACTGTTTGAATCCTGTAAAGTGTTTTGATTCCAACTTGAAAGGGAGAATACTTTTTTTTCTATGATTGTGTCTGAATTTATTTCTTCATAGATGGGAAAATAGTCATACGGATTGCAATAGTAATTGCTGTCGGAATTTAAGGGAAGAAAATTTTCACTCTTGGCATTTAATTGAACCACTTTCTGATTATGGTTTAATGAATAAAGAATATTGTTTTTCAATTCAATTTGATTGGTCGAATTTTGGGTGGCGCCATCTGTAATAAAAACCTGTCCTGCTTGATTATTATAAAGCACATTTCCTTTTATAAAATGATGATGATTGAATTGCCCAACATAAATGCCATAAGAATCGGAATTTATTATGGTGTTGTTGATTATGGAATCGTGATGGCAGTAATCGTTTAAAAAAATTCCAAATGAAAAAGGTTTTTGGAATTTTAAACCGGTTACATCACCCCGTGTGTTTAAAATAAAATTATCTTTTATTAAAACGCTATTTGATTCATTTCCAAAAAGGGTAATTCCTCCACCGAAATTTAAATTCAGAGAAGAATGATTTATAAAATTTCGTTCAATTCTGTTACCTAAATTATAAAGGCTAATTGCGTTGTAACAAGTACTATCAATATAATTATCAATAATTGTATCATGAATTCCTGATTCAAGGTGAATAGCAATTGCCTGATAAATTTTATCGTAACCGAAGCCAATGTTTATACCGGTTCGCCTTATTTCATTGCCTGCTATTTTTCCGTTAAATAAAAAGAAACTGGATATCGCATCACCTCCAGTGTCGCTAATTTTATTATTTAAAATTTTTACATGGTTTGAAGTCTGAAAAAATCGCAATGCTTGTTGTTTAATTTTTTTAAAGGATGAATTTTTAATTTCAATATTATTGATTGATTTAGAAAACCGAATCGCATCAATAGATTGACCTGTAAAACTTAAACTATCAAAAATCAGATGGCTTACAATTTCATTGCAAAGTATTCCATATTCAAGCACAGACCCTTCAATAGTTGCATTAGAAATGTTTGAAAATTGAGGTGGTATTATAAAGATAAGTTGATTTAAAGTATCGCAATACCATTCGTTTAATGTATCAAGTGCTCCCAAATGATTTTGTAAATAGAATCCATGAAATTGTGGAATAATTTGTGAAATAGGACCTGCAAAAGTTAAGAATCCTTGATCAAAATTTATTATTTCAGCGATATCATATTGAAATTCATTGGCACGAATTACTGCACTTGAATTATTCCAATAGCCGGTTGATTGAATTAGGTCAGGTGAAAATATACCGGTACTAAGGAATGAACTATAAACACTCAGCAAACCCGAATTCGGATAACGAGCAGGTTGCATCCATTTATCATTAAACCAAATACTTTTTATATGGTTAGTATCATTCAATGAAAACACATTTCCGTTGTTATTCCAACCGGTTAATTTCTTGAAACCGGTTATAATTGGTAATGCACCAATACCATATTTTCCAAAATAGATTGGGGAATTTATGCTTCCGGAATTTTGAATAATAAGAGTTCCATAAAATTCATCATTACATTTTAATAAAACTGAATCTCCGGGAAGTAAGGTAATAGAATTTATCTTCCCTATTGTTTCCCAAGCTGAATCTGGAAATATCCCTGAAAAATTATCGTTGCCTGAACTGGATGATAAATAATAAGTTGAAGCATTTACATCAGAAGAGCAAATACATAACAATAAACCAATCGTTAAAAAAAACTTTTTCATCAGGGCTGAAATGTAGTGTAAACTCGGTGTGTCAACTTTGTAAAAATATCAACGAAGGCAATGTGTATCATTTTAATTTTCATTTCGGCTGCCACCAATTGCAACATTTACATTCACAAAATTTCAATTCAAAAATAATTCATCAATGGCAGCAACCACGCAATCAGGTAAGGAAATGAATGAAGAAAAAACTTCTTCATTAAAAAAATTACTTGAAGCAGGTCGCATGTTGCAACAGGCGGGTAACCATCATCACCCGTTTAACGAAAAATTAGAATGGATTGAAACACTCATTCATACTGAAGAATTAGAACGAAGAAGATTTGCTGAATACCTCAATGATGAGTTAGGTGCTATGCTTGCCGGTATCAAATTAAAATTTTCGTCGATTGAAAAGGAAACAAGCAATCTTTCACCTGAATCAAAAGAATCATTTAATGGCGGAGTTAATTTATTAGATGAGGCAATAGAACAAATCAGAAACCTGGCACATCATGAAATGCCAATGAATATGGATTTTGGTTTAACTAATGCCATTAACAATCTCGTGAACCGAATTAATGATTCGGCTTTGTTGGCAATACAAATTCACATTATAAATTCAGAAATAAGTTTACCCATTGCGCTGGAAACCACAGCATACAGAATTTTACAGGAACTGCTTAAAAATATTATGTATCACTCTAAAGCAGTGAACTCAAAAATTTTTATTTACCAACACGGTTCTACATTGTTGATAGAAATTTCAGATGATGGAATAGGATTTAATTACCAGAAGGAATTGCATCATCCGCGTGGGTTGGGTTTGAAAAAAATATTTCAACGGGTGCAAATGTTGGGTGGGAAAATTGATGTGCTATCCACTCAAAAAATCGGAACCAAGTTCAGTATTGAACTTCCGCTTAAATAATTCCGAAGTTATTATTCACAAATAGTAGTTAGCAATAACTAACTAACCATTCCGTTGGTTGTATATTCACCTGATAATTTTGATTCACAAATTCATTAAGAAATAATTATGGAACTAATTAAAATTTTTGTTGCCGACGATCACCAGCTTTTTATTGAAGGAATTAAAGCGCTCACCCGCGATAGTCAGGAAGTAAAGTTGATAGGTGAAGCTGAAAACGGTGAAGATTTATTGGAGCAATTAAAAACTAATGTGCCCGATGTTATTTTAATGGATATTAATATGCCTAAGATAAATGGCATTGAAGCCACAAAAAAAATCCGCCAGCTATATCCCGATGTAAAAATTCTTGCTCTTACTATGTTCGACGATACATTATATGTATCGGAAATGATTAAGGCCGGAGCATCAGGATACTTATTAAAGAATGCGGGAAGAGCCGAACTGATTACTGCAATTTCAACCGTATTTAAAGGTGAACGATATGTAAGTAGCGAAGTATCACTCAGAATGATTGATAAAATGAATGCCGGCGATCATACTTCATCTGAAAACAAAATGCCTCCGGTTCGCAAATCAGAAGTCACAAAAAAGGAATTGGAAATTTTAAAACTGATTGCAACAGAGTTAACCAATGCAGAAATTGCAGTGAAGTTGAATAATAGTCCCATGACCATAATTACTCACCGGAAAAATTTATTGCGCAAACTTGGCGTGAAAAATACTGCCGGACTTATTAAGTATGCAATGGAAAACGGAATGCTGAACGATGATTATCAAGCTGGTAAGCATTAAATTCATTCGCTAATTAGTACTGTATTTTTCTTGCTTGGGTAAAAGGAATATTTCCTTTTATAAAAATTATTCGAAAATATTTTATTCTGTGTAACCTATTTTCAATTCGTTTGTAGAAGACCTCAAACACAGAAGAAAACACAAAGGGAAATTCGTTCAAACCGAAAATCTTTCAAGATTTAACCGCCTTCTTCCACGCTCACTTTAGGTTTGGTGTTTTACCTGACGGGAGATTTGAAGGCGGTTTTTTATTTCCATTATTCCCGATAATATTTTTTTTCTATCACACTTTCCATCTCCATTCTGTATTACATTTGCCGTCCCTGAAAAATAAATGCGGGAATGGCGAAATTGGCAGATGCGTCCCGACTGAAGTCGGGATACCGCAAGTCACTTTGAGTACTTAGATTTTTGAAATACTGAAATTAAAACAATGCGGGTATGGCGAAATTGGCAGACGCGCCAGACTTAGGATCTGGTGCCGCAAGGCATGTGGGTTCGACCCCCTCTACCCGCACTTTGTTTTAGTAATCAGGTGAATTAATCATTAAGATATTTTGTAGCAAAAGCACTTCAAACAACCTGTCAACTTAAATTAATCAGCTTTTCTGAAAAATTACAAACTCTTTACGAATTAATAATCCGAAATTTTTAGCATGATCATTACAAAAGAAAATCTCAACGACCTTCATGTACAGGTCAACATCAACATTGCTCCTGATGATTACTTGCCGAAAGTGGAAGAAGCAATAAAAGTTTACAGCAAGAAATTAAATATGCCCGGTTTCAGAAAGGGACATGTTCCGCTTGGAATGGCAAAAAAAATGGTGGGTAACGAAATGCTCGCCGAAGAACTGAACAA